>NZ_DS022299.1:2349706-2664873 GCF_000153825.1 Synechococcus sp. RS9916
TGGACTGGAGGAGAAGGCCGTGGGAGCCAGCGCCAGCGCCAGCAGCACCGACTGAGCCCATGGATGAGGAGGCGTTAGCGGCAGTGCCACCGCCGGTGACGATGGTGAGTGTGTCGGGGACCAGGAAGTTGATGGAGCCGGAGCTGCCGCCTTTACCGCCTTTGCCGCCCATGCCAAAGGTGGCGGATGCCGCGAATTTGGCCTCGCCTTGGGCGGATGCGGAGTTGGTGACGGAGCCACCGGCACCACCACCACCACCGACGGATTGCGCAAAGAAACCGATGGACCCAGCACCTGAGGTGGCGACGTTTCCAGAGATGGAGCCGTTGATGTCACCGGAGCTACCACCACCGCCACCGATGGCGCCTTTGCCGACAACAGCACCAAGGGTGAAGGAGGAATTGGCGGTTTTGTTGCCAGTTCCTGCAGCGACGTTGGAGGTGACCGAACCACCCTGACCACCACCACCACCGATGGATTGGAGGAGAACGCCGTAGGAGGTGTCGCCTTTGGTGATGAAGGTGCCATCGGCGTAGAAGTTGACGCCGGAGGCGTTACCACCGCCACCGCCAGTGCCACCGATGGCAAAGGAGGCGTTGAGGTTGCCGCCAGCGGAGGCGTTGTTCACCGAGCCGCCGGCACCGCCGCCACCACCGATGGATTGGAGGAAGACGGCATGGGCGTTATCGCCCTGGGTTTGGATCTGTAGATCGGCGATTTGTGCAGCGGAGCCGAGGGAAACGGAACCAGCGGAACCGCCGCCGCCGGCGTCACCACCGGAGGTGTAACCACCACCGAGGGAGAAGGAGGTGTTGGAGGTGGTTGTGGCGGAATTGGAGCCGATGACACGACCGCCGGATCCACCACCACCACCGATGGACTGGAGGAGAAGGCCGTGGGAGCCAGCGCCAGCGCCAGCAGCACCGACTGAGCCCATGGATGAGGAGGCGTTAGCGGCAGTGCCACCGCCGGTGACGATGGTGAGTGTGTCGGGGACCAGGAAGTTGATGGAGCCGGAGCTGCCGCCATCACCGCCTTTGCCGCCCATGCCAAAGGTGGCGGATGCCGCGAATTTGGCCTCGCCTTGGGCGGATGCGGAGTTGGTGACGGAGCCACCGGCACCACCACCACCACCGACGGATTGCGCAAAGAAACCGATGGACCCAGCACCTGAGGTGGCGACGTTTCCAGAGATGGAGCCGTTGATATCACCGGAGCGACCACCGCCGCCACCGATGGCGCCTTCGCCGACAACGGCACCAAGGGTGAAGGAGGAATTGGCGGTCTTGTTGCCAGTTCCTGCAGCGACGTTGGAGGTGACCGAACCACCCTGACCACCACCACCACCGATGGATTGGAGGAGAACGCCGTAGGAGGTGTCGCCTTTGGTGATGAAGGTGCCATCGGCGTAGAAGTTGACGCCGGAGGCGTTACCACCGCCACCGCCAGTGCCACCGATGGCAAAGGAGGCGTTGAGGTTGCCGCCAGCGGAGGCGTTATTCACCGAGCCGCCGGCACCGCCACCACCACCGATGGATTGGAGGAAGACGGCGTGAGCGTTATCGCCCTGGGTTTGGATCTGTAGATCGGCGATCTGCGAGGCGCGACCGAGGGAGACGGAACCAGCGGAACCGCCGCCGCCGGCGTCACCACCGGAGGTGTAACCACCACCGAGGGAGAAGGAGGTGTTGGAGGTGGTTGTGGCGGAATTGGAGCCGATGACACGACCGCCGGATCCACCACCACCACCGATGGACTGGAGGAGAAGGCCGTGGGAGCCAGCGCCAGCGCCAGCAGCACCGACTGAGCCCATGGATGAGGAGGCGTTAGCGGCAGTGCCACCGCCGGTGACGATGGTGAGTGTGTCGGGGACAAGGAAGTTGATGGAGCCGGAGCTGCCGCCTTTACCGCCTTTGCCGCCCATGCCAAAGGTGGCGGATGCCGCGAATTTGGCCTCGCCTTGGGCGGATGCGGAGTTGGTGACGGAGCCACCGGCACCACCGCCACCACCGACGGATTGCGCAAAGAAACCGATGGACCCAGCACCTGAGGTGGCGACGTTTCCAGAGATGGAGCCGTTGATATCACCGGAGCGACCACCGCCGCCACCGATGGCGCCTTTGCCGACAACGGCACCAAGGGTGAAGGAGGAATTGGCGGTTTTGTTGCCAGTTCCTGCAGCGACGTTGGAGGTGACCGAACCACCCTGACCACCACCACCACCGATGGATTGGAGGAGAACGCCGTAGGAGGTGTCGCCTTTGGTGATGAAGGTGCCATCGGCGTAGAAGTTGACGCCGGAGGCGTTACCACCGCCACCGCCAGTGCCACCGATGGCAAAGGAGGCGTTGAGGTTGCCGCCAGCGGAGGCGTTATTCACCGAGCCGCCGGCACCGCCACCACCACCGAGGGACTGGAGGAAGACGGCGTGAGCGTTATCGCCCTGGGTTTGGATCTGTAGATCGGCGATCTGCGAGGCGCGACCGAGGGAGACGGAACCAGCGGAACCGCCGCCGCCGCCGTCACCACCGGAGGTGTAACCACCACCGAGGGAGAAGGAGGTGTTGGAGGTGGTTGTGGCGGAATTGGAGCCGATAACACGACCGCCGGATCCACCGCCACCGCCGATGGACTGGAGGAGCAGGCCGTGGGAGCCAGCGCCAGCGCCAGCAGCACCGACTGAGCCCATGGATGAGGAGGCGTTAGCAGCGGTGCCACCGCCGGTGACGATGGTGAGTGTTTTGGGGACAAGGAAGTTGATGGAGCCGGAGCTGCCGCCTTTACCGCCTTTGCCGCCCATGCCAAGGGTGGCGGATGCCGCGAACTTGGCCTCGCCTTGGGCGGATGCGGAGTTGGTGACGGAGCCACCGGCACCACCGCCACCGCCGACGGATTGCGCAAAGAAACCGATGGAACCAGCACCAGCGGTTGCAATCGAGCCGGCAATGGAGCCGTTGATATCACCGGAGCGACCACCGCCGCCACCGATGGCGCCTTTGCCGACAACGGCACCAAGGGTGAAGGAGGAATTGGCGGTTTTGTTGCCAGTCCCTGCAGCGACGTTAGAGGTGACCGAACCGCCCTGACCACCACCACCACCGATGGATTGGAGGAGAACGCCGTAGGAGGTGTCGCCTTTGGTGATGAAGGTGCCATCGGCGTAGAAGTTGACGCCAGAGGAGGAACCACCGGAGCCGCCGGTGCCACCGATGGAGAAGGAGGCGTTGAGGTTGCCGCCGGAGGAGGCGTTATTCACCGAGCCGCCGGCACCGCCACCACCACCGATGGATTGGAGGAAGACGGCATGGGCGTTATCGCCCTGGGTTTGGATCTGTAGATCGGCGATTTGTGCAGCGGAGCCGAGGGAAACGGAACCAGCGGAACCGCCGCCACCGGCGTCTCCGCCTGATGAGCCGGAACCACCAAAAGAAAATGAAGAATTGGAGACCGATGTTGTGACGTTGCTGCCGATGATGGAACCCCCAGCACCACCACCACCACCGATGGATTGGAGGAGAAGACCGTGGGCACCTGTGCCCTGTGTTGTCACTTTCAGTGGTTTCGGTACCAAGAAGGAGACCGCACCACCATCACCACCACCACCGCCTTTGCCCCCAAATCCGAAGGTGGCAGAACCAGCGACGCTTACATTCCCGGAAACGGAAGCAGAATCCATCACAGAGCCTCCAGCGCCGCCCCCGCCGCCTACTGACTGGGCTTTGAATCCAAGGGAAGCCTCTCCAAAGGTCGAGATTGAACCGGATAGTGATCCGCTGACGTCGCCGGCAGAACCGCCTCCACCGCCTTTCCCGCCGACGCCTACAGAGATGCCGAAGGCGAAATTGGAGTTCGCACTACTGGCTGATGCCGAAGCGTTCGATGTCACCGAACCCCCAGCACCACCACCACCACCAATCGACTGAATCAAAACACCGTGCGAAGAGTGTCCTGTGGTGATGAACGTGCCATCAGTGAACATTTCGACATTGCCGCCATCGCCACCGTCACCACCCCTGCCTCCCATACCAAAGGCCACAGACAAGTTGCCTCCAGAAGAGCTGTTGTTGGTATTGGAGCCAATACCACCACCACCACCAAGGGACTGAATAAATAGTCCGGTGGCGTTATCGCCACGCGTTCTAATTGTGAGATCGGCAATGTCTGTAGCGCTGCCAAAGCTCACAGATCCACCTCGGCCACCGCCGCCGCCTTTGCCACCAACGGATGCAGACGCGCCGAAATTGAAGGAGGAATTCGCTTTAGTTGTAACTGTGTTTTCGGATTTGACTTCGCCAGCATTACCACCACCACCACCAAGACTCTGAACAGTGATTCCAGTGGAGGAATCCTTGAGGGTGTCAACTGTGATGGGAGATAGAGCATTGAAAATGACATTGCCTCCATCACCGCCCTTTCCTCCATCACCGCCGAGTGCGACGGACAAGGAGCCTGAGAATTTGCCGCCGCCACTTGCGGATGATTTTGAGATGGTGGAACCACCAATACCGCCACCGCCACCAACGGATTGCACATAAATGCCGTCAGATGCTTGACCTTTGGTCAAGATGGAGCCTCCGAATCCGACATTTACATCGCCGGCATTTCCGCCGCCACCACCTTCACCGCCAGTGCCTAATGAAACGCCCAGAGTGAAGGTGGAATCCTTCTCCTTTGAATCGCTCGATTTTTGATCAGGAGCACTGGAGTCAGATTGGGAAACACTACTTCCGCCTGTTCCACCACCACCTCCAATGGATTGAGCGATGAAACCGCGGGAATTGGCACCCCGAGTCTCGATGTTGGCGAGGGTGTTAACAATCACATTGCCTGCATCTCCGCCAGCGCCTCCCTGTGCTCCAAGAGCAAAAGTCACGCTTAATGAACCACCTTTGTTTTCACTACTAGCGCCGCCACCAGTTCCACCACCTCCGCCAACGGATTGGGCGAGAAAGCCTTCTGAATTATTGCCAATCGTTAGGATAGTCAGTTCAAATGGATTGCTAGCACTTGTCCCAACTGTAACGAGTCCAGAATTGCCTCCGGTTGCGCCTACTCCAGATTCATTAACGCCACCTCCAAATGTGTATTTGGATTTGCTTTTGTTGATGCTATTGCTGCTTGAGGCACCGCCTGAGCCACCACCACCTCCAATCGACTGGGCAACAAAACCTTTGGCTAATTCGCCGAATGTAGTAATCGTTAGTCCATTGCCGGTGCTGTCAGAGTTGACAGTTACGTTGCCTGCTACGCCACCACTTCCTCCATCTCCACCAAGGCCAACTTCTGCACTGCCTTGAATTGATTTATCGCCTTTGAGTGAGGCTGTGGCTGATAATGATTCAGAGCTACCTCCTGCGCCACCACCACCACCGATGGATTGGGCAAAGAAGCCATAGGCAAAATCGCCATGGGTTTTAATCTTTCCTGAAACGTTCACAAGAACATTTCCAGATCGACCTCCTTCTCCTCCCTCCCCGGAGATATTTGCTCCCAAGGTGACAGGGCTTCCTTCTTTGGAAATTGATGCTGCGTAGCTGCTGCTGCTACCACCGGTGCCGCCACCGCCACCAACGGATTGCGCTAGTAATCCATAAGAAAAATCACCACTGATGATGTTGCCGTTGGAGTCGACGTATCCAGTTGTGATATCGCTGCTGGATGTAACCGTGACATTGCCGCCACTGCTACCGGCGCCACCGGACCCGCCAAGATTGACGCTGCCACCAACGCTGACAGATTTTCCAGTGCTAACAGTGCCCTGAAGGTTTAGAGAGCTGCCGCCCGAGCCGCCGCCTCCGCCGATGGATTGAGCAACAATTCCACTTGCATGGTTTCCAAAGGTTTGAATGGTTTGTGCTGTGTTGAACACTGATACTGAACCTGCTGATCCGCCTGAACCACCAGTACCTCCGATGCTCACTGCTGCATTGACTGCTGTTTTTTTGCTGCCACCAAGTTGCCCGTTGACAGTGCTTCCACCTGCGCCACCGCCTCCTCCAACTGATTGAGCAAAGATGCCATAGGCGAAATCGCCATAAATATTATTTTCTCCATTCTCAACGTAATTAGTTCCAGTAAAAATATTTCCGCTATTCGTGATCGTGACGTCTCCTGAATTCGCCCCGCTTGCTCCTTTACCGCCAACATTGGCCCCAACGTTGGCAGCTACACCACTCTCTGAAGCTGCTAATTGAGCATTGATGACACGACCGCCGGATCCACCGCCACCGCCAAGTGACTGAGCATAAATACCGGCACTGTTATTGCCAATTGTTTTGATGACGCCAGAGTTTTTGATGCTGACATCGCCAGAGGTTCCGCCTTCTCCTCCATTCCCGCCAAGGCTTACGCCAACGTTGGCACCGACGGATCCACTGGTCGAAAGTGCACCCTGAATTGATATAGCTTCTCCGCCTGAGCCGCCACCACCTCCAACCGACTGGGCATAGATGCCGTAAGAGTTGTTGCCGTAAAGAGCGGAAAGACGGTCGTCAGTGATTCCCGTCGTGATATCGGCTGTATTGCTGACGGTCACGTTGCCAGCGCTGCCTCCTTTCCCGCCGCCCCCGCCTAAGTTCACACCAGCGCTGACAGCATTGCCGCCACCTGCACCCTGCAAGTTCACGGTGCTGCCCCCTGCACCACCGCCGCCTCCGATGGATTGAGCTAGGAGTCCGGTAGAGAAATCTCCACGCGTTTTTATTGAACCACCCGTGTTGTCAATGCTCACATTTCCAGCCGTATTTCCTGATCCAGCTCCTCCGCCAATATTGACACCGGCGTTGACTGCCGCAGTTTTGCCGACGCTGACTTGTGCTGAAAGTGTGCTGCCACCATCTCCACCACCACCGCCGACCGATTGTGCATAAATGCCATACGCGTAATTACCTTTCAGCTCGTAACCCGTATCGTTAGATTTAATAGTGCCTGTTTCAATATTGGCGGCATTAATTACTTTCACATTGCCAGATGTTCCTCCGCTGCCACCTTTTCCCCCAATATTCGCAGCCATATTGACGGTTGCTGTTCCGCCGCCGCCTAGTTGAATGTTTGTAGCGCTTCCTCCCGAGCCACCGCTTCCTCCGAGTGACTGTACGTAGATGCCTGCAGATGAATCACCGATGGTTTGAATCCTGCTGCCGGAGTTGGTGATGGTGACATTTCCAGCTGTTGCTCCCGCTCCAGCTGTTCCCCCAATTTGAGCGCCAGCATTAACTGCTGCACTGCCACCAAGAGAAAGGCTTCCTGATAATGAGTTGCCACCATTGCCTCCACTACCACCTACTGATTGGGCAAAGATTGCAGCTGAGTTGCTACCGACTGTGCTCAGATTTGAGCTGTTGGTAACGGTGACATTTCCCCCTGATGACCCGGCACCGCCTGATCCACCAATGGTGGCACCAAGGCTTACGGCACCTGTGCCACCGCCCTGGAGGGTCAAAGACATTGCTGACCCCCCGGTTCCACCACCACCGCCTAGGGACTGGGCAAAAATGGCTGAGGCATAGCTCTCGCCGAAGGTGCTAATTGATTCGCCTGATGAACTAACGGTTACATCGCCACCGGTACCTCCCGACTCTCCTTGCCCCCCAATTGTGGCTGCGGCATTGACGCCAGCAGTGCCACCCATGCCGACACTTCCACTAATGGAACTACCGCCACTTCCACCACCACCACCAAGCGATTGCGCAAAGATCCCATAAGACAAGAATCCTTCGGTTTGAATTGAGCTGGCTGAATTCACAGTGACGGAACCAGCGCTTCCACCTCCGCCACCATTACCGCCAACTGCTGCTGTTGCAGTTACACCAGCGGTACCACCTATGCTCCCCTGAAGGCTGAATGTTCCTCCGCCTGAGCCGCCTCCACCGCCAATTGATTGAGCCAAGATGCCAGCGGATTGGTCGCCTTTTGTGATGATTTGACCGCCTTTGGTGGTGACACTGACAGGACCTGAGTTTCCGCCCTTACCACCTTCGCCTCCGACACTGCCTCCGAGAGTGACACCAGCTGTTCCTCCTCCCCCCAATTGTGCGTTGACTGTTGATCCACCCTGGCCACCACCACCACCGACGGATTGAGCAAAGATGCCTTGTGACAGGTTGCCCAATGTCAGGATTTGATCTTCTGGTCTCAAATTGGCTGTAACGCTGACCGAACCGCCTTGTCCGCCTCCACCACCTTTTCCGCCAACAGCAAAGTTGGCGCTAACACCAGCAACACCACCTGCCGCAAGACTCATGGTTGTTGAGGATCCTCCAGCACCACCACCGCCACCAAGTGATTGAGCAAGGATGCCGGGGGAGTAGTCGACTGGGTTGTCTTTTGTGTTTGCGAGACCTGTCTGGATCGAACCGTCGCTGTAGCTGAGTTCCACGGAACGACCATCTCCCCCGCCCTCACCCTTGCCGCCTACTGCCACTGCTGACCCAATACTGGCGACTGGGTTGATGGACCCTGCTCCACTAACGGTTGAGCCGCCGGATCCACCACCACCACCAATGGATTGAATCAAGATTCCCGGTGAATATCCCCGGTTGGTGGTGATATTTCCCGAAATATCACCGATTGCTTGCCCCCCAGATCCGCCTGAAGCTCCATCGCCACCAAGGCCCACGCTTGCTGATACACCAAGTGAGGCAGTCATTGATATCGTGCTGCCGCCTGCTCCACCACCTCCACCAATGCTGGTGATACTGACGCCAGGTGAATTTTCAGCCTCTGTTGTAATGCTGCCCGAGAAGGTAGCTGAGGCTCTGTTGCCTTGACCCCCACCAGCTCCGCTACCACCAACTGATGTAGTTACGGCAATTCCCCCGGCAGCTGCGCCGGCAGCCGATCCACCTGAGCCACCACCACCACCGATGCTCACCACATTCAGTCCAGGAGATTGAAATCCCTTTGTCCTGATATTTCCAGCAGCCACGACATCTACAGTGCCTGCGTTTGCGCCTGTACCACCATCGCCTCCGACGTTGATAGAAACGCTAGCGACAGACGGTCCAGAAGCACTCTTTGTGCTGCCGCCTGATCCACCACCACCGCCAATACTTGTTGCAGTAATACCAGGCGAGTACTTTCCAGTTGTCGTGATATCTGCATTGAAAGGATTACCACTTTCGCCAACTTTCACAGTGCCGCCTAAGCCCCCAGATCCACCTTTGCCCCCAATGGTCAAGTTCACACTGATCAATCCACCGCCACCGCCAGCGCTGTTTGCACTGCCGCCATTGCCACCGCCACCACCAATTGCTTGCACGAGTAGGCCAGGGGAGCTCACGCCGCTTGTGCTGATAGTGACTGCGTCTGAACCCGTTGGTGAATTCACAACGGCGGTGCCGCCAACTCCACCTCCACCACCATCCCCACCAACAGCCACGCTGATATCGCCTGCGGAATTGGCGTCGCCACCATTGCCACCACCACCACCGATGGACTGCACAATCACACCAGGAGCGTAGTCCTGGAAAGTGGTGATAGATCCTTTGCTCAAGTTTGCGGTTGCTATGCCTCCGTTTCCACCTGGACCCCCTTTCGCGCCGAACGTGATGAAGCCAGAATTGGTACCTGCACTTCCGCCACCACCGCCAATGCTTTGAACAAGAATTCCTGAAGAAAGTGATCCTTTCTCCTTTGATCCGGTGGTGATACTTCCTCCTGAGAAATTGATAGTCGCATTTCCGGCATTTCCACCAGCTCCTGCTTCTGATGAGGTCCCGAGGGTAATTGCAGAAATATTGCTGCCGATTGCACCACCACCACCACCGATGGATTGAACGATGATGCCTTGAGAATTGTTCCCGCTGGTATTAATCGTGCCTGCCGACATGGAGGCCTCTGCAGATGCCCCGTCACCGCCCTTACCACCTTTGGAACCTCCAAGGTTGGCTAGCGAAATTTGGCCTGGGACTGAACCACCACCACCACCAACGCTTTGGGCGTTGATGCCAGGCATATTGTCTCCGACTGTCGTAATTGAACCGCTATTGCTGGCCTGAACATTGCCGGCAGCTCCGCCCGAGCCACCAAGGCCGCCCCAGGTGACGATCACCCCCCCTGTTCCTGACTGACCACCCTGGCCACCAACAGATTGAACAAGGATGCCGGCGCCGCCCGACCCGCCACTGTTGGACACGCTAATGGTGCCGGCATTGCTACCGGTTGCGAGGCCTGAAACGCCTCCAGTTCCTCCAGCTCCACCTGAGCCGAAGGTCCCGCTACCTCCGTTGCCTGCCGTGCCACCTGTGTTTTGAGATAACACGCCAATGGCGGCAGCGTTGCCGCCGCCTGAGCGGTTTGTGACAGAGACAGTGGCACCATTTTGAATGGTGATGCTTGCTTTTTGGTTGACGGAGCTACCGCCTGCTCCACCTGGTCCTCCACTCGCCAGGCCTGCGCCTGCTCCGTCACCTCCCTCACCGGAGACGGCGGATGCTTGAACACCTGCAACAGTGCTATTGCTTGAAGTATTGATCGAGACAGAACCACCGCTGGAGAAGGTGACTTGAACATTGCCGGGGGAGCCTCCTGTGCCGCCGGCTCCACCGTTGCCAACCGAACCGCCACCGGTACCGCCCTTTCCACCAAAGGATTTTGACCCAACTTGTGAGCTATTCGACCCTGTAACGGTCTGGGTGATGTTGGGGCCTTGTCCTCCCGAGCCACCAGTGCGTCCCGTGGTACTCCATGGGTCGTAGTTTGGTTGCGAGCCTGTCTTGCCGGTGCCTTGGAGTAAGGGTTCCGATGGAGGTGAGTTGTAGGTCCCAGACGTGACGCCCGTCTGGGCAAGAACACTCGTCGTTCGTCCCGCCATCAAAAGGAAGGCGGGCAGAAGCGCTAGGGCTGACGAGGTCTTGCGGTTCACGACATTTTGCGACCAATACAAAATAATGTTTTGTTTTTTTTTGGCAACCCTCAGTCGCGCAATTGAAACGTTGTCGAATAGTCCCTCAGTGCTGTTGCATTGGCCTCTCTAATTTCCGGAGGTTGATGCCAAAGCTTAGCCTCTGGGTCCCAGTCATAAAAAAGTCCACCCCATCAAGCTGGGGTGGACTTTTGAGATTGAAATTGTTTCTTGAAACTAGTCTAATTGCAGCTGACGATCAGGCAGCTTCTACTTCCTCAGATGCTGAATTGTCTTCCTGGTTAGGGATCCAAGGTTTGAATCCTTCGCCTTCACCTTCTCCTTCGGCAATTGGTTCGATGCCTGCGTTCTGAATGATTTGGCCCAGGGCGGCTGTCAGGCTTTGCTGTGCGGCAGCGAGCTGACGCATCCGGAAGCGATGCTCGTTGAGTTCGTTCTCCGAACGAATCAGATCGTTGAGCAGATTGATGGCTTCAGGAGGCAGTGCCTGCATGGGATAGACCCGGCCATCGAAGGTCAGGGTCTGTTGGTTGGCAGTGGTCCCCTGCTCTTCGGAACCGTTGGATTCCTGTTGATCCTGATCGAAATCGCTCATGCCTTTTGGGAGGTGTGCGAAGAGTGTATGGGGAATTTTGCGGATGGTCTGCTTCTGATCCAGGGATTGTGATACCCGGGAACAGGATCTCCTTCTTTCATCCCTGCAAAACAGGATTGATGAAGGCCTTGTCGCAGGAGTTGCACTTGACTGCGCAGGGATGTTGGGGCATGGGCCATCGATGGGTTGAGGCTTAAGACTCCTTCTCCGCAGCCGTAGACGGCCACAAAGGCGAGGCGTTGTTCAGCTGCCCGATGGCCTTGGCTGCCATGCAGGGTCCATCCATCGTGAAAACTGCAATCGCCCGGTTGAAGCCCCAGGGTGGTGAGGTGTTGCCACGTGTCGTCCTGCTGCCACTGTCTTTCGTAGTGCTTGTAGTGGCTTAGGGCACTCCCCCCTTCCAGCAGATGACAGCAGGCATGGGGCGTTTGCCAATACTCCAAAGGAGCATCGTCGATGCCCGTGATTGGGGTCAGCGGAATCCATAAGGTGAGGAACGTGCACCCTTCCACCGGTATGAATAGGGCGTCTTGATGCCAAGGGGTGTGTTCGCTGCCTGGAGGTTTGAAGTAGGTCTGATCCCTCAACAACCAGATCTGGTCGCTCTGTAGCAGATTCGCTGCTAGTTGGGCCGGCTCCTCTTCCAAAAGCCATTGCTCCAACTCGGCGTGTTGTTTCCAGAGATTTTCGCGGAAATCCCAGTGTTGGCCGAACTCCAGCACGCTGGTTTCCAAACCGCTGCTGGTGGGGCTGGCCTGGGAGTCTGCGTTCGGTGAGGCCAGCAGCGCAGCGATCTTGGCGAGCTTGCTGCGTGTACAAAAGCCAGTCGCGAGGCCTTGCAATCCTCCGAGGCCCGCGCGGGTCACTGTCGCCTGAGGCAAGACTGTCTCCCGCTGTGGCTGCCATCATGTCGCCCCAGAAGTTCTTTTGGTATGCGGGCGACCTGGCAGAGCTTTTGGACAGATGACTCCCCGATCGAGGAGTTGTTCTCGACGTTGTCGCCCTCAACATTTCAACGCCAGTTTCTCCAAGGGCTGACACCGGTGGATGCACCGGCCATCGGTTTGGAGGTTTCTAAACGGGGGCTTCGCCGCCGCCCCCATCTGGCTGCCTGGGTGCTGAATGGGCGCGTCCAACGTTGGACCAACGTTCTGCAACCGTTGCTTCGCGCGGATGGCCGCTTTGCTTCTGGTCTGCAGATCTGCGATCTGTTGCCCTTTTTGCAGGCTCAGGATTTGTTCCGTCCCGAGGCTTGGTTGGAACTGACGCAGCCGCCACGCCGTCAAGCCGGCCAATCATTTTTGCTGTTTCGTCAAACCCTTCAGGCACTCCCACCAGCAAAACTCAGGCAACAGCTCGAAGCCTTGCATGGGCAGCTGACGCCGTCGTTGCAGCAACGTCTACCCCTTCCCGATGCGGGCTGGTGGTCGGCACTGGATGCGTTGCCTCTGGCTGGCGTTGAGCAGCTCGGCCTTGATCTGGATCCACAAGGCAGTGGTTGGCGTTTTCTGTTTGCAGTCAGCGACCAAGAGGCGCTATTGGAAGCCATTACCTTCCCAGTCGCCCTGCGTGCTGGGCTTGAGGTCTTTCCTTTGGCCTTGGCGCTGGATAGTCGTCATTCCATTCAGGAGCGCTATGCCCTGGAGGTGTTTCCCCGTTATCGCCACATGCACACCATCGTTGGCTACCCCGGTGAGGTGCCTGCCGATGCGAGTCAATGGCCCGTCTGGCCGGTTCATGAGGCTCTACTGCCAGCCCGTCGTTTGCAGCAGTTGATGCAGGCCTCGGTGCATGTGCCATCGGTGAGCTACGGCTCGAACCACTTGGCGCTGCGTGGAGGTCTCAGTCACCAGAAAGTCGTTGTGGAAGCCGGCATTCCCGTGGATCACAAGGCCTATCTCGGGGTGATGGTCACGGGCAGCAAGGCAGCCTCCGAGCGCAGAAGCCCCTTTGAGTGCGCCATCGCGTGCCTTGCTGGAGCGAGCGATGGTTGGTGTGGGTTCGCCCTCAGTCCCGGTGCTTCCGATCAGTGGGTGCCGCTGGCTTGCCTCACCTTGCTGGCGCCATGGCGGGACGATGCCCGCTTACGAGTGGCTTATGCCAAGCAGGTTGACCAGCTCGAATCGCTGCTTGGGGAGCCCCGGCCGGTGGGGTACAGCCATCAGACACCGCCTGATCTCGATAGTTCCATCTGGTTGCGTCGCTGTCTGTTGGCCTTGCAGCGTCCATCGACCGAGGCCTTGGATCAGTTCCTGGCGGAGGGTTGGGTTGATGGCCACGGCATTCGCACCTACAGCGATTCACAAGCCATCGCTGATTTCATCCACCGTCCTGCGGAGGAGTTGAGCGGTTGGTGTTCCCTTCACGACTGTGTGCTCGCGAACTGGGCAGCGGACCCAGCTCTTCCTCAGGCTGCCCAGGCATTGCAGCAGTTGCGCGATCGTCTCCAGCGGCAGAAGTTTGGCGCTTATTGGTGGCCTCTTGATGCGTTGGTGTTGAGCCTGATGCCACGGGGTTCGCTTCCGCGCGGCGTGATCGAGGCTTGCCTTAACCAAAGTCTGTCTCCCGCGGTTGCAGCCGTGATGCCTGAGGCGGAACGCGAGCGAGTGCTCCGCTTCTCGCGGGCGTTGATGCTGCTCCGTCACGGCAAGGCGGAGGAACAGCAGGAAGGTCATGCCGTGTTGGAGGCGTTGATTGACAGCCCCGAGGCGTTCCGAAACATCTTGATGATGCAGTTGCCCGAGCCAGAGTGCACGGATCCCACGACGCAGACGGCCTGGAGGTGGAACGGTCCGATGGAAGGATGCCTGGCACCGGATCCTCTGGGATATCTGGCGGCAGCCCTGGTGGTGTCGGTTCAGGAGCGGTCGAGATAGGCCTGGAAGTCCTGCATATCGAACAGATCGTCGAGGCCTCCTTCGACCAGCAGATCAAGCTCGTCGTCACTCATGGCCAGGATCTGTTCGGCTTGGGCGCGCAGTAAATCAGCCGCGCGCAACTGAAATCCCTCCTTGGCTGCCAGCTGCAGCACCCCCTGGAGGTCGAGTTGGCTGAGCTGTTCCTGCAGATCGGGGTTCTGCTCCACCTTCGCGAGGAACGACTCCAGATCCTGAAGGGCCATGCTGTTACAGGCAGAGGCAATGCCAAGGATCCTGCCATCGCTTCGAAAAAATACCCATAGGATCAGTCCAATCTTGTTGTGGGCGCGTGCATATCCATTTTCTGATTCCTTGCTACGGCGGTCAGATCTCGGAAGCCACTTTCACCAGTTTTGTGCGCTTCATTGCTCGCGCACCGCAGTGGGGATTGGAGTGGAGCCTTGACACGCTCGTCAATGAAAGTTTGATCCCGCGGGGCCGCAATGCTCTGGTCGCGCGGGCGATGCACAACCCGCGTGCCACCCATTTGATGTTCCTGGATGCCGACATTGGCTTTGATCCGGAATACATCCTGATGCTGCTTCAGGAAGATGTTGATGTGATTGGTGGTGGCTATCCGAAAAAGAGCCTCCCCATCGATTACGTCATCAATCCCATCGGCGATGGGGAAGCCGATGACGGCAAGGCGGAGGTGGAACGCATTGGCACCGGTTTTCTGCTGTTGAAGCGTGATGTGTTTCAGCGCATGGCTGATGCCATGCCTGAGTTGAAATACATGGACGATTGCGGTCTGGATCCGTCCATCAACGAGCACCTCTACGCCTATTTCGAGTGCGGCCTGTTTGGCGAGAAGGTGTTTATGAGCGAAGACTGGTTGTTCTGTAACCGCTGGCGTGCGCTGGGTGGGCGCATCTTCATCTCCAAGCGTTTTGCTCTCACCCATGTGGGCAGCTATGCCTTCTCTGAGGCTGCTCAGGCAGATCTGCTCACCCGTCTTAGTGCGCAGTTGATGGCGCCAGCGGCCACGGCTGCAACGTCACCG
Organism: Synechococcus sp. RS9916; assembly: GCF_000153825.1. Classification (NCBI taxonomy): domain Bacteria; kingdom Bacillati; phylum Cyanobacteriota; class Cyanophyceae; order Synechococcales; family Synechococcaceae; genus Synechococcus; species Synechococcus sp. RS9916. Next base: position 2,365,087 of record NZ_DS022299.1, read on the forward strand.
TTGAGCTCTCCTTCGGCATCCAATGCCAGCTCCGAGACCGCTGAGAAGCCTGCAAGTCGGAGCACCAAGGCCAAGCCAGCCGCCAAAACGGTCAAGGCCAAGCGTCCTGCGGCTCGGACCAAGTCCGCACCCAAGTCGACGCCAAAACCTGCTGGTCGCACCACCCGACGCAAGGGTGCAGACAGTCCACCGGCAAACTGATCGGGTTGTTCCGACCGTTGCCATGACGCAACTGCAAAGCCTGCGCGGCATGGTGGATCTGCTGCCTGAGCAGACATGCCGTTGGCAAGCGGTGGAAGCGGTGGCCCGTGTGCATTTCCAGCGCTGGGGTTGTCGCGAGATTCGCACTCCACTGCTGGAGGTCACCGAGCTGTTCGCACGGGGCATCGGTGAAGCCACCGATGTGGTGGGCAAGGAGATGTACACCTTTCAGGATCGTGGCGATCGCTCCTGCACGCTGCGGCCGGAAGGCACGGCATCGGTGGTGAGGTCTGCCCTGCAGAACGGACTGCTGTCCCAGGGGGCTCAGCGTCTTTGGTATGGCGGCCCGATGTTTCGCTACGAGCGTCCTCAGGCGGGGCGCCAGCGTCAGTTTCACCAGATTGGTGTGGAGTGGTTGGGGGTTTCTTCTGCTGCCAGCGATGCCGAAGTGATTGCCTTGGCATGGGACCTTCTCGCTGATCTGGGTGTTGAAGGATTGGCGCTGGAAATCAACAGCCTGGGCACGCCTGACGATCGCCTGGCCTACCGCACCTGTTTGGTGGAGTGGTTGGAAGCGCGGCGCGACCAACTCGACGCTGACTCGCAGCAGCGATTGAGCACCAATCCCCTGCGCATTCTCGATAGCAAACATCCCCAGACCAAGGCCTTGCTGGAGGAGGCACCCTTGCTGGAGCAAAGCCTGGCGCCCGAGAGCTTGGCGCGTCATCAGGCTGTGCTGCAGGCGTTGGATGCATTGGCGATTCCGTATCAGTGCAATCCGCGTCTGGTGCGCGGCCTTGATTACTACGGCCATACGGCTTTTGAAATCACCAGTGATCAGCTGGGCGCCCAGGCCACGGTGTGCGGCGGCGGCCGTTACGACGGGCTGGTGCAACAACTGGGTGGTGCTGCGACCCCAGCCATCGGTTGGGCTTTGGGGATGGAGCGCTTGCTGCTGGTATTGGAAGCGGCGGCCACAGCCAATCCCGATGGACGCGCTGCTCAACTCGTTCAGGCTGCCACCCCCGATGTGTATGTGGTGAATCGCGGCGAGCAGGCGCTTCAGGCGGCTCTGGTCTTGACGCGCCAGTTGCGCTCTTGTGGCTTGGCGGTGGAGCGGGATGAATCCGGTTCGGCTTTCGGGAAGCAGTTCAAGCGTGCCGATCGGAGCGGTGCGGCCTTTGCCTTGGTGCTTGGTGATGAAGAGGCGGAGCGAGGTGTGGTGCGGATCAAGCCCTTAAAGGCTGTCCCTGATGCTGATGGCCTTGCTGATCAGCAGGACAGGAGCCTCAACGATCTTCCCGCTCTGGTCGAGGCGCTGAAAAAAGGTGCTAACTCTGTTGCGACATCAGGTGATTGAGCATGCCCTGGAGGTGTGAGTGACTGCCGCAGCTGAGGCAGCCAACGCGGTTGCCGCGATCGGCCCCCGTGGCGCTGCGGTGATCACGCCTTACTACAAGGAATCTCTCGAGGTGCTCGAGCGCTGCCATCGCAGTTGCCTCAATCAGCAGGGGGGGTGGCCTCTTCGGCACGTGATGGTCGCCGATGGTCATCCTCAGGCTGCGATCGAGGGTTGGGATGTGGACCACATCTGCTTGCCCAAAGCCCACGGGGACAACGGCAACACCCCTCGTTGCATTGGGGCGATCTCCGCCATCAACCAGGGCTACTGGCCGATTCTGTTTCTCGATGCCGATAACTGGTTTCAGCCTTGGCACTTGGAGACGGTGGTTGCCTTGTATCAGCGTCATCCCACGGCCGATGTGCTGGCGATGGGGCGGGAATGTGCTCTGCCCGATGGCACCCCAATTCCAGGAATCCCGGAGGAAGACCTGGAACATCGCCACGTCGACACCTCCTGTTATGTCTTCTATCCCTCTGCGTTTCGGGTGCTGCCCCTTTGGGGGATGATGCCCACGTATCTCGGCCCGATTTGTGACCGTTTCATTCGTGAAGCGATTACGAACTATGGTCTGGTCCTTGCTGGAACCCACCATCCCAGCGTTGTGTTCACTGCCCACTACAGCTGGGCTTACCGGGCGATTGATTGTCCTGTCCCCGGCGATGTCCACGACGTCGATTGGGCCAGGCTCTGGGGTCATTTCGATCCCGCCGAGATCTACCGCCGTACCGGCATCCTCTCAGCCCTGACGACCCCCTCGCGCGCACCGGGTTCCATCGGAACGAGTGGCCAGGGATCCAGTCTCAGCGGCCCCCGCTTGCATCCGTCAACCTCTTCCATCGCCTCCTGATTTCCGTGACAGCCATTCGCTCCATTTGCTGCATCGGTGCCGGCTATGTCGGTGGGCCGACCATGGCGGTGATTGCGGATCGATGCCCGGAGCTGCAGGTCACGGTGGTAGATCTCAATGAGCAGCGCATCGCGGCCTGGAACGACGCTGACCTCAGCAAGCTGCCGGTCTATGAGCCTGGTCTCGATGCCGTGGTGGGCCGTGCCCGGGGCCGCAATCTCACCTTCTCCACGGCGGTGGATGAGGCGATCGCGGCTGCCGACATGGTGTTCATTTCCGTGAACACCCCCACGAAGACCAAAGGCTTGGGTGCAGGCCAGGCCAGTGACCTGCGTTGGGTTGAAGCGTGTGCTCGTCAGGTGGCCAAGGTCGCCACGGGGCACACGATTGTTGTGGAGAAAAGCACCCTGCCGGTGCGCACTGCCCAGGCGATCAAGGAGATTCTGGCGGCGGCCCAGGGGGAAGGCTCTTCTGACCGAAGCTTCGCTGTGCTTTCCAATCCCGAGTTTCTGGCGGAAGGCACGGCCATCAGCGACCTCGAAGGGCCCGACCGGGTGCTGATCGGTGGTGAGGATGCGGCTGCGATTGACGCCTTGGCTTCGGTCTATGCCCATTGGGTTCCTCAGGACAAGATTCTGCGCACCAACCTCTGGAGCAGTGAACTCTCCAAGCTGACGGCAAACGCCTTTCTGGCCCAGCGGATCAGTTCGATCAATTCCATTGCCGCCTTCTGCGAAGCCACCGGAGCGGATGTGCGGGAGGTAGCAAGGGCGATCGGCACCGACAGTCGGATCGGTCCGAAATTTCTTCAGGCCGGCCCTGGCTTTGGTGGCAGCTGTTTCCAGAAAGACATCCTCAATCTTGTCTATCTCTGCCGGCATTTCGGCCTGCCTGAGGTGGCCGATTACTGGGAGAGCGTGGTGGCTCTCAACACCTGGCAACAGCACCGCATTTCCCGCTTGGTGGTGCAGAAGCTCTTTGGCACTGTGACCGGGAAGCGTTTGGCTGTGCTCGGGTTTGCCTTCAAGGCCGACACCAACGACACCCGCGAAGCCCCGGCGATCCGCATTTGCCGCGATCTGTTGGAGGAGGGGGCCCAGCTCGCCATCCACGACCCCAAGGTGGAAAGCGGTCAGATCGCCCGGGACCTGCAACAGGAGGCCAGCGCTGTGCCCGACCCCAAGGCAGGACCCTCCAGGGCAGCCCTCAGCGGCGAGGGCACCTGGTGGAAGGGGGCCGATGTGGCGGCCACCGTGGCGGGTGCTGATGCGGTATTGATCCTCACCGAATGGCAGCACTATCGCCAGCTCGACTGGTCTGCGCTTGCGCCGCTGATGCGTCAGCCGGCTTGGATTTTCGATGCCCGCTCGGTGGTTGATCCTGCGGCTGTTGCGGCAGCTGGTCTGCAACTCTGGCGTGTGGGTGACGGCGGCGATCCGGTCTCCGGCTGATCGTTTGCACTCCGCTTCTGATCACTGCATTTCCCCCTTGGTTTCTTCTTTGCGCTGATTCGCGATGACTGACACCCGCTCCCGCCCGATTCTGGTCACTGGTGCTGCCGGGTTTATCGGTGCGGCTCTGTGCCAGCGCTTGCTGCAGCGCGGCGATCAGGTGATTGGAATCGACAATCTCAACACCTATTACGACCCTGCTCTGAAGCAGGCCCGCTTGGAGGCGATTGACGCCATGGCGCCCTCTGGCGCTTGGCGCTTCGAGCAGATCGCCTTGGAGGACGGTGATGCTTTGCTGGCTTTGTTTGCCGCTGAGCGGCCCAGGGTTGTGGTGAATCTGGCTGCTCAGGCGGGTGTGCGTTATTCCCTAGAGAACCCTGCGGCGTATATCCAGAGCAATCTGGTGGGGTTTGGCCACATCCTCGAAGGCTGCCGGCATCACGGCGTGGAGAACCTCGTTTACGCCTCCAGCAGCTCTGTGTATGGCGGCAATCGCAATTTGCCGTTTGATGAGCGCCAACCGGTCAACCATCCGGTGAGCCTTTACGCCGCCAGCAAGAAGGCCAACGAATTGATGGCGCACACCTACAGCCATCTCTATGGCCTTCCGGCGACGGGACTGCGCTTTTTCACGGTTTACGGGCCTTGGGGCCGGCCCGACATGGCACCGATGCTGTTCGCCAAGGCGATCCTGGCCGGGAAGCCGATTCGCGTGTTTAACCACGGCCAGATGCAGCGTGATTTCACCTATATCGATGACATTGTCGAGGGGGTGTTGCGCTGCTGCGACAAGCCGGCGACGGCGAATCCTGACTTCGACCCCCTGGCCCCCGATCCCGCCACGGCCGCGGCACCGCATCGGGTGTTCAACATCGGCAACAGCCAGCCGACCCCGCTATTGCGTTTCATCGAGGTCATGGAGCAGGCCCTCGGGCGCGAGGCCATCAAGGATTTCCAGCCCATGCAGCCCGGTGATGTGGTGGCGACTGCCGCGAACACTGCTGCTTTGGAGGAGTGGGTTGGTTTCAAGCCGTCAACTCCGATTGAAACCGGTGTGCAGCGTTTTGCGGATTGGTATCGCGCTTTTTACGGCGTTTGAGACTCGCGTTCAGTCATAAAACCGTTTGCCGTCATCACGCTTGATCTGATTGCGGCGTGCTGCACGCCGGGTGAATTCACTCACCGTGGGGTTAGCGGCCGTGGGATCCACATGGGCGACCTGTTCCCAGAGATCCCTTGGAGCCCAGCGCACGCTGTGTTCGACTCGGTCGTGTTTGGTGATGTGGCACCAACGGCTCTGGCCGCAGAGGGGGCAGAACAGCTCCTCAAGCCACTCATCGCTGAGCACTAAGACGGGATAGGCATTAATGACGAGCTGAGCGCGTTTGGCTGACATCCCGCGCTGCTCCAGTTGCTCGGGCTGGAGCAAGTGCAAGTAGTACTTTTTGCCGTTGCCTTCGATGCGTTGCTCGGGGTGTCTTGGACAGAACAAGGCCCTTCGCTTAGGTCTGCGATTGCGTCGCGGGCGTGGTGTCTGCGTGGCTTCATTGGCAGCAGCTTGGCTCTCCTGCATTCATCCAAGTGCTGATGTGCGGAATTTTATGCCTCTCTCGGTTCCTCAATGCAGCATGCAAGGAGATAGGTCAGCGGATTGATGCGCCTTCCGCCTCCATTCGCTGGGCTTCTGGTGGCAATGAAAAAGCCCTCTGACCGCTGGCCAGAGGGCTTTCCTTCAAACATTCATTCCTGAATCAGGCAGAACCGACGCCGGTGTAGGAGCCGTAGAAGAACAGGCCCACCACGAACAGAACGGCCATGCCGCCAGCAGTGGCCACCAGCCAGAGGGGAAGGGTGCCTTCTGTCCAGCGGGAACGCCAAGCAACAGCTGGGCGACCGTCGGGAAGGCGGTCGGGAATTCGACCGTCAGGAAGATTGGATTTCTTGCCGCTCATGATTCAGATCCCTCAGTTGAAGAAGTAGCTGGAGAACAGGATCCCGCAGGTGGCAACAAACAAGATGCCGAGATAAAGACTGGTGCGGTTCAGCTCAACCGGAAGAGAGTTGGGGTTTTGATTGCGCTCCATGGTTTTTCAGCAGGTGATTGGGATCAGCGACGGATGAACTGCATGGCGGCAAGAGCGCCAATGAAGAACACAGTGGGTACGCCCAGGGTGTGCAGAGCAAGCCAGCGCACCGTAAAAATCGGGTAATTACGCGGCGTGGACGTGGAGGGTGATTGGGTCATGGTTTATTTCAGGCGAACATCGAGTTGATCTTTGCCTTCGTAGCGCTGGCTCAAGACAGGAGCTTTGGTCTCAGCGGCCTGGAAGTAAGCATCCGGGCGGGGAGTGCCAAAGGCGTCGTAGGCCAAGCCTGTGGAGACAAACAGGAAGCCGGCGAGGAAGATCGCAGGCAGGGTCACAGCGTGGATCACCCAGTAGCGGATGCTGGTAATGATCTCAAAAAACGGGCGTTCCCCGGTGGAGCCGGCAGCCATGGCTTCGGGCGTATCAGCTTGGCGATCCTAATGGTCGGGGCTGAATCTCCGGGGATCGGAGACCGTCTTGGTTACACAGAGTTGTGGGCAGAGGTGGGCTGATCAGCTCACCCAGCGCAGCAGGATGCCCCGCTCACCCAGCAGGAATCCCTTGCCATCCACCAGCTCAAAACGGGTGAAGTTGCTGGGTTGTTCGCTGCCTACGGGATCCTTCAGCCAGCTGTCGCCACCGTCATTGCTCACCAGCAGGGTGCCGTTGCCACCGGCAGCCCAGAGCGATCCATCAGGGGTCCAGGCCAGATCCAGGTACCCGTAGCCATTGGTGATCGGCACGATGGGCTTGCTCCAGCTTTCGTTGTTGCTGGCGTCGTCGTTCAGGCGAATCTGGGCACCGCGGGCCAGCATCCACAGACGACCATCCGGTTGGTAGCCAATGCTCTGCAGGCGCTGGCTGCTCACCCGTTGATGCACTTGCCAGACCGATTGACCTGGATCCCAGCTGGCGTAAAAGTTGCCCAGGCTGCTGACGCTGACGTAGCGACCGTCATCGCTGCGGCGAAGATCACGGACTGCTCCTGCCGCATCTGTCACCTTTGCGTCCCAGCTGCCGCCACCATCTGAGGTGCTGTAGACCGCGCCCACATTGGTGGCGAGTTCGGCGCTGTCACGGCCCAGTGCGGTGATCAGATAAGGCTCGCCAGGAAGCTTGGTGTCGAGGAACAGCCGGGTCCAGTTGTTGCCGCCGTCGGTGGTGTGCATCAGCAGGCCGGGCTGACCAGCGATCCAGCCATCTTGGCCGTCAAAGTCGATGCTGATCAGGCGGAAGTTTTCTTCTTCTGGCAGATCAAGGCTGCGCTCACTCCAGGAGGAGCCGCCGTCGCTGGTTTCCAGAATCATTCGATTGCTGCCCACCAGGAAGCCGTGATTGGCGTCGGTAAACGCCACATCCAGGGGGTTCGACTGGGTGTCGAGGTCAATGGCTTGCCAGGGGCTGGTGGTTGCCGCCGGCAGGCGGGTAGCCACGCATCCGCCCAGGCTGAGGCCCAGGCAGGCCACCAGCAGCAGCTGGAGGAAGGGTTTAAGCAGGCGCTTCATGGAATTGAGCATCGGTGGGCGTAAGTGGTGCAGCACGGGGAAGCGTGCGACGGGGTTCAGCGCAGGGAATAAAGGGACAGGAAAAAGGCGAAGCCCAGGGCCAGGCTGCCGAAGATCAGCACGTTCTTCTGACCTGGAGTGAGGCGGTTCACGCCGAGGCCGTAGTCGAGATTTTCTTCAAAGCCACTGGCTTTGGTGGCGGGGCCAATATCACGGAATGCGCCAACGCGGCTACGGCATACCGGGCAACGAAAGCTGATGGCATCCAGCTCTTCAAAAGCTGTGCCTGAAACAATTCCCAGCTTCTTCACCCCTTCAGCGGGGTCGTAGACGTAACCACAACTGCGGCACTCAAAGCGGTGGGTGCGGGGATCGCTGCTGGGTTCTGCCTCGGTTCCGTCTTCTGCGGGGGAGTCGGCGCTTTCGACCGCGACGGGTTGCTCTTCAGCGGAGGGTTGAACCTCCGCCTGCTTCTGCGGAAGACCGGCTTGCTCCGATCCTGCGATCTCGTCGGTCACCACTTAATAAACAGGTCTGGCAACTCTATCGGGGGCGCCAGAAGGTGGTGGTGAATGCCAGACTGCCCTCCAGGTCGGGCTTCTCCATGTTCGCGCTGCCGGGTTATGACGCCTTTCTGGGTTTTCTGCTGATCGCAGCAGCGGTTCCAGCACTGGCGTTGATCACCAACAAACTCCTCGCTCCTCGCAGTCAGCAGGGTGAGCGTGAGATCACCTACGAGTCGGGCATGGAGCCCATTGGCGGTGCTTGGATTCAGTTCAACATCCGCTACTACATGTTTGCGTTGGTCTTCGTCATCTTCGATGTGGAGACTGTCTTTCTGTATCCCTGGGCCGTGGCGTTCCATCGCCTCGGTCTTCTGGCCTTCATCGAGGCCCTGATCTTTATCGCCATCCTCGTCGTGGCCCTGGCCTACGCCTGGCGCAAGGGCGCCCTCGAGTGGAGCTGAGCTGATGTCTGAATCAATCTCCCCGTCAATTTCCGCCGTTCGCGATCTGCGCGGTGCCAGTTGTGGACCGGTGGCAGGCGCTGCTGAAGGTGCACCTGCCGTTACCACTGATCTGAGTGAGAACGTGATTCTCACCAGCCTGGATGACCTTCACAACTGGGCCCGTCTGAGCAGCCTTTGGCCCCTGCTCTACGGCACGGCCTGTTGCTTCATCGAATTTGCGGCGCTGATTGGATCACGCTTCGACTTTGACCGGTTTGGTCTGGTTCCGCGCAGTTCCCCCCGTCAGGCCGATCTGTTGATCGTGGCTGGAACGGTCACGATGAAGATGGCGCCAGCGCTTGTGCGTCTCTATGAGCAGATGCCTGAGCCCAAATATGTAATCGCCATGGGTGCTTGCACGATCACCGGAGGGATGTTCAGTGCCGATTCCACTACTGCTGTTCGGGGCGTCGACAAGCTGATTCCCGTCGATCTGTACCTCCCCGGATGCCCTCCCCGTCCAGAGGCCATTTTTGATGCGGTGATCAAGCTGCGCAAAAAGGTCTCCAATGAGTCGGTCAGCGATCGGCGCCAGCTGCAACAGACCCATCGCTATTGCACCGTCAAGCACGCCATGACGCCTGTCGAGCCGATTGTCACCGGTGCTTATTTGCAGGCGGAGACGCAGATCGCAGCTTTGAAGCCTGGTGCTGGACTGGCGATGCCGTCCTTGTCCGATACCGCCAACACCGCTGCCGAGCCAGCGTCAACTGACTCCTCCGCATCTTGAGCTGATTCGTCATGAGTGAGACCCCGAAAGCTTCGGCTCAAAAGCCTGCCGACGACAATTTGCCCGCAGCTCCTGAGCGCGGCCCTGTGAGCCAGTGGCTTCAGCAACAGGGCTTTGACCATGAGCTGTTGCCAGCCGACCATCTGGGTGTGGAAACCATCGGAGTCGATCCTGTATTCCTTCCAGTGATTGCCGCAGCACTCAAAGGAAACGGCTTCGATTACCTCCAGTGCCAAGGCGGTTACGACGAAGGTCCTGGCGCTCACCTGGTTTGCTTTTATCACCTCGTCGCCATGGCAGAAGTGACGGAGGGCAAGACCGACGCTGTGCGCGAAGTGCGAGTGAAGGTGTTCCTGCCCCGAGATGGAGAACCTTCTCTCCCCAGTCTCTACGGTCTGTTCCGTGGTGCTGATTGGCAAGAGCGAGAAACGTTCGACATGTTTGGCATCCGCTTCGATGGACACCCCCATCCCAAGCGTCTGCTCATGCCTGAAGATTGGAAGGGGTGGCCACTGCGCAAAGACTATGTGCAGCCTGATTTCTATGAAATGCAGGACGCCTATTAAGGCCTCAGCCTTGTGAGTGATGCGCCCGTGATCATTCGGTCACGGGTTTTTTGATCGTATTCATTCGCTTTGTTCAGCTGGCGAGCGACTGTTTGTCGGTTTTGTGTCTTCGGTAGAAGCGCATCACGCCTAAAGCGAGGCTCCTGGGGTCGTGCCTGAGGGTGGCGGTTGGGCGGCTGCCTTGCAGCGGGGCTTCCATTACCTCATACCCCTCTTGTTGCAAATCGCGGCGGTTGCAGATCACGGGCTCGGCCCCGCGCGATCGGTAATGGGAAATGAGAGGCGAATCGGGGAGTTCTTCCTGGGCGAGAACGGCTGTGAATAGACGCTTGCTGACCCCAAGGCTGGCCAGCTGAGCCTCGATTGCCCGCAGGTGACCACTCACGTCCAGTCCATCGGTCTCACCCGGCTGGGTCATCAAGTTGCAGATGTAGAGCCGGGGCGCTCGGCTGCGTTGGATGGCGGTCACCAGCTCCGGCACCAGCAAATTCGGGAGCAGAGAGGTGTAGAGACTTCCGGGCCCAAGGAGGATGAGATCGGCGTGAGCGATCGCTTCGAGCGCGCGCGGTAGGGCCGGCGGTTGTTCTGGAAGGCAGCCAAGTCGAACGATCGGGCTCGGAGCATGGCCGATGGCTGATTCCCCCTCAATGCGCTGACCGTTTTCCAGTTCGGCCCACAGCCGCACATCCACGTTCGTGGCCGGCACCACCTGGCCCTGCACCGCCAGCACCCGACTGGACGCGGTAATCGCTGTTTCCAGGCTGCCGGTGATGGCCGTGAGCGCTGAGAGGAACAGGTTGCCGAAGCTGTGGCCCTCGAGCCCGCCGCCCGCTGCGAAGCGGTATTGAAACAACCGCGTCAGCAGGGGCTCTTCGGTGGAGAGGGCGGCAAGGCAGTTGCGGATGTCGCCTGGAGGTAGCACTCCCAGCTCACGGCGCAGAACGCCACTGCTGCCACCGTCATCTGCCACGGTGACGATGGCGGTGATGTTGGAGCTGTAGCGCTTCAGGCCGCTCAGCAAGGTGGAGAGGCCTGTGCCTCCGCCGATGGCCACGATGTTGGGGCCACGGTTCAGACGACTTTTGGCCCGCAGTGCATCCACCAGCACGGTGTCTTTTTCTGGTGCTAAAGCCTGTTGGATCGACCCGAAGCTGCGGCTTTGGCCCCAGAGCAGCAGGCCGATGCCAATCAGCACCACCAGTGGGCCAGTGATGCCCCGCGGCAGCACCCGTGTGATCCAGCCCAGTGACTCCTGGATGGCCCACAGGGTCCAGTAGATCGGTTGCAAGTCGGCCCATACGGCAGCGCCCAGCAGGGCGAGTACTAGGCCGATGCCGGAGGTGAGCAGCCAGCGCTTCACCACGAGCCCGGGTTGCAGCCAGCGCACGGCTCGGCGAGAGCGATCCATCAGATCCCGTTGCCGCTCAGCCTGAAGCGTGCGCAGGTGATCGCGACGACTGCGGCGTCGCGACCTGGGCTGGGGCGGAGGGGGCGACGAACTCAACGGCTGGGCAGCTTTGGCGGTGTCACGGGAACTGTACGGAAGTTGCCCAGATCCACCACCCCTCTTGCAAAACCATGCAGGATGGGCATGAAGCCCTGCGAAACGATCGCGTGCAGAGCCTTGCGGCCCCATCCACTCCATCTGCGCTAACGCCGGTCGTTGAGATGCGTGATCTCACCATGCAGTGGGGACCTCGTCCCGTGCTCGATCGCGTCAATTTGAGGATGGAGCCGGGAGAGCGGTTGGCGGTGGTGGGGCCTTCCGGAGCCGGTAAGTCGACGGTGCTGCGCCTGTTGGCAGGTCTGCAGATGCCCACCTCTGGTGCACTGTCGTTGTTTGGCGAACCCCAGCAGTACCTGCGCCTTGATCAGCGCCATCCCCAGGATGTGCGTCTGGTGTTTCAGAACCCAGCCCTCTTGGCGTCGCTCACGGTGGAGGAGAACGTGGGTTTTCTCCTGATGCGCCTTGGGCGCTTCAAGCCCCGTCAGATCCGGGAACGGGTGATGGCCTGTCTGGAAGCAGTGGGCCTTCACGATGTTGCTGACAAGTATCCCGGTCAGCTCAGTGGCGGCATGCAGAAGCGCGTCAGCTTTGCCCGCGCTTTGATTGATGATCCCGACCGGGGTGAAGCCGCCATGCCGCTCATGCTCTACGACGAGCCCACGGCCGGACTTGATCCGGTGGCCTGCACCCGGATCGAAGATTTAATTGTCAAGACCACGGAGGTAGCGAAGGGCTGCTCCGTTGTGGTGAGCCATGTGCACAGCACGATTGAGCGCACCGCTGAACGTGTGGTGCTGCTCTACGGCGGGCAGCTGCGGTGGGATGGGTCGATCGATGACTATCGCCGTACTGACAATCCTTATGTCCAACAGTTCAGGACCGGTAACCTGCACGGACCGATGCAACCCAACGATCACTAATTGCTATGCGTCGCAGTGTTAGGGAAGCAATCGTCGGTTTCTCCATCGTTGGAGCGTTGGTTGGCTTTACCGGCACGATGCTGTGGCTGCGCGGGGAGCGACTGGGGGCAGAAACCTGGACCGTGACGGCCAACTTTGCTGATGCTGCTGGTTTGGCGGAACGCTCGCCGGTCACCTATCGGGGCATCGTCGTGGGTGTGGTCAAGAAGGTGACGGTGACCCCGGCTGCTGTGCAGGCCGTGCTTGAGCTGGATAACGAGGATCTGCTGCTGCCGATGCCGGTCACGGCCTCGGTTGGATCGGGTTCGCTGCTCGGTGGGGATGCGCAGGTCAACTTGATCAGTGGTGGCAATGCGGGCTCGATCACTGCTTCGACGCCTGGTCCCAAAACCTCCCGCTGCCAGGCCGCGGCTGTGCTCTGCGCCGGTGCCACCATTCGCGGTCAGGAGGCTCCAAGCCTCGACACGGTCACGGCCACGATGCAGCGTCTGCTCCAAGAGGCCGAGGACCAGAAGCTGGTCTCCAGTCTGGTGAATTCCTCCAAGCAGTTCGATGCGGTGGCCAAGGAAGCCAAGACTGTGCTCGAACAGTTGGGGGTGGAATTGGACCGGGCCTCTCCAGCTATCACCAATCTCAATGCCGCGACGGCGGAAGCGGCCCGGGCCGCGACCCACATCAGCAACATCTCCGCTGCGCTTGATAATCCCCAAACGGTGTCGGACCTGAAGCAGACCGTGTCCAATGCCCGTTCTCTCACCCAGCGCTTCGATGCGGTGGGTGGAGACATTCAAAAGCTCACCGATGATCCTGAGTTCATGAAGGCGATTCGCGATGTGGGGATCGGCTTGGGAGCCTTTTTCGAAGAGCTGTATCCGGCCAAGACCAGCAAGCCTTAAAAGGCCATGGCTTTCAGGCTTGTGGCACGGTATGGTTCCGCTGCCGCGTCGTAGACGTCACGCTCTCGTGCTCATGACGCCTAGGTCACTGTGTTGATGGCTTCCATGGCGATGGCCGCAATGGCTTGGTCGCTGGCTTTCGGCAGCTGCACATATTTGCCCCCTGCTGATTCGGCCAGATCTTTGCCCATGCCGCTGCCAATGAACTTGCGCTCGGTATCAATCACCAGCAGCTTGATGCCCAGCATCCGGTAGCGAGAGGCCACATCCAGCACTTCCTGTTTGAGGTCGGGTTTGTCCTCGCCCTCCAGTTCGGGTTGGCCCAGCGACGTGCTCAGGGGCACATTGCCGCGCCCGTCGGTGATCGCCACCACCACCACTTGCCCCAGATCCCCTGTGGCAAGGGCGTTGGCACCCACGCGCGCGGCCTGGGTGAGGCCATGGGCCAGGGGTGATCCGCCGCCGCAGGGCATCGATTCCAGCCGCCGCCGGGCGGCTGTGATCGAGCGCGTGGGGGGCAGCAGCACTTCAGCCTGATCGCCACGGAAGGGGATCAGGGCCACTTCGTCCCGGTTCTCATAGGCCTCGGTGAGCAATCGGATCACGGCCCCTTTGGCGCTTTGCATCCGGTTGAGCGCCATTGATCCGCTCGCATCCACCAGGAAAATCACTAAGGCGCCGGACTGGCGTTGCAGCAGCTTGGCCCGCAAATCCGACTCCTCCACGATCACGGAACGCTCGGGCTGACGAGCCCGGCGTGCTTTTTGGTAAGGCGCCGCAGCACGAAGGGTTGCGTCAACCGCAATCCGGCGCACCGGACCGCGGGGAAGAATCGGTTTCACATAACGGCCGCGGCTGTCGCTCAGCACCACCGAGCGGCTGCCGCTGTTGCCACTCTTGGCCTTGGCCGATGAGAAGAGCAGTAGGTCGGGATCGATCGCCACCGATTCCGGGTCGAGCATGAACTCCTCCGGCACGGAGGGAGGGGCTTCGTCCTGATCGGCTTCGTCGTCATCGTTGTCTTGCTCGTTGTCGCTGTTGTCGTCGTTGTTGTCTTCGGGTTGCTCGTTGTCGTCCTCGCCGGACCCCTCCGGCGGTGGTGGTTGATTGTCAGGTTCCTGTTCACCGGATTGGGGCGGTGGGGGTGGATTTTGGTCTTGCGGCGGTGGCGGCTCCATCTGCTCGTCTTGGGGTGGCAGTTGCAGAGCCCGAGGAGCGATCACCAAGCGCACCGCGACCTGAAGGTCGTCCGCTTCCACCCGGTCGCGGCCACTCAGGGCGGCATGGGCCTTGGCGACTCGCACCGCATAGAGCTCGGAGCGGTGTCCTTCCACGCCGCCGCGGATCGCTTCGGTCACCAGGTATTCGATCTGCTCAGTGCTGATCTGCACATCCGGAAGCCATTGACGGGCCAGCAGCAGCTGAGTCGCGAGGGCTTCGGTTTCCTCACCCCACTTGTCGGCGAAGCTGCGGCTGCACTGACCGTGAGACAGCACTGCTTCAGTGATCTCCACGCGTTGCTCGACGCTCACCAGCTGATCGGCCGATAGGGCGATGGCGAAGCGATCGAGCAGGTGATCGCGCACGGCGCCCTCTTCGGGGTTGTAGGTGGCGATCAGTAGGGGGCGGCAGGGGTGGCTCAGGCTCAGGCCTTCCCGTTCCACCTGGTTTTCACCGCTGCCGACGGCTGCCAGCATCAAATTGACGATGCCGTCATCGAGCAGGTTCAACTCATCGACGTAGAGCACACCGCGGTGGGCTTCCGCCAGCAGTCCTGGTTGGAACACGGCTGCGCCGCTGGAGAGGGAGGCCGCCACATCGACAGCCCCCACCAACCGGTCTTCCGTGATTCCGAGGGGCACCTGCACAAACGGAGCCGGCAGCACCTTGGTGGGTGGAAGCGCGTCGCTTCCGGTGGCATCGGCGTTGTCCCCCAGCGCCGCGATGCGCCGGCGCGCGTTGTCGTCCCATTCCTCCGGCCGCTGCGGGTCGAGGTTGCGCCCATGGCTCGGTGGCCCCTCGCCACGATCCACATCGAGGACGTCGATGGGGGGCAGTAGTGCATGCAGGCCCCTGGCCAGCACGGATTTGCCGGTGCCCCGGCCACCGGCAATGATCACGCCGCCGAGGCCAGGATCCACAGCGGCCAGCAGCAGGGCCAGCTTGAGGGTGCCATGGCCAGTGATCGCTGCCAGGGGAAAGGCGCGGCTGGCCTGATCCCGGGCCGCACTCCCTGCGACGCCATTCGCTGCGGCCACCCCTCCTGACACCATGAACGTTTCCAGGTCCTTTGCGTGAGCGCCAGTCTCGCTGATCAACCCCGTTGCTTGGCAGTGGCTCTGGGCGCCAATTTGCCCAGTCCGGCGGGTAACCCACGGCAAACCCTGGTGATGGTGCGCCCACGCCTCGAACAATTGTTCAGGGATTGGGCTTGTGAAACAGCGCGTTGCCGCTGGTCGCCGTTGTTTGACACCGTTCCGGTGGGAGGCCCGATCGATCAACCCAGCTATCTCAATGCTGTGGTACTGGTGGACGGTCTTCAGCGAGAGCCGCAGCAAGACGCCGCTCTGGCGCTACTTCAAGCTCTGCATCAGCTTGAGCGGGAGTACGGACGCGATCGGGGTAAGGAGCAGCGATGGGGGCCCCGCACCCTGGATCTGGATTTCCTGTTTTGGGATGAGTTGCGTTTCGATCACCCCCATCTGGTGCTCCCCCATCCCCGGCTCCATCTGCGCAGCTTCGTGCTGGAGCCCTTGCTGGCAGCGATGCAGGGATCTGCGGATTGGTCGCTTTAGACGTGTTCCGCTGCCTTGGCTTCTCCATCGCGGCCTGGGAGCGTGATCACCTGATCGGCCTGGGCCAGCAGCACGGGATCGTGGCTGCTGACCAGGACCAGGCGCTTCTGGGCGCGTTCATGGATCACGGTCCTCACGCGTTCAGCTGCAGCGGCATCGAGGAAGGCGGTGGGTTCATCCAGCACCTCCACAGGTTTGTCGCGCAGCCAGGCCCGCAGGAGTCCCAGGCGATGAATCTCTCCGCCCGAGAACGGGTCCTGCGCCAGCGCCATGGGGGCGTCCAGGCCGCCATCGCGTTGCAAGAGGTGGTCTAAGCCAAGTCGCTCGAGCCAAGGGAGGAGACGGGTGTCGTCGAGCTGGCCACCGAGCAGCAGGTTGTCGTGAAGGCTGGCTTCAAACAGCACGGCGTTCTGAGGGGCGTAGGCAATCAATTGGTGCAGCTGTTGTGCACCTGCCAGACCGGCCAGCTCCCAGATTTGATCTCCCTGCTGGATCGACCACCGGCTGTCGCTTTCTTTCAGCAGGCCGCAGAGCTGATCCAGGCAACTGGTTTTCCCGCAACCCGAAGGTCCCGTGATCGCGATCAGGCGCCCTGGTTCAAGCTGCACGCTGGAGCCAGGCGTTGTCTCGTCTGGAGTTGTCTGGGTTTCGCTCTGTTGGCCTGCGCCGAGATCGCGCCAGTGGAACAGGTCCCAAGGGGATGCGCTCAGATGTTCAAGCTCTTGCTCCGATAAGGCCACACCACTGGGTTTGTCAGAAACGGGTTGCAACTGCTCCCGTCGCCGCCGCAGGGCTTCGTAGCCCGGCAAGTTGCCGAGGCAGAGGCGGCGAGCTTGCACCACTGCACTGAGGGACACTCCGGCGCGGTAAGCCAACACCAGGGTGGTGGTAAGCACGTCGGCCTTGAGCCCATCACCCTGCAGCAGCATCCAGAGGCCGGCGATGGCCACCACCAGGGTGTCGCGCCAGGCGGTGTAGCCGGCGCGCCGGCGCACCCGTTCCCGCAGCAGCCAGCGTCCTTCGGCCGTTTCCTTGGCAAAGCGTTCCAGGAGCCAAGGCTCCGCAGCCGCTGCACGCACCGCCTTCAGGCCATGCAGTCCATCCCCCACCGTGCGCTGCAGGGCGGCATTCAGGCGACTCTGAATGCGTCCAAGGCTCCAGCTGCCGGAGCGTTGCAGCAGGGCGGCGACGGCTGTGGCCACCAGCGCAAGCAACAGGGGCCAGGCGGCCGCGCGCCCCACCACCAACACGCTGGTGAGGTAGATCCCCAAGGCCAGCAGTGCCTGTCCCATGCGCACCGCCTGATCCAGGCCCAGGGCTGTGCGATTGATGTCGACCATTAACAGGGCCAGCAGATCGCCCCGGCCGATTTGCTCCAGTTGGGCGGCGGAGGCGGCGAAGACGCGATGCAGCAGTTGTTGACGCAGTCGATCGGTAAACCCTGAGCGCAGTCGTTCACGACTGATGGCGACTCGCGCCTGAATCAGGCCGCGCAGCAGGATTAACCCCACCAGCACAGCCAGGCTGGTGGCCAGGGGCCAGGTCTCTGCCAGGGGTAGAGCGACGGTTGAAGATGTGCCCGCGCCCAGGAGCAGGGAGACGGCGAGTCCGAGTCCGGCGATGTCGAGCAGGCTGCTCATGGTGCTGAGCAAACTCAACAGGGCCAGATGGCGCCATCCGGCTTCCACAGCCAAGGCCTTCAGCAACTGCACTTGCTTCTGGCGGGGCAGCAGGCGTGGTGGGCTCGGGGTCGGGGTCCGGGAAGTGTTCACGCCTGCGTTGGGAGACACAAACGATCCTGCACTCCAGCCGCCATGCTGGTCGCCTTTGCTGCCCTGCCCCCATGGCTCCGCTGCCACCCCCTGAGCGGTTCCAGTTGCTGGAGACGATTGAAAGCGTGGATTCGCGCAAGATTCGCTTCGAGCGCAATCGCATCAAGTTGCCGATGGGCGTGGAAGGCACCTTCGGCATCATTCGCCATCCCGGGGCCTCATTGGCGGTGCCGATCACCGACGACGGCCAGGTCGTCCTCCTACGTCAGTACCGCTTTGCCGTGCAGGCCCGCTTGCTGGAATTCCCCGCTGGCACCCTCGAAGACGGCGAGGATCCGCTCGAATCGATGCAGCGCGAGTTGGGTGAAGAGGCGGGCTACAGCGCGTCCCGTTGGGATGCACTCGGCCCGATGCTGCCGTGTCCTGGCTACTCCGATGAGGTGATTCATTGCTTCCTGGCTCGGGAGCTCACGCCGTTGGAGAACCCACCTGCCGGTGATGACGATGAAGACCTTGAGGTGGTGCAGATGAGCCCCGCCGAGCTCGATGCAGCCCTGGCATCCGGTGAGGAATGGCTGGATGGCAAGAGCGTCACCGCTTGGTTCCGGGCCAAGCAGTTGTTGGGTCTTTGAGTTGCACCGTCATGAACGCTTCTCGCACCCTCTTCTGGCATCGCCGCGATCTG
Source organism: Synechococcus sp. RS9916 (assembly GCF_000153825.1). Lineage (NCBI taxonomy): Bacteria > Bacillati > Cyanobacteriota > Cyanophyceae > Synechococcales > Synechococcaceae > Synechococcus > Synechococcus sp. RS9916. Next base: position 2,383,463 of record NZ_DS022299.1, read on the forward strand.
CGCCTGGCTGACAACAAGGGCTTGCAGGCTGCAGCGGCCCTGGGTTCTGCCGTCACCGGTGTGTATGTGCTGGATCCGGCGATCATCACGCCGCCACACCATTTGCCGCCGATGGCGCCGGCGCGCCTTTGGTTTTTGGTGGAAACCCTGCGCGAGCTTCAGCAGCGTTGGCGGGATGCGGGGAGTCGCCTGATCGTGGTGGCTGGGGATCCGGTGGCGGTGCTGCCGCGCTTGGCAGCCCTTTTGGAAGCACCCACTCTGGTGTGGAGCCGGGATGTGGAGCCCTATGCCCGCGAGCGGGACCGTCAGGTGGCCAAGGCGCTTCAGGCCGATGGCCGCAAGGTGCTGGTGGATTGGGATCAGCTGCTGGTGGCGCCTGAATTGCTGAAGACCGGTGGCGGTGATCCTTACCGGGTGTATGGCCCTTTCCTGCGCAACTGGCGTGGTCAGGTGGAGCGCACCGAGCCGAGCACAGTTGAAGCTCCCACTGGCTTGTGTGACCTCGAGTCGGAGCAGCTCGAAGCGATCAGCAGTGGCGCAGGAGACCTGGGTCGACTTTGCGCCGAAGGCCAGCGCGAACTGGAGCGGCTGCAGGTTGAGCACGGTTTCCGCGGGATGGAGCTGTGCCCATGCCGACCGGGTGAGGCCGCGGCGGCGGAGCAGTTGGCCACCTTTGTTGATGGGCCGCTCTTGGCCTATGAGCCCGATCGCAATTTCCCTGGAGTAGTGGGTACCTCTTACCTCAGTGCTGCCTTGAGTGTGGGCACATTGAGTCCGCGCCAGGCCTGGTGTGCTGCGCAGGAGATGAAAGGTCTTGCGCGCAGTGATGAGCAGCGCCAGGCCATCACGGTGTGGGAGCAGGAGCTCGGTTGGCGCGAGTTCTATCAGCAGGCGCTGTTTCACTTTCCTGAGCTGGCAAACGGGCCCTACCGCGACCAGTGGCGCCGATTCCCCTGGGAGAACAACGAGGACTGGTTTGATTTCTGGAAAGACGGCCAGACCGGCATGCCGATCATTGATGCGGCGATGCGTCAGCTCAATGAAACCGGTTGGATGCACAACCGTTGCCGCATGATCGTGGCCTCGTATCTGGTCAAAGACCTGATCTGCGACTGGCGCTGGGGTGAGCGTGCCTTCATGGAGTTGGAGGTGGATGGCGATCTAGCCGCCAACAACGGTGGTTGGCAGTGGAGTGCCAGCAGCGGTATGGATCCCAAGCCCCTGCGCATCTTTAATCCCGCCACTCAGGCGTCGAAGTTCGATGCGGACGGTGATTACATCCGCCGCTGGGTGCCGGAGCTTCGGCATGTGAACACCAAGGATTTGCTCAGTGGTGAGATCGCGGCACTTGAGCGTCGTGGCTATCCCGAGCTCCTGGTGAATCACAAAACGCAGCAGGCACGTTTTAAGGCGCTTTACGCCACGATTCGCAGCTGAATCCTGACCTCTGGATGTCTGCTATCTGCGTACGGGTACGTCCGTGGTTGTTTCCAGCATGCAGGCTTGGCCATCGACCATGAGCTGCAAGGTCACGGTGAGGGGATGTGTTGTGTTGGTCTGAATCGGTCGATGCTCAATGGTGTTGAACCGGTTCAGAGGGCTCAGGTCGGGCTGTTTATGCCATCTGAGCGGATGGGACTGTTCGTTTTGACTCCAGCTGGCTCCTAGTACTTCAGCGTTGTGGGGATTAAGGGTGGTGTTGTGCAAGCGGAGTTCCACGTGCAGCACATGGGTGTGATCGGTTGGCTCCGGATTTGGGGCTTGGTGTTCTCCAGGAGGAAGGGCGTTGTCTTGAACGATGGGTATTGGGCTTACCCAAGCCTGCAAGTCAGGGGTGACATTGCCATCGGAGCAGGTAATCGCAGCGTCTGGTGAGGAGAACTTCATGGCCATGGTCAGGATTGAAAGGAGAGCAAGTGGGATGAATGTCATGTGCATCTTTCTCCTTGGCTAAAAGAAAGAAAAGGAGGCGCGATGGCCTCCTTGTATTGGTTTGCCTTGTGCGTGATTCAGCTCAGGCTGTAGCGGATGTCCGCACCGAGTTGTCTGAGTTGAAGGTGGGTCAGGCTGAGGTGTTGGTTGTCCCAGGGATTGCGGATGTCAAATCTCCCAGTCTCAGCGTCATAGCCCACAATCGAGTAGGCGTGGCCTTGCACGCCAGAGCTGATATTGGTGGGGCCACTTCCAGAGCCTGTGGCTAAGCCGTTGAATCCTCGAACGGTCACGACGCGATCGCTGTTCACATAATTGATCAGCTCAGCATTACTGACTCCGTTAATGCCGGTGAGGTTCACAGCTTCTGATGTCGCGCTCAACCCTGTGATGTGGGTAATTGCAGTCGCAGAGTTGCCGCCGCTGATGCCTGCGTAGGAGTTGCGCCCGTTTTGGCTGATTCGACCTGATTCGTTCACCTGGGCATAAGCCTTCTCAGCAAGGGCGACCCACAGCTCATTGTTGTCAGCGACCACATTTTGGACTCCATTATCGCCGCCTGAGTTGGCATAGAGGTAGCGATCTGTCGCTGATGTGGCCATCATGCTATCGACGGTCACGTAATCGACTTTGCCGTTGGTGTAGAAGCGAACGCTATAGGTGCCATCGCCATTGTCGGTGAACATGTCTTGAATCATTTCGGCCTTGTCATTGGCCGTGCCAGCAAGAGCAGAGAGGAAATAGCAGCTTCCCACCCCTCCCTGATCGATGTCATCGGCGCTCACTCCGTCCACAAACAGGCTGCCTCCAGCTTGGGTGTACTCGCCAGCAGCCACGGGCCTGTCAAGCCCAAGCATGTGTTTGCCGATTAGAAGATTCAGGTCTTGAGTGCTGGAGCCGGCTTCGAGGTCGCCGAGATCAGTCACGATGCTGTCGGAGCCTGTATACCAAGCATTGCTGTCATCGTGGAACAGCACCTTTTCAGACAAAACTGCGAGATCAGAGCGCATTGTGCCGCTGAAAATGTTGTGGAATTGGCGTAGATCGGTTAGCTCAGTATTGGTGACAGACCCATAGTCTCCAGCACTTTTAAGAATGCCGATGATGTCGTTGCGCCCGAAGTCGCCGTCGTATTTGATGGAATTCAGTGCGGCATTCTTGACGCTGCTGTCATCGATCCAGGCTTCGACGATTTGTTCGAAGCAGTCGGCCTGGCGGCTGATGTTGAAGTTGAAGGCTGTTGCGCCATTGTTGTTCCAGAATGAGGTGTTGTAGCTGTAGATCCGGCTGGTGTAGTGGCCTTCATTGAGGAAGGTGCTGATGTTTTCGTCTTGGGTGCCTGAGTTGTTAGACCAGCTGACTAGTGATCCGCTTTCGTTGTAAAGGGCAAGGCCGACATTGGCTCCTAAGTTGGAGAGAGAGAGGTCGTAATTGCCTGCTTTCCCGGCATAGAAAGAGAAGTAATCGTTGGAGTCACGATTTCTGCCACTGCCATAGCCAATCGTTCCGATCACCTCTTTGTCGTCGCGATAGGCCACTGTGCCGATGTCGGCTGCATTGTTCTTGCTGTCGGTGATGTCGTATCCGCTGCCCTCATGAGCTGAAAAGCCGCTGCCCCAGGTGAAGTTGTAGAGGGTTTCTGTGCCTGCAGATTGATCGCGATCAAAGCGTTCTTCTGCCAGCAAATTGTTCACCTCAGCGCGTTCGCCGAGATGGGAGAGAAACTCTGGATCAATGTCAAGGATTCCCGGCATTGGGATGAAGCCAATCGCATCTTCTGAATCGCCCGTGAGTGGATCCAGTTGTTGTGGTGCCGTGTTGAGGCCAATGGAATTGGTTTGATCGAGATTGAGTGGATCAGTAGGAGCTGCGTGTTGTGCGCTGCTGATCGCGCGGCCATCAGGATGGCCTCCGGTCAGCTGATCGATTGGTGTTTGAACGCTGAGCCTTTGGCCCAAGTCGTGCATTGGCTCGGCTGTGCCTGTGAGTGCGTCGTTGTTGCTGCCTGGGTTGACGCCGCGTTGAGTGGGTTGGGCGTTGTGGCCCTGTGGCAGGGCGCTGTGACGTTGAATTCTTTCTGCGCCGTTGGTCTGACCAGCTTCATCCCAGGGAGAGATCAGGGTGTCTTCGCTGAGGGGGTTGATGGCGCCTGGGGTGAGCGGATCGTTGCTCTGGCCCAGGCCGTAGGAGGTGGCCTCGGATCCGGCGACGCGTTGATAAGCGTTGCCGGCATCGAAGTTGTTGTTGAGTTTTCCGTCGAGGTTGAATTCGAGCATGGGAGGGAAGAATGAGTGTGGAAGATCTGGGCTGGGTGTGTGACCTCTGTTGCTCAGTGTTCCCGCTCTGCTTGTTGAGCTTGATGACCAGGATCACGGCTCGCTGTGATTTTGATCACAGGTTGATGCGTGGTGATTTGTGCTTTGTTGATCGGTCGTTAATTCGTGTGCTTTGTCCTTGATGATTCGCCGTCGTTGATAGACGTGAAAAAAGGTGGCCTAAGCCACCTTTTTGTTTCTTCTGTTTTTTGCGGCTTGATTGGTATAGAACAGGAGGTCGAATGACCTCCTGTTATCGATTTAGGTATTGGAATAGTTGACAGTGCCTCCCAGGTTCCGAAGTTGGTTGTAGGTCAGGCTGAGGTCGAAGTTGCCCCAGGGATTCTGAATGTTGAATCGCTGTGTGGCGGCGTTGTATCCGACAATTGCATAGACGTGGCCTTGCACTGCTGAGCCAATGTTTGTGCTGCTGGTGCTCTTCCAGTCGATGGATCCGTCGCCGTCATCATCGGTGGAAGCGTTGCCGTTGAAGCCGTCAATAGTGACGATATTGTCGCCATTCACAAGATTGATCAGCTCGTTCTTGGTGAGCCCTGCATCCCAGCTAAAGGGATTCCACCAGGTTGATTCAACGAGGCGCTCTTGTGTTGTGTTGAGTCCGGTGATGTGGGTCGTGGTGGCGTCGGCCCAGCCCCAGCTGATCCCCTCATTCCATTGGCGCCCATAACGGTTGGTGCTTTCCTCTTGGCCGAGGCGTCCTGACTCGTTCAGTTGGGCATAGGCTTTCTCGGCAAGGGCGACCCAGAGCTCGTTGTTATCGGCAACCTGCTGCTTTCCTGCCGCTCCATCATCGGCATACATGTATCGACCATTGGAGTCGGTCGCCATCATGTTGTCGACAGTGACGTAATCAGCCTGGCCGTTTGTGTAGAAGCGGACGCTATAAGTGCCGTCGCCATTGTCTTCGAACATGTCGCGGATGATGCTTGGCTTCTCATGGGCTGTACTGGCTAATGGAGCCAGCAAGTAACAGTCTCCGGTTTGTCCTTGGTCGATATCTGTGAAGCTCACTCCATCCATGAATAGGCTTCCTCCAGCTTGTGTGTAGCTGCCAGCCACATTTCCAGAACTGTTGCTATGGATCATGGGTCTGTCGGTGCCCAGCATGTGCTTGCCGATCAGCAGGTTGAGGTTCTGAGTGCTGGTGCCCGCTTCTAGGTTGCCAAGTGAATTGCGAATGCTGTCGTAGCCGGTGTACCAGGCGTTGCTGTCATCGCCAAAGATCACTTTTTTGGAGAGGCCTGCGATGTCGGCACGCATTGTACCGCTGAACATATTGTGTATTTGGCGTAGATCGGTTAGTTCCGTGCTGCTAACGGAGTCGTAATCGCCGGCACTCTTGAGAATTCCGACCATGTCATTGCGACCAAAGTCGTTGTCATATTTGATCGAGTTGAGCGCCGCATTCTTGACGCTGCTGTCGTCGATCCAGGTTTCTATATCTTGTTCGAAAATGTCGGCCTGGCGGCTAATGTTTAGATCGAAGGCGGTGGCGCCGTTGTTGTTGGAAGCTGCGCTGTTGTGGCTGTAAACGAGACTGGTGTACCAGCCCTCATTCAGGAAGGTGCTGATGCTTTCGTCCTGGGTGCCACTTTTGTTGGAGTAGCTCATCAAGGAGCCGCTCTCGTTGTAAAGGGCCAGTCCTACGTTGGCGCTGAGCAGAGAGAGGGAGAGGTCATACGTGCCGCTCTTGCCGGCATAGAAGGAGAAGTAATCGTTGCGGTCGCGATAGCCATTGCTGGTGTAGCCGACGGTGCCAAGCACGTTCTTGTCATCGCGGTATGCAACGGTCCCGAGCTCTGCGGCGTTGCTGCGGCTGTCGGTGATGTCATAGCCGCTGCCCTCGTTGGCGCTATACCCGCTTCCAGTGGTGAAGTTGTAGAAGGTTTCTTTGCCGCCGGTTTGATCGCGATTGAAGCGTTCCTCTGCGAGCAGATCGTTGACTTCTTGGCGTTCTCCTAGATAAGAAATCAGCTCATCGCTAACCCAGTCCGCAGACAGGGTTTCTCCGATGGGTATGTAGGCAAATCCTGCTTGGGATTGATGGGATGTTCCAGTAATGGGATCTGATGTTTTGCCCTTTGGATTCCCGGCGCTTTGTTCGAATTGCTTTTGGGTGTCGATGGCAGCATCAAGAGTTACTTCCGCTGCGGGCAGTTGTCGATCTGCTTCGAGAACTGTGCCGGTGAGGGCGTCTGTGGTGTTGTGATTCCCGCTGTCCTTGCCGGGGTTGACGCCGCGTTGGGTGGCTTGGGCATTGTGGCCTTGCGGCAGTGCACCATTGCGCTTGATACCTTCTGCGTTGCTGGCCTGGCCAGCCTCGTCCCAGGGCGAAAGCAACTCGTCTTCGCTTAAGGGGTTGATTGCGCCTGGGGTGAGCGGATCGTTGCTCTGGTCGAGGCCGTACGAGGTGGTATCGGATCCGGCGACGCGTTGATAAGCGTCGCCAGCATCGAAGGTGTTGTTGAGCTTGCCGTCGAGGTTGAATTCGAGCATGGGAGGAAAGGTTGAGTGATGGAGATAGTCAGGGAATGAACCTCTGATGCACTCAGCGTTTCCGTTTTCCCGGTTGGTTTTGATGATTTGGATTTAGTGCGGCTGTGATTCTGGTCACAGGGTTTTTGTGGTGCTCTGGTTGCCGGTAATGGCGTTTTGCGTTGCTCGGTGTGCTGGGCTGTCCGTTGCTTGCAGTTTTTATGGACAAAAAAGGTGGCCGAAGCCACCTTTGTGTTGGTTGTGTTGGGCTGATGGCTGAATTCAGCTGTTGCTCCAGCTGAACTGTGCGCCCAGACTGATCAATTGTGCATGGGTCAGTGTGGAATGGTTTCGGTCATAGGGATTGCGAATGGTGTATTGGCCTGTGGTGGCGTTGTAGCCCGTGATGGTGCGAGCGTGACCGCCCCATCCTGCAGCGACGACACGGTTGCTGTTAACGAGGGTTTGCAGCTCCGAAGAGCTCACATTGGTTGCGCCGACGCCTGAGGCGCTTGCATTGCCCCAGCTGGAATTGAGTCCAGTGATATGGGTAATCGCGTCGGTGGTGAACCCCCAGCTGATGCCTTCATTACCGGCAATGCCGTAGCGGTTTGTCGCTTCTTCTTGATTAAGGCGACCCGACTCATTTAGTTGTGCATAGGCTTTTTCAGCCAGGGCAACCCAGAGTTCGTTGTTGTCGGCCACGAGGGCGTTGGTTGCGGTGCCATCGCCAGCATCAGCATGGAGATAGGTGCCATCGGCTCTGGTCGCCATCATGCTGTCGACGGTGACGTAATCAGTCTGTCCGTTGGTGTAGAAGCGAACGCTGTAGGTGCCGTCGCCGTTGTCAGTGAACATATCCTCGATGATCGACTCTTTTTTGTCGGCGGTGCCGGCAAGAGCGGAGAGGAAATAACAGGAGCCTGTCGCTCCTTGGTCGATGTCACCGGCATCAATACCGTCAACAAAGAGGCTGCCTCCAGCTTGGGTGTAGCTGCCGGTGTGAATCATCGGCCTGTCGGTGCCCAGCATGTGCTTGCCAATCAGTAGATTGAGATTCTGGGTGCTAGTGCCGGCTTCCAGATTGCCGAGTTCATTGCGAATGCTGTCGTAGCCGGTGTACCAGGCATTGCTGGCATCGCCAAAGACCACTTTTTTCGAGAGGCCGGCAATGTCAGCGCGCATGGTGCCGCTGAATATGTTGTGGAATTGCTGTAGATCGGTCAGCTCTGTATTGGTGACAGATCCATAGTCGCCAGCACTTTTAAGGATGCCGACGGTATCATTGCGATCAAACAAATTGTCATATTTGATCGAGTTGAGGACGGCATTCTTGACGCTGTTGTCATTAATCAAGCAGTTAGTGATTTGTTCAAAGCAGTCGGCCTGGCGGCTGATGTCGAGGTTGAAGGCTGTTGCGCCGTTGTTGTTCCAGAATGAGGTGTTGTAGCTGTAGATGCGGCTGGTGTAGTGGCCTTCATTGAGGAAGGTGCTGATGTTTTCATCCTGGGTGCCAGACTTGTTCGACCAGGTGACCAGTGATCCGCTGTCGTTGTAGAGAGCGAGGCCGACATTGGCTCCTAAGTTGGAGAGGGAGAGGTCGTAAGTGCCCGATTTGCCGGCGTAGAAGGAGAAGTAATCGTTGTAGTCACGATTGCTGCCGCTGCCATAGCCAATCGTTCCGATCACCTCTTTGTCGTCGCGATAGGCCACGGTGCCGATGTCGGCTGCATTGGTGCGGCTGTCGGTGATGTCGTATCCGCTGCCTTCATTAGCTGAAAAGCCGCTGCCCCAGGTGAAGTTGTAGTGGGTTTCGGTGCCTGCAGATTGATCGCGATCAAAGCGTTCTTCTGCGAGCAGATTGCTCACCTCCGCGCGTTCGCCGAGATAGGAGAGGAGATCTGCATCAAATGCGGTGATCTCCGGCAATGGCATGAAGCCAAAGGATCCGGCCTGCGTCTCGCCTGTGAGTGGATCCAGTTGTTGGGGTGAAGTGTTGAGATCAGCTGGATTGGCTTGATCGAGCTGGAGTAGATCAGCGAGAGCTGTCTGTTGTGCGCTGCTGATGGCGCTGCCGTCTTGATGGCCTCCGGTGAGCTGATCGATGGGTGCTGTCTCGCTGAGCCGTTGGGCCAGTCTTTGCCCTTGCTGGGCGGCGCTAGAGAAAGCGTCGTTGTCGTTGTGATCGCCGCTGGTGCTGGTGGGGTTGACGCCGCGTTGGGTGGCTGGGTCATTGTGCCCTTGCGGCAGTGCACCATTGCGCTTGATACCTTCTGCGTTGCTGGGCTGGCCTGCGTCTTCCCAGGGGGAGATCAGTGTGTCCTCTGTGAGGGGGTTGATGGCGCCTGGAGTGAGCGGATCGTTGCTCTGGCCTAGGCCGTAGGAGGTGGCCTCGGATCCGGCGACGCGTTGATAAGCGTTGCCGGCATCGAAGTTGTTGTTCAGTTTGCCGTCGAGGTTGAATTCGAGCATGGAAGGGAAGAGTGAGTGTGCGAGATCTTGGTCGTTGTGTGACCTCTGTCACGCAGTGTTCCCGCTCTGCTTATGGGGCTTGATGACCAGGATCACGGCTCGCTGTGATCTTGGTCACAGACTTATTGGTGGTGATCTGTGTTTTGTTGGCCGGCCGTTGATTGGTACGCTTTCGCCTTGATTGTTTGCCATCTTTGGTTGACATGAAAAAAGGTGGCCAAGGCCACCTTTTTTGATGCGGTGAGGCTGATCCTGCGAGCAAGGATCAAGTGCAGACCGGTGCCATGTCCTCGATCAGAGTTGGCTGCCCTCAGGCCACCAGCTGATTGTTGACATTTGGACTGAGAAGTTGTTTGAGCACATGGATCACCTGGTCCTGCTGCTCTTCGCTCAGCTCGGGAAAAATTGGCAGGCTCAGCACCTCGCTGCAGAGACGTTCGGTGATGGGAAGGCCGCTAGGAGCCGTGGAGAGGTCGGCATAGGCCGGCTGCCGATGGATGGGGATTGGGTAATAGATGATCGTGTTTACCCCATGTTCCTGGAGGTACTGCTTGAGCCAATCACGGCAACGGCTGCTCGGTAAGCCGAAGTTGCTTGGGCTATCCGAGCAGGACCCCGCGCAATTGGCTTGTCCCTCGGGGCAGAGCTTGACGCGTACCACGAACTGGTTCCATCCATGGCCCACGGCTGCACTAGCAGCGGGATCAGGCAATTGAATGCCGGGGAGCCCGTCGAGCGCTTCGAGGTAGCGGCTGGCAATGGCGCTGCGTTTCTCGACCCAGGTGGTGAGATGCGGCAGTTTCACATTCAGCACGGCAGCCTGCAGTGCATCGAGGCGGCTGTTGTAGCCGAGCTCGGTGTGGAGGTAGCGACGGGGCATGCCGTGCACGGCGAGCTCGCGCATGGACTGCGCCACCGCTGGATCGTGACAAGTGACGGCGCCACCATCACCCGCACCGCCAAGGTTTTTAGTAGGGAAGAAGCTGAAGCAGCCCACATCGCCCCAGCTGCCGACGGGTTTGCCATTCCAGCTGGCACCGGTGGCCTGGGCGCAGTCCTCAACGACCTTGAGGTTATGGCGTTGGGCGATCGCCATCAGTGCATCCATGTCCACAGGGCGCCCGAAGAGATGCACCGGGATCATCGCTTTGGTCGCTGGAGTGATCGCCGCCTCGATCAGGTTGAGATCGATCAGGTAGGTGAGGGGATCCACCTCCACAAATACCGGGGTGGCCCCCACGGCGCTGATGGCTTCGGCCGTTGCAAAAAAGCTGAAGGAGGCTGTGATCACCTCATCGCCAGGTCCGATGCCTAGGGCGCGTAGGGCCAGGATCAGCGCATCGGTGCCGCTGTTGCAGCCCACGGCATGGGGCGTGCCCACGCTGGCCGCAAAAGCTGTTTCAAACGTCTGAATTTCGTTGCCGCCGATGTACTGGCCGCTGCGCAGCACGCGCAGGACAGCGTGATCAAGCTCCTGCCCCAAATCGGCAAGCTGCTGACTGAGACTGAAGGGAGGCACCTGCATGAAGGGAACCTTAAGCCGTCTCTCCGAACCATCGCGGTTCCTGGCCGGGATGCCATTTGATGTTGCAGCCAATCGACGGCTGCTGCTCCATGTCTGGGTCGTCGCCCTTGAGTACTGCTTCAAGGGCCGCGCGCAGGTCGTGGCCATCAACGGGCAAGCCATTCCCTGGTCGGCTTCCATCCAGCTGGCCGCGATAGCGCAGGGTTTGGGTTCCCTCGCCGTCAGGGGCAAACAGATAAAACTCGGGAGTGCAGGCGGCCCGTAGGGCTTTGGCCAGGGTTTGCTGTTGGTCGAGCAGATACGGGAAGCGCCAACCGTTGCGCTGGGCCTGGTCGGCCAGTGCTTCAGGACCGTCCTGTGGATGGGTGATCCAGCTGTTACTGGCCACACCCAGCAGGGTCACACGGGCGCTGTAGTCGCGGTCGATCCGGCTCAGCTCGTCCTCAATGTGCTTCACGAACGGGCAGTGGCTGCAGAGCAGCATCAGCACTAATGGCCGATCCGGTAGGTGCTGGCTCCCTATGCAGTCGCGATCGCTGGTGCCCGAGGCCATTGGTAGGGCGAACTCCGGCAGTGGACTTCGCAGCGGAAGCATGGTGGAGGGTGTCAAAACCATGAAACAGCTCCGTGATGCCCACAGCATGGGTAAGCCCTTGCTGACGTGTGTTGTGCCTCTGCGCCTCGACAAAGCACGCCGATGGATTGGGCTTGGCCTCGTGCTGGTGCTGAGTGGTTGCCAAAACGCGTCAGGGCCGCAGCCCAGTTGGAAGGTGTTTGCTTTGCAGCGTCAGCAACCTCACGACGGCCTGGCAGTGGTCAATCAGCCCGATGGTTTTGGTCTGCACATCTACCTCGAGACCGATACGAGCAACCCTCAGCAGTGCAAGCCCCGATGGTTGCCGGACCCTGCTCGCCTTTTTAACGGCAATGGCACCCACCCCTTTTCCTCCGGTGTGGCCACGCGTGAGGAGTTCTTTGCTGCTGTGGGGCGCGATGCGGTGCGTCAGGTCCTGGAGAAGGAGCTGAAAGCGTTGTGTGCAGCGCGGGCACCACAAGCCCAGTGGCAGTGGACGGAACCGCCGAGAGAGGCGTCAGAGGTGACGCCCGTGCAATTACCGGCCCTTGAAGAGCGGCATCTGCTCACCGATCCAGGAGAGGAGAAAGCGCGTCAGGAGGCGCTGCTGACAAATCCCTCCCAGACCACGGATTCCGCTTCGCGCCAGTAACGGCTGAATCGCCCGAGACGGGGTGGGCGCGGGAGTTTCACGAACGGTTCAGGGTCGACCAGCTCGAGAGGGAGCTGCGCCTCAATGGCATCGGCGATCCGTTCCAGACGGGGATCGACAGGGGTACTGCTGACGATGCCATCGGCGTTGTGGCGGTTGGCGAACGCCACCACTTCGGCAGCCACATCGCCTTTGCGCAGGGTCAGAGGCAGTGCCAGGGCGCTCTCGTAAAGGAAGCCGATGCGTTTGCGACTGATGCTGGCGTCTTGAATCCAGGCACTGTCGAATACGAACAGGGCTGGGGCTTGGGGCCAGGCCAGCAGGGCTGGGTTGCGGGGGCCCAGGGCCTCGTCATGAACCCAGATGATCGGACGTTGAAAGGACATCGGGGCGTCAGCGTTTGGGGCGGGCGGTGGCGGATGAGGGACGGGCAAAGGCGGCGCCGCTGCTCCGCTGGCGTTGGTTGCCTGCGTTGCTTCGCCCGCGTCCGCGCGTTGCGCCGGTGTCGCGGATGGCGGCTTGGGGGGCAAAGAGCTGGTTCTCGAGTTGTTCGTAGCTCCCCTCAAACGGACAACAGCCCGCGCTGGGGCAATCCGTGCAGAACCGGCCTTTGCTGTACCGCTCCAGGTTGTCGCGGTTGAAGAAATAGGGCTTGTGGCTGAAGCTGCTCGCCACCCATTGCCAACTCAGGTGGTTGCTGGCTGGGTCGCCATCGAGCAGATGCTCAAGGAACCAGTCGGCCCCGGCTTTCCAGTGCACCCGTCGCCAATGCACCACGTAGGCGGCCATCCACATGCGGGCATGGTTGTGCAGCCAGCCGTGGGTCACCAGCTCTCGCTGGAACGCATCCATGCAGGCCAGGCCGGTGTTGCCCTCTCGAATGTCGGTGGGAAGGCTGCGGGCGTAGGAGGCGGGGTCGTGGCCGGTATTGAGTGCTTCCTGGTCGTCGTTGATGCCGTCGCCGAGATCACTCCACATCCGTTGCCAGAAATCTCTCCAGCCCAATTCGTTGATCAATTTGGCGCCGTCATCGCGGCGCTGATGGCGCTCGTTCAGTTGGGCGAAGACGGCATCGCGCACTTCAGCCAGGGTGAGCACTCCATGGCGGATCCAGGGTGAGAGCCCTGTGACGGCACCATCCAGATGATTGCGGCTGCGGCCGTAGCGCTTGGCTTCGACCCTCTTGAGTTGGTGTTCGGCTGCGGTGCGGCCTCCTTGGAGCGGGCTCAGCTCGCCCTCTGCTTCAGGGAACTGGGTTTCAAGCAGCTGGGCGAGGGCCTGGCGGTCGTCGAAATCGCGGGACAGGTCCCCCGGTGCCGGATCCCACGCCAGCGGTGGGGGAACGGGTTGCTCAAGCACCGAACGGAGGGACTACGGAAGAGCCGCCACTCTGACGTTTGGCGCTGGAAAGTGCGAAACCGCGCGGCGTGGGGGAGAATCACCCGAATTGTTATCCCGCGGGAACGGCTCGATGCTTCTCGATCTCACCGGCAAGAAGATCCTCGTCACCGGCATTGCCAACAACCGCTCGATTGCCTGGGGCATCGCCCAACAACTCAAAGCAGCTGGCGCTGAGCTGGGCATCACCTATCTCCCCGACGACAAAGGCCGTTTCGAAGCCAAGGTGCGTGAGCTCACCGCTCCCCTGGAACCCAGCCTGTTTCTGCCCCTCAACGTGCAGGACGCCGCCCAGATGGAATCGGTGTTCTCCGAGATCAAGGAGAAGTGGGGTGTGCTCGACGGCCTCGTTCACTGCTTGGCCTTTGCCGGCAAGGAAGAACTGATCGGCGACTACAGCGCCACCACCGCTGCAGGGTTTGCTCGTGCCCTTGAGATCAGTGCCTACTCCCTGGCGCCTCTCTGTGCCCACGCCAAGCCCCTGTTCAGCGAGAAGGCGGGTGTGGTGACCCTCACCTATCTGGGCGCTGAGCGCGCCATCCCCAACTACAACGTCATGGGTGTGGCCAAGGCGGCTCTAGAAGCGTCTGTCCGTTATCTGGCCGCAGAACTGGGCCCCGACAAGCAGGTGCGTGTGAATGCCATCAGCGCCGGCCCGATCCGCACCTTGGCCAGCTCTGCCATCGGCGGCATTCTCGACATGATCCACAACGTGGAGGAAAAAGCCCCTTTGCGTCGCACGGTGACCCAAACCGAAGTGGGCGGGACCGCTGCATTCCTGCTCAGTGACCTGGCGAGCGGTATTTCAGGCCAGACCATCTACGTCGATTCCGGCTACTGCATCAACGGCATGTGATCTCTGGCGGTGTTCCCCGCTGGTGTCCGGGCGTCCGTTCGGCATGATCGGTCTGTTGTGACTGAGTCAGCGCCCCGGGCGCCCGTGAACCATGCGCACAGGTGAGATCCATCGCGCCACCGGCGAAACCGATGTGCGGGTCAGGCTGGATCTCGATGGCACGGGGCAATGCCACGCCGTCACCGGAGTGCCGTTTCTCGACCACATGCTGCATCAGATCAGCAGCCACGGTCTGATCGATCTGCACATTGATGCCACGGGTGACACCCATATCGACGACCACCACACCAATGAGGATGTGGGCATCGCTGTGGGACAGGCCCTGTCCCAGGCCCTTGGCGACCGGCGCGGCATTCATCGCTTCGGTCATTTCGTGGCGCCTTTGGATGAGGCTTTGGTGCAGGTGGCCCTTGATTGCTCCGGCCGCCCTCACCTCAGCTTTGGCCTTCAGATTCCAAGCCAGAAAATCGGCACGTATGACACCGAACTGGTGAAGGAGTTTTTTGTGGCGGTGGCCAATAACTCCGGTCTCACCCTCCACATTCGTCAGCTCGATGGGGTGAATTCTCATCACATCGTCGAGGCTTGCTTTAAAGCGTTCGCTCGGGCGCTGCGCATGGCCACGGAAATCGACCCGCGCCGTGCTGGAACAGTGCCCAGCAGTAAGGGGGTGTTGGAGCAGGCCGGCAGCTGAACCCAAACAGCTGTCCACGCCGGACGCGCTTCACACTCCGTTACGAGAGGATGGGATGGTTGTCGCCCGCTCCACTGTGACCGTTGCATCCGCACCGACCCGCTTCAACCGCGCGGATTGGGCCAGCGCCTTCCGCAACGTTGAGCAGGAACTCAGTCAGGTGCCGGTGCGCGTGGCCAGCGGCACCGTTCCGGTTGAGCTGGAGGGATGCCTTTACCGCAACGGCCCTGGTCGTCTGGAGCGTGGTGGCCAGTCGGTGCATCACCCGTTTGACGGTGACGGCATGATCACCGCGGTGCAGTTTGCGGCTGGAGAAGCGCGCTGCAGCAACCGCTTCGTGCGCACCGAAGGCTGGGAGGCGGAGGAGCAAGCCGGCCGTTTTCTCTATCGCGGTGTGTTCGGCACCCAGAAGCCGGGCGGCGCAATGGCTAACGCCTTTGACTTACGCCTCAAGAACATCGCCAACACTCATGTCGTGCGGCTTGGGGATCAGTTGTTGGCGCTCTGGGAGGCCGCCGAACCGCATGCGCTTGATCCCGCCAGCCTGGAAACGCGCGGCCTATCGCGACTGGATGGGGTGCTGAGCAAAGGCGAAGCGTTCAGTGCTCACCCGCGTTTTGATCCAGGCCATCACGGCAGCCCGCGCATGGTCACCTTTGGGGTCAAGACGGGCCCCCGCAGCACCATCCGCCTGATGGAGTTCGCCACTGAAGACGACGCGGCCGCCGGGATCCGTGCAGGTGATCTGCTTTGCGACCGTCGCGACAGCTTCAACGGCTTTGCCTTCTTGCATGATTTCGCCATCACTCCCAACTGGGCGGTGTTCCTGCAGAACGCTGTGGCGTTTAACCCCTTGCCTTTCGTGATGGGCCAGAAGGGGGCGGCGCAGTGCTTGGCTTCGAAGCCTGGTGGCCAGGCCATGTTCTGGTTGGTGCCTCGCGATTCCGGTGCCCATGCCGGCGAAGAACCTCGCTTAGTGCCGGCTCCCGAGGGTTTCGTGTTCCACCACGTGAATGCCTGGGAAGAGAACGGGGCCCTGGTGATCGACAGCATTCACTACAGCGATTTCCCTTCCATCGGCCCTGATGTGGATTTCCGCGCTGTGGATTTCGACAGCATTCCTGAGGGGCTACTCAAGCGTTGCAGCATTGATCTGGCCAGTGGTCAATGCAGCACAGAACTGCTCGGGGAGCGCTGTTGCGAATTCGCCATGGTGAACCCTGCGGAGCAAGGCCTCAAGGCCCGCTACGCCTGGATGGCCGTTGCCGAGCGGGAGCAGGGCAATGATCCGTTGCAAGCGATCCAGAAGCGTGATGCGCAGACCGGCGCTACCAGGGTGTGGAGTGCGGCCCCGCGCGGTTTTGTGAGCGAGCCAATTGTGGTGGCGCGCCTTGGCGGCACGGCGGAAGATGACGGCTGGGTGCTGGTGCCGGTGTGGAACGGTGCCCGAGAAGCCACGGATCTGGTGATCCTGCGTGCTGATGATCTCAGTGAGCAGGCGGTGCTGGAGCTGCCGCTGGCGATTCCCCATGGCCTGCATGGCAGTTGGGTAGCTGGGCCGGTCATGGTTTGACGCAGGCCGGTCACGGTTGAGGAAGGTTTTGCCCTTCGGGCTCGTCAGCATGGAAGCCTGAAGCAAGATCGATGTGACGACCTCCAACCGTGAAGCGGCCAAGCCTCGGCTGCGCTCCCTATCCTTCGTTGCTGGCGCATTAATGGCACCTGTGGCTCTCGCCTCCAGCCTGTTGCCAGCAGCTCCTGCTTGGGCTTCGCAACGGACCTGCGGAGGCACGTTGCTGCAAATGCAGGTGCAGGAACGGGGCACCACCAGAAGCGATCGTTTCCGTTTCCGTTTGGGCCTTGAAGCGGAGGCCCGCACCAAGGCTGCGGCGATGGATCTGCTCAATGAGCGTCTGGATCAGACCCGTCTTGATGTCAAGGCCCTGGCTATGGGGCAGCTCACCATCCCTGCGCCCCGCAGCTACACCATCGGCGGAGGTAGCGCCGGACCTCGAAGGGAACGCGCCAGCACCAGTCTCAGTGGTGAGGTCAGTCGTGCCAACTACGACGCACTCATTCAGCTGGCGGGTCGCCTCCCCGCCGTGCGCTTGCACAGCATGACCTCGCTGGCCTCCAGCACCGGTTCAGCTTCCTTGGCGGATCAGTTGCTCGAGCAGGCCTTAGAGACGGGCCGCCGTCGGGCGAAGGCCACGGCGCGTGCCTTGGGGTTGCGTCGTGTTGATCTGCTGCGTATCGATCAACGCAGTGGGGGGTATCAGCCGATCGCAATGGCTGCACAGATGGGAGCCCGCAGTTTCAAGCCTGGTGAGGCGCCGAAGCCAAGCCAGTCGGTGCGCCTCGACTTGGATTATTGCTTGAACTAATCAGCCTGAACTGATCAGGGAGTGGACTGCCCGCGCTGCCATTCTTTCCAGGCCAGGCGTGGTGCGGTCCAAAGCGTCACCAGCACCAGTGGGGTCACGGGTACAGCGGCAATCACGATGAACGCTTGCAGCGCATTGATGGATGTTGGATCGGTGAGGCTGGTGCCGATGCGCAACAACACCAAGGTGAGTGTCCCGATCATCAAGGCCCAGAACAGCCGGAGGGGTGCAGGCGGCTCGTTTCTGCTGCTGACAACCATCGCGGCGGCGTAGCTCATGGAGTCGGCGCTGGTGCACATAAACAGGACCACCAGAACCAATCCGATTGGAATCAGAAGCCAAGACAGGGGCAGACCACCAAGGATGGTGAGCAATGTGGACGCTGCGGCATTGATCCCGTCGGTCTCTAAGGCACCAGTGATGTCTGCTCCGTTCAGATCGAGATACATGCCGGTGCCACCAACCAGGGTGAACCAGAGGTTGGTAACCAGTGGGCAGAGGATGGCGACCGCCAGCACCAGTTCCCTGATGCTCCGACCGCGACTCACCCCTGCAGTGAAAAGACCCATCAAGGGGGCATAGCCCAAAAACCAGCCCCAGTAGAAGACGGTCCACCAATCGAGCCAGATACCTGTCTCCTTCGTGCGAGGTAACAGGGCCATTTGGGGTAGGTGGGTGATGTAGGTGACAAGACCACCGAAGAAATGCTGGATCAACCAAATCCCTGGTCCGAGTAGTAAGAGACCAGCGGCCAGGGCAATGGTCAGCCAGACGTTGAGTTCAGACAGCCATTTGATTCCTTTTTGAATTCCACTGACTGTGGATATGGCAAACACAGTCGTTAGCAGTACGACAACGAGGGATTGAAGTCCCGCGCTGTTGGTCATCCCAGGTAGTTGTCCTGCAGCATCACTGAGTTGGAGGGAGAGGAATCCCAATGGACCAACTGTTCCTGCGATTGCGGCAACAACTGAAAGCCCGTCTGCAATGTCGCCGATGGGTCCATCCACCCAGCTGTGGGGCAGCACATTGACAAGAAGGGTTCGAGGGCGAAGTGGCTCACCCTTCTTTTCCAAGATTGAGAACGTGATGGTGGTCGTTGTGGCGACAAGGGCCCAGGCCAGAAATCCCCAGTGCAAAAAACTCACGGCGAGAGCTGGATCCACCGCCGCCGCTGTTTTTCCTTTCACACCCATCACTTCAAAGACAGGTGACGGTTCGATGAAGTGAAAAAGCGGTTCTGCCGCTGACCAAAACACACCACCGCCGGCGAGCAGAGTGCAGATCAAGACCGCACACCAATCGAACATTTTCAGGCTCGGTTTGGCGTCGTTGCCGCCAAGTCGCACTTTGCCGACGGGACTTAAGGCGATCACAATCGCAACCACGAAGAGCAGCGCCACCATCCACTGCCAAATTCCGCCGAGAAGGCTTCCGATGATGGCTTTCCCTTCGCTGGTGAAGTCTTTGGCCAGATTGAGATCAATGGCGGCTAAAACAAGGAAGGCCAGCAGTGGTCCAGCACCGACCCAAAGCGGTGGTTGCTTCCACCAAGGACGAGGATTGGAAGGGGATCCGGACATAACGTCTTTTCTGACAGCAGTTTTTTGATTTCAGGCACGCACTGCTGGACGCTTGTGGCTCCAGCAGCTCAGATTGACGCCTGGCTGTTCACCACAGGCCAGACGGGCCAGAGAGTCTCCGATCAGCGGAGCAAATTTGAAGGATTGCCCTGACCCGCCACAAAACAGGCTCAACTGCGGTGTGATCCGATCGAGCACGAAGTTCACATCGCTGGTCATCGAGTAAGGACTGATGACGGTCTCAACCCGTTCTTGAACGCCTTCGAGTTCGTTGAAGAGGAAGGTGTCGAGCAGTTCCACCAAGCGAGCCGGTGGTTCGCTAACCATGGCGTTGGGCTCAGCAACCCGCAGGTCTTTGGGAGCCCAGTCGATCCCGCATTTGATGCGGGGGCGACCATCGCTGGTGGTGCTTAAGACGGGGAAGCCGTAGTAGAGCCCGCCGTCATCGCCTCGTTCTTGCTGGAAGCAGAACCACTGGGGATAGCGATCCGCCAGGGCTGGATCGACGGTGTAGTGGGCCCAAAGCATGGGCCATACCTCCAGTTTTGGTGCGAGGCCCAGGGGGGCAAGCAGCAGCTGACTCCAGATCCCGCAGGCCACCACCAGTTGATCAGCGGCGATGTGATGCCCGTTCTCGAGGGTGACGCCCCCACCATCCGCATCCAGTTGTTGAACGCTGGTGTGCTCAATCAGCTGGTGTCCTGCGTTGCGGGCAGAACGGATCCAGTGGGCCACCACCTTGTCGCTGCGCACCGCTCCGGCGGTGGGTTCGAACAGGCCGGTGAAGTCAGCCTTGGGTTTGAGGGGGAAACGGTCTGCGATCTGCTCGGCATTCAGCGCTTCGTAGGGAATGCCTTGGTCGTCCATCACACGCCGGGCGCCTGGAATCGACCCTTCGATCGTTTCTTCATCCCAGCTTTCGCCGTAGAAGAGCAACCCATGGGTCTCGCGCAGCTGTTCCCCGGCCTGGCTTTCTTCCTCCCGCCAAAGGCGATTCGCCTCCTGGGCAAGACGGCACAACACGGGATCGGAATACATTTCCCGGAACATCCGGGTCTCTCCGTAGCTGCTGGCCCCGGCGTGGGCCAGGGTGCGTGCTTCCAGCAACACCACATCGGAAACGCCGCGTTTGGCCAGGGCCGCTGCGCAGCTGAGGCCTGCCATGCCTCCGCCCACGATCACGACGCGGGCATGGGTGGGGAGTGATGAAGAAGTCATGACGCGTCGTTGAAGCTCAGGCCAATGGGGTCCGTTCCGCTATCTGCGGCAACACTGTCGAGGGCATCGCCCACGGAGACGCCTTCGTGGCGTTGCGTGAGGTACTCGTTGGCTCTGCTGCGGACTTCCTTGCGCACGAAGGCGTACACGTCATCGGCTTGCGCGGTGCGCCAGGCATCGGGCGAGAAGCGTTCAATCGAGTCAGCGATCACCGCTCCCGCATTGACCAACGGGTCGGGGAGTACAGGAATGTTCCGGGCTCGCAGCGTTTCAGCCAACTGCGGGTCTTGGAAGGGGGCGTTCGCGGCTGGCACCACGGCTTTGGTGCGCAGGGCCTTCGTCATCGAGGCATCCAGCAATCCAGAGATCGAACAGGGCAGCAGCAAGTCCACATCCACCTCCCACCACGGGCAGTCCTCCGGCAGCGGTGTTGCCCCTTTGAAGCCAGCCCGTTCACGGCTGAGGTCAACGGTGAAGACGGTCCAACCGTGATCCGCCAATGTGCGCGCCACGGTGCCTCCCACGGCACCGCAGCCGTGCACCAAGGCGCGGCCAGGCTCGGCATCAGCCAGGTCATGGCCCAGCACAGCTTCCACAGCGCCCAGGGTGCCGTGGGCTGTTGCGGCACTGGCATCGACCGGACTGCCCACTGCTGCCAGCACGTGGGGAGTTAACGCCGTAAGGCGTTCCATGTCTTCGAGGCTGGTGTTCAGATCACAGCCGGTGATCATGGCCCCATCAAGGGACTCCAGCAGTTCGGCGGTGACGCTGATCAGCTCGTCTTTGACGGCTTCTGGATCTGCCGCGCGGGCCACGATTTTGCCGCCGGCAAACCCGGTGCCGTAGAGGTCATGTTTGTGGGTCATCAACCCAGCCAGACGCTGACCATCGGCAATGCAGGCTGCATCGCTTGGGTAGTTGAGCAACCGCAGGCCGCCGTTGGCCGGCCGTTTGGCGTCGGTGTCTTCTCCGACGACGAACACGGACAAGTGTTCGGAGACGTGCTCAGCCAGCACCGACACCGCCGGCGTGGAGGCGTGTGTTGATGTCATCAGGCGACCCGTTCCATCATCTGGTGGTGTTCGACGTAATCGAGACTCCACTCACTGGGCGCATCGGCGATGCGTTGTTCGAGCCGTTGGTAGACCGTGTCCGCAGCCTGGTCTCCGGCGGAACTGGCGAAGCTGTGGCGGCTCCAGCTGCGGATGGTGGCCATCAGCCCCGCTGCGAACGTGGCTGTATTGCCGTCCTCATCCCAGCGACGGCGATAGGGACACTTCACATACACCGTGCGTTCATCGACCAGTCGCAGGCCGTTGCGATAGGCCGGCGAATCGCTGTCCTTCAGCGGCGCCATGAACTCTGACGGCGACTTGTAGAAGTTATTCACCGTGCCGTTGCGGTATTGCTCCTCGCTGATCAGCCCCTCATCGGCCATGCCGCGCCAAATCTGGTGCAGCTGGTCGTGCACGTTGCGGGTTTCACCGCCGTTGTGACCGAGGTAAAGGCCCTGTTCATCCCGTGACAGATTCACAGTGAGCAGGCGTCCGCCCACCTGCAGCTCGCGGCTGCGCAGCTCAAGGATGTGATTCCAGTCCTTCATGGCCTGCGCGGTGAAGCGCTCCAGCGCCTCTGCGTCGTTGGAGGCCAACACGTGGGTGTGCGTGTTGAGCGGCCCAGGTGAGGCACTCAGCCAGTGCATGGCCGTGGCGGAAAAGCCAAAACTGACCGTGCCAGGAGCCACCGATGGCTCATAGAAGCTGCGGGCACTCACCAGAACCGTCGGTTTCGGCGCTCGAGGGATCTGCAGGGCCAGGTTCTCCGCCAGGGCGACGTTGTCGTTGCTCGGCAGGTCATTGCCGATCAGCGTCAGATGGGCATCGGGCTGATTGGCATGCAGGCGGTCCAGCACCTGATGCCAGAGCCCAACGGCAGTACCGCCGTCGGCGGCGCCGTAATCAATCAACACGTGGCTGCTTTGGGCAGCCAGGTTGTCCACACAAGTCAAGGCCCAGTCGGAGGCGGCTTCAATGCAGAGCAGAGCGCCTTCGGTCTGTGCGCTGTAACCCGTGGTCATGGCGATGGCCATAGACCTCGTCAGCGTCTGAAGGCACCGTACAGCTCACTCCTCTGCTTGGCAGGGGATTGCAGTTTCTGTTGTGAATTAAGACCCCGCGAGCAACTGGTGCAGCTGCGGCTCCAGCAACGTGAAGGCGCGGCCGCGGTGGCCATGGGATTTTTTGCGTTCCCGGTCCATCTCGGCGAAGGTTTGCCCTGTGCCAAGCACTTCGAAAATCGGGTCGTAGCCGAAGCCCTCAGCTCCCCGTGGCGTTGTGGTGATCACGCCATCGCAGCGTCCTTCCACTTCCACCAGCACGGAGCCATCAGGAGCGGCGATGCAGAGAGCTGCGCTGAAGTAAGCGCTGCGGTTGTCGGTGTCCCCCAGTTCCTGGAGCAGACGGGCGATCCGGGCGGGATCGCTTTCGGCGTAGCGGGCGGAAAACACACCGGGTGCCCCGTCCAGGGCGTCCACACTCAGTCCGGAATCGTCGGCCAGGGCCCAGTGGCCCGTGGCTGCAGCCACGGCCCTTGCCTTGATGCGAGCGTTCTCCGCGAAGGTCAGGCCGGTCTCCTCCACCTCCATGCCCTCAGGTTGAGGTTTCATCGTGAGCGGCAGATGCTCAAGCAGACCCGCAAATTCGCGGATCTTGCCGGCGTTGCCGCTGGCGATCACCAGAGTGCGTGCGCTCATCGGGTTACAGGGTCAGGGGGGATGCGGTTGCTGTTCAGATCGACGTGGCGAGGGCTTGGGCCCAGCTCAGCACTTCAGCGACCCGCTCGGCGTTGGGTGCTTCGCAGTAGAGGCGCAGCAAGGGCTCGGTGCCTGAGAAACGCAGCATCAACCAGTGGCTCGGGCCGAGCCGCAGCTTCACGCCATCGGTGGTGATCACCTCTTGCACCACACTCCCGGCGATCTCCCTCGGGGGTTGCTGGGCCAGCAGTTGTTCCAGCCGGTGGCGCGTGGCCATGTCGGGCAAGCGCAGGTCGACCCGGTCGTAATGGCTGCTTCCCCCGCAACGCTGTTGCAAGGCACTGACTCTGGCGCCCAGGGGTTGGCCGCCCTCGACCAAGGCCTCCAGCACCAGGAGAGCAGCAAACAGGGCATCCCGCTCAGGCAGGTGCATGCCAAACCCGACGCCGCCGGACTCCTCTCCGCCAATCAGCACCTCGCCTTCGAGCATTTCGGAGGCGATGTATTTGAAGCCCACCGGCAGCTCGAGCACCTCGCGGCCGAGGTCTTCGGCCACCAGGCGCATCAGATCGGAGCCGCTCACGGTTTTGACCACCGATCCAGGCAGCTGGCGAGCCCTGGCTAAGTGGTCGATCAGCAGTGGCATCAGCTGCTGTGTGCTGCAGAAGGTGCCGCTTTCATCCACCGCTGCGATCCGGTCACCGTCGCCGTCGAAGACCAGCCCGACCGCTGGCTGGCCGGAGGAGCCTGCCGCTTTCACTGCGGTGATCAGCTCTTGGAGGTAAGGCGCCAGGGGCTCCGGTGGATTGCCGCCGAACAGCGGATCGCGATCACTGCGGATCTCTCGCACCGGGCCGGAGATTCCGCCCAGAAGCTCAGCCATGCAGCCGGCAGCGGAGCCATGCATGGGATCCACAATCACTTGCAGTCCCATGGCCTCGAGTCCGCGCCGTAGACCGTCGAGGTCGAGCTTGGACCGGAGTCCGTTGAGGTGCTCCAGGCGGGCATCAAAGCGTTCCGTTTCCCCTTCGATCGGTGGGGTCACACCTGCTGCGGCAAGGCGCTGCTCCACAGCGGCGGTGAAGTCCCCTTCCACCGATCCACCGAATGGTCCTTTGATCTTCAGACCCAGCCATTCCGGAGGGTTATGGCTGGCGGTGATCACCAGGGCGCCGAGTGCTTGCCGTTCCACGACTGCCCAACTGCAGGCGGGGGTAGGCACGGGGGTACTGGCGAGCAGCGGCTGGAGACCACAGCCGCGCACGGCCGCGGCAATCGCCTCCGCCAACTCTGGGGCGAGGAAGCGGCGGTCGTAACCGATCACCACGGTGTTGCTGGTGTTGCCGGCTGCGGCTCGATGGGCCAGCTCCTGTGCAGAAGCGGCGGCGACGGTGAGCAGTCGCTCCACCGTGATGTCAACGCCGAGAATGCCCCGCCAGCCATCGGTGCCGAACTTGATGGCGGTGGCAGCCAGAGGCAGGGGAGCTGAAGCCATGGACTGCAGGCGGAAGGCCGGATGTCAGTTCAGGATCTAGCAGCCGGCCGGCGTACCGTCGGACGATGGGTGACACCCCTTCTGCTGACAAGCCGCTCACGGACCGTCTGCTGCGCAGTTGGGTGCGTTGTCGACGCCGTGCCTGGCTGGATGTGCACGGTGATCCTGATGCTCGGATTTACACCGCCCATCGCACCCTGCAGCTCGATGATCAGCAGCGCAGCTTTGTGGCCCTGCTGCCCCAGAAACCGGCTGCTGGTTTGGCGGGGCTTGCCGATGGGGCGCAAGGCGTCGTGGGTGTGCGCTTGCGTGGCGAGGGGCCTGAGGGCTTGCGCCTCGAAGCGCACCCAGCCTTGTTGCAGCGTGTCAAAGGGCAGAGTCGTTGGGGTGCTTTTGCCTATCGCCCTGTGCTGGCTCGGCAGGGCCGGCGGCTCACCCGTGAACACCGTTTTCCCCTGGCTCTGGCAGGACGGCTGTTGGCCGATTTGCAACAAGCCCCTGTGCCAGAGGCACTGGCTGTGGCGGGTGCTGGGCGCCGTGTGGACAAAGAACGGTTGCCCCTGAATGCGGCACTGGATAAACAGCTGAACGATGCCTTGGGCAAGCTGGCGGGCGATCTGCGCCGCTCCCAGCCCCCTGCCCTGGCGGCTGACCGCCGCAAATGCACGCTCTGCAGCTGGCGAGGGCTGTGCAATGCCGAGGCGGCAGCGGCTGGCCATCTCAGTGAGGTCAGTGGCATTGGTGCGAAGCGCCGCGAAATGCTGCAGGACTTGGGCATCCAGGGCCTGAAGGAGCTGGCTGCTGCTGATCCCACTCGCCTGGCGGGTCAACTTGAACGCTTCGGGGAACAGCACGGCGCCATGGCTGCGCCCCTGGTGGCTCAGGCCCGGGCTCAGAGGGATGGACTCGTGGAGCGTCTGGATCCGGCTTCAGCCTTGCCCGAACTCGAGTCGGCCAAGGGGGTGTTGCTTTACGACATCGAATCGGACCCCGATGCCCGCGATGACTTCCTGCATGGCTTTGTGGTCTTGCCCCGAGCTGTCGATGGCCGTTGGCAGTTGAGTCAGGCCCGCTATCACCCTCTGCTGGTGCTCCAGGAGCACGGCGACTCTGCGTGCTGGCAGCGCTTAAGGCGATTTCTGCGCCACTACCCCGACTGGCCGATTCTTCATTACGGCGAGACCGAGTCGCTGGCCTTGAAACGTATGGCCCAACGGCAGGGGGCCAGTGATCGGGAACGGGCTGCCCTGCAGCGGCGACTGGTGGATGTCCATGCCCGTGTTCGCCGCCATTGGCGCTTGCCGCTGAACAGCTACGGCCTCAAAGCGGTGGCGGCCTGGCTCGGGTTTCAGTGGCGCCAGCGCAGCGTTGATGGGGCGCGGGCCCTGCTTTGGTGGCGGCAGTGGCGAGGGTCCGGGCCTCTGGATCGGGGCCATCACCAAACCCTGCGTTGGATCTTCACTTACAACGAAGACGATGGCCTGGCGACCTGGGCCGTGGCGGCCTGGTTGTTGGCGCAAGACACAACGAAGGGGGGATTGCAGCCCCCGCAGTCCTGACGCACCATCGACGCCTGGGTTGGCGGATGGATTGGGTTAGCTGCAGTCGCGGTAGGCCGGTGGCTGATGCACGTTGACCTCTGTCTCTTGTGGTCCCCAGGTCAGGGTTGGATGGTCGAGACAACCGCGTCGAACCAAGGCCAGGCCTTGCAGGCATTGCCCTGTTTTTTGGCTTGATGTGATCACGCCAGCCCGCTCGCCTGCGACATGGAGCGTGTCTCCGGCTTGCGGGAGAGGGGTGTTGCCGTCCTGTTGCGGGATGGTCCAGCAGCGCAGCTTCTGCTTCACCCCATCGCGGGAGACGAGCTTGGCCACGGTCTCCTGGCCCAAATAGCAGCCTTTCTCCAGACTGACCCAATCGGCAAGGCCCAACTCCAGAGGATTGGTTTCGCCATTCAGTTCCTGGCTGCTCAGGGGCAGTCCATGGCTGATGCGCCATTGCTCCAATTGCTCTGGATCGGCGACAGGCAATGCAGCCCATGGGTCGGGCAGAGGGTGGCTGGCGGGCCACACCACGTCGTCCTGCCATTGCAACGGCTCGGGTGCGGGCTGTAGGCGCTGCACGCGTCGTTGGGGCTCTGCAGCGTTGACTTTCACGCGGTCCGCCGGAAAGATCACCCGGTCAAAGCCTTCCAAGACGGCGTCCGCATCGCCGCAGAGCACCAACACATCGGCTCCTTCGCCATCAAGGCGCACTTCCAGGAGTGCGCGCACGCGGCCTGTCGCTGTGAGCCAGCAGGTGTGAATCAGGCTCTGTTCGGGGGCCTGTTCGATCGCGGCACTGGTTTGACCATGCAGAAATTGGCGCGTTCCTCCACCCGTCAGCCGCAGGAGCGGAAACCTGGCATCCCAGAGCAGCTCATCAACCGCTGCGCTCATGCCGAGAGCTCCTTGGCGCGTGCCGCCACTTCGCTGAGCCTGAACAAACTCACCAACTCCAGGCCGGCGGCATCCATGGCTTCCTGGCCCCCTTCCTCCCGGTCCACGATCGTCACCACCCGTTCGACGCGGTAGCCGGCCTCTTTCAGCTGATTCACGGCCTTGATCGATGAGCCACCGGTGGTGACGACGTCTTCCAGCACCGTGACGCGAGACCCCGTGGGGGGTAGAGGGCCTTCCAGCCAAGCTCCGGTGCCGTGGCCCTTGGCCTGTTTACGCACAATCAGGGCATCCAGATCGCGCCCGGCCTGGGCCGCTGCCATGGCGACACCACTCACCAGGGGATCCGCCCCAAGCGTGAGTCCGCCGACGGCGACGGAATCGGCTTCAACCAACGCCAACATCGCTGGGCTGAGCAGGGCCAGACCACTGCCGCTCAGTGCCACGGGCTTGCAGTTCACGTAGTGATCACTGCTGCGTCCTGAAGCGAGGGTGAAGGTGCCATGGCGATAGCACTCAGTGGCCAGGCGGTTCAACAGGGTGTCGCGACTCATGGTGAGGGCTGGTCTCGCGCGGATCTTCTGCCTAGTTTGCGCTCAGCTGGGTCCCGGGTTGTGTCGCGCCTTCTTCACTCCTCTGTGGTGCTGTCGCTTTTAGCGCTAGGCGGCCTGCCGCTGCAGGCATTCGCCCGCCCGGTGGTTTGCACCACCAGCCTCGAGGCGCCTGGGTCATCGAGCGCTACAGGACCTGTGGAGGTCACCCGCTGTGGTCCGGTGGAGCGCACCGACACCTTGGTTGAAAATCGTTTTTACACCTGGACCGCGCCCTATGCCCGCGGTGTTGATGTGATCCATCAGGTCACTGACCTGCTGGGGATCGCCATGGCTGGTCCTGAGGGGAATCGGTTGATGGGTCTGGGGTTCCCCGACCAGACGATCATTTGGGACGGTTCTGCGGTGGAGAACACCACCAACGCCTTGCTGGAAGAGCAAAGTGCTCCCATCCCTTGGCGCACGGTGGATATTCTCAGTGGTTTTGACAGCAGCCTGGCCAGTGATGGATCGGCGGTGATCGCTCCTGTGGTGGTGGAGACGGAGGTTGAGCAGGTCGAGACCTTTGGTGCCCCGGTGCGCGGCCTGTGGTAAACCCTGTTGCGAAGGGGGTCTAGCAATCTGGTGAATGCAGCGAACTCATAATTCGCCTAAGGCGAGTTCGATCCTCGCGACCCCCATTCACACCGTCTGATGCGCATCCTGCTGCTGCTTGTGTTGCTGGTCCTGCCGGCATTCTTCGCAGCGGTGGAGGTCGCTTTGCTGCGCCTTCGCACCAGCCGCGTGCGCGTTCTGGATGAGCAAGGTGTGCCCGGTGCTGACGCTGTGCATCGTCTGCAGCGGCGAATGCGCCGGGCCTTGTTGATGTCGCAGTTGGGCACCGTCCTCTCGCTGCTGGCTTTGGGGTGGGCTGGCAGTGGTGTGGCCCGGGACTGGTTGCAGACCCATGCATCTGCAGACG
This sequence comes from Synechococcus sp. RS9916, assembly GCF_000153825.1. Classification (NCBI taxonomy): domain Bacteria; kingdom Bacillati; phylum Cyanobacteriota; class Cyanophyceae; order Synechococcales; family Synechococcaceae; genus Synechococcus; species Synechococcus sp. RS9916. The sequence continues at coordinate 2,411,759 of NZ_DS022299.1, forward strand.
GCCTCTGGTGGGACCTCGCCTGGTTTCTGTTGCTCGTGCTGCTCACCACCCTGGTGGCGGGGGTGCTCCCCAGGGCTTGGGTGTTGAGTTCTCCGGAACGGGCGGCGCTCACCCTGGCACCTGTGCTGGAAGCGGTGATGCGGGTGCTGCGCCCCCTTCTGTCGGTCTTGGGTGGTGTGGCATCTCTTCTGCTTCAGCTGCTGGGTTTGCCGGCCCGCTGGGATTCGCTCGGTTCGCCACTCACCGCCGGGGAGCTGGAGACCCTGATTGAGAGCGGTGGCGTCACCGGTCTGCGTCCGGATGAACGCAACATCCTCGAAGGGGTGTTTGCCCTCCGGGACACCCAGGTGCGCGAAGTGATGGTTCCGCGTTCCGGCATGGTCACCTTGCCGGTGGATGTGCGCTTCGCCGAACTGATGGAAGCGGTGCACAGCACCCGCCATGCCCGTTTTCCGGTGATCGGTCAGTCCCTGGATGATGTGCGGGGTGTCCTTGATCTGCGCTTGCTGGCGGAACCGATCGCCCGTGGCCTGCTGGACGAGAGCTCGCCCTTGGAGCCCTATCTGATTCCGGCGGAACGGGTGCTGGAGACCAGCACCTTGGCTGAGCTGCTTGCGCTGATCCGCAACGGTCATCCCCTGTTGCTGGTGGTGGATGAGCACGGTGGGACCGAGGGTTTGGTCACTGCCGCTGATCTCACAGGAGAGATCGTGGGTGAAGAACCGGAGCCGGACTCCGAAATTCCCGATTTGGAAGCGCTTCCGCAAACCCCCGGTAGTTGGCTGGTCGCGGGTGATCTGGAGATCTTTGAACTCAACCGTCAGCTGGGTTTGGAGCTGCCGGAAGCTGCCGAGCACCACACCTTGGCGGGCTTCCTGCTGGAGCGGTTGCAGCACATCCCATCCGAAGGAGAGGCGTTGCGACACCTTGGCCTTCAATTTGAAATTGTGGCGATGGATGGCCCGCGGATTCGCCGGGTGCTTTTGATCACCCCAGAAGAGACATCGGCCGTGCCCGAGGATCACAATCCTGAGATTTCGGACGTCTAGCCGCCGCTTGGTGGTCAGATGATCCCTGATAATCAGCCCAGACCCCCTTTCACCTACCGATGACCGATCCAATGGTGCCGGTGAAGGTGGGTGTGATTGGCATCGGCAACATGGGCTGGCATCACGCCAGGGTGCTGAGCCTGCTGAAAGATGCGGATCTGGTGGGAGTCGCTGATCCTGATCCTGAACGGGGGCAATTGGCCACCGAGCAATTTGATTGCCGTTGGTTTGCCGATTACCGGGACATGCTCGCGGAGGTCGAGGCGGTGTGCATTGCGGTGCCGACCCTGTTGCACCACCCCGTTGGTCTGGCCTGCCTGGATGCTGGCCTGCATGTGCTGATTGAAAAGCCGATCGCTGCCAGCCAGGAAGAGGCTTCATCCCTGATTGCCGCCGCAAACCGTAACGGCCGCTTGCTGCAGGTGGGCCATATCGAACGCTTCAATCCAGCCTTCAGAGAGCTCACCAAAGTGGTGGCCAACGAAGAAGTTGTGGTGCTGGAAGCTCGCCGCCACAGCCCCCATGCCGATCGCGCCAACGATGTGTCGGTGGTGCTCGATCTGATGATCCACGACCTCGACCTGGTGCTTGAGCTGGCTCAGGCGCCGGTGGTGAGCCTGGCGGCTGCCGGCGGTCGCACGGCTGATGGTCCGATCGACTACGTCAACGCCACGCTTGGGTTTGCCAACGGTGTGGTGGCCAGCCTCACCGCGAGCAAGATGAGCCACCGCAAGATCCGCAGTCTCAGTGCCCACTGCCGATCCAGCCTTGTCGAGACCGATTTCCTCAACCACAACCTGCATATTCATCGCAGGGCGCATGAGTGGTATTCCGCTGACCATGGTGAGTTGCTGTATCGCAACGACGGCTTCATCGAGGAAGTGAGCACCACTTCGATCGAGCCCCTCTATGCCGAGCTCGAGCATTTTCTGCAGTGTGTGCGGGGTCGTGAAACCCCGGCAGTGGACGGCCTGCAAGCCTCCCGGGCTCTCAAGCTGGCTGATTTGATCGAGCACGCCGTTGAGCACCCTGGGATCGGAGTGCCTCTCAACGATCCGATCTGACTGGGTGCCCGATCCTGAAAGGGCACGGGGTCGTCAGACCAGTCCTTCCTGTTCCGCCAGTTCCCGCAGCGCGACGATTTGCCATTGGCGGCATTGGGCTGGTGAAGAGCGATAGAACCGATCCCAGGCCGCCGCCTTGTGGTCGCCGTAGCAAGCGGGATCCTGATCCGGGTGGGTGAGCCCCCAGCCGACCCGCACGGCGTGGCCAATCACCACATCCAGGGCAATGTCGTCGTCGAACTGCACGTCAGGGTTGGCTGCTGTGAAGGCCATCAGTGACAGCAGGCACTCGCTGCAGAGCTGACGGTATTCCGGTGCATTGATCCGGCCGAGCAAGTGCTCAACCTGCGTCGCAAAGTTGCGTTCACCCGGTGTTTTCTCCAGCAACAGTGCGCTGGTCAGGCGGTTGCGCCGTTCCAGCTTGTCGCCGATCACCAGGCCGCGGCAGTGCTGAAGCAGAGACCAGATGCCGGCGTGGAAGTCCTTGGGGACCCGTTGTAGGGACCCGAGGCGGATGCGGTGCTGGAGCCAGTCGCCCCCGCTGGGTTGCTCATCGAGAGGCGCTGGCACCGTCCACTGCACTGAGCCGCTCAGGTGCAGTTGCTCATGACGTTGAAGGGAGGCTCTGGCGTGTTCCAGGTCGGCGAGCACGGTCCGTAGGCGCAGGCCGAGGGTGTGGGGTGGTTCGCAGCAGAGTGCTTCGAAGGCTTCGTCCTGGCTGCAGCGACGCTCTGCTGCCAGTTCGGAGGTGAGCAGCAGCAGCAGTTGCCCGAGCTGGAGGGTGAGGGTGCCTTTGAGCAGCTGGGGCTGTCGTCTGGCCAGGCCATCGAGGGCCAACAGCAGCTCTTGCTGGAGACTGCTTTCGCGGGCATCGGAGCCGCAGGTTCGGCGGATCAGAGAGGCGATCGAGCCGCTGCCCAAAGGCTGGCTGAGGCTGGAGTCGGTGGTGTAGTTGCGGCCCACCACCACGGTCTTCTGGCGCGCCAGCAGGTCGATCAGCGCATCTTCCAGCTGAGGGTGCACCAGGCCCAGCACGCCGGCGCACCGGCGCACCACATTCCAGTCCTGTTGCTGAAGGCCGCGGCGATAGATCTCCTCCGCCAGCACCCGTAGGCCGATCGTGGTGCTGCCAGGTCCCTCCAGTCGAGGCTGCCCCCCGAGGCGACGTTGCAGCAGTTCCAGCACTTCGGCTTGCTCCCGCAATGACGCACTGGTCCAGAGCCGTTGACACAGTTCGCTGACGGAGATGTCGTCGAGTTCCTGTTCCTGGGCTGCTGTCAGATCCGCGAGATCGGTGGAGTCCCGCAGCAGGCGGGTTGGATCAATGTCGGCCTCAGCGCTCTTGCCGTCGACTGCGGGGTTTGCAGGCGCTTCAGGAAGGTCCACCCATTGGCCTTGCTGGGCGAGTTCATCGAGTGGTGCGCACTGCACGTCAATGCCATCGATGAGCCCGTGATTCAGTTGCTCGGCGAGGGCCATCACTGTGTCGGGTGCCCGCTCAAAGACCGCTTCCGGGATGGGAATCAGCAGCAACGGAGCGCCGGCTCCACGCCAGTGGCGCTGCAGGAGGTGCAATTCATTGAGCACGGTCTCCACCAACTGGCTCGGGTCATCCGCGAGATAGAAGGTGTCGTCTTCCAGCACGGCCGGAGGGAAGGCCAGCTGGTGCTCGCCATGGCGATAGAAGCGGGCGGTGACCGCCGATTCCATCCGGATCGGTGGATATCCGCTCAGGCCAAGCCCCCCATTGGCGCCCAAGGGGCGTAGCCGCTGCCTGAGGCAGGCGGATGGTTGAACGCGCACCCTCCCGGTCTCCGGATCGGTGACGGGGATGCCCCGATCCCGCATCACCTGAGCCTGCTGCGCATTGGCTGGCACCAGGGCCACCAGCACCTGATCGGCGCCTGGCATGGCCGGCAAGCGCCGACCGCAGGGGTCCAGGTCCTCTGGCAGAAGCAGACCGCTCAGGAGCATCTCCCCCAACCAGGAGAGGCTCTGGGTCCAGAGCAGCGGCACATTGTCGTTGGCATGGCGTTGCTGGCTTCCCGGCTGGTCGCGTTCCGCTTCCAGGGCCTCTTGCGGCACCACATAGAGCTCTGGATACAGCTGCTCACCGTTTTGCTCTACCGCCAGTGGTTTCAGCCGTTCCTGCCAATGGCGGGCGTCGTTCCAGCGTTCCTCGCAGCAGGCGGTGAGCAGTTCGTAGGCCAGAAACAGGGGCCATTCCGATTCGATTCCCTCGAAGGTGGCTAGCTCATCCCGTTCGTAATGCAGCCGGCTGACGTCTTCCACCACGGTCTGGTGGCCGTCACGGAGGAAACGTTTGTAGCCATAGGGTCCGCCGAGTTCGCGGCGAACCCGTTCAAGGGTGCGGGCGACCAGCTGGGGATCCTCAACGGCCCAGGCGGGATAGCCGACGACCGACAGACAGGCACTATCGGCTTCCTTGCTGGCTGACTCCCGGGGCAGCAGTCCCTGCAGGGCGCGACGCAGGCGCACGAGGGATCCCTGGGGAATCACAACGCGCATACTGCCGTTCCCGTGAGCGCCAAACAGATCGAGGTCTTCCAGTGCTTCCAGAGCGGCTTTGGCCATGCCGATAGAGCTGGCATTGCGCTCTGGGAGGCCGTGGTTGCCTTTGTCGCCGCGCTCCCAGATGCCGTAATCGGGAATGCGATACGCCCGGGCCACGTAATACACGAGGTTCTGCACGAAATCGGCTTCGTGGCGGCTGCTCACCACCGTCAGCCCACCGCGGGTGAGCTGGGCCAGCTGCAGCAAAAACAATGAGGTCGCATCCAGCTGGAGATGGCCCCAGCCGTTGTCGGGCACCACCGTGTCCCCGCTCGCCGTGTCGTATTTGGCGTGGAGTGCGTCGAGGGGATGGAACGTGGTTTTGAACCGCTCCACCTTGTGGGCCTGGCGCATCATTGCGTTGAGCAATCCACGCATCAGGGCCAGGACGCGCTGCTCCAGTTCCCAGGAGCGGGGTGTGGTTTGGCCGAAATGCCGTCGGTGGGCAAGGGCGAGCCCCCAGACGCACTGGATCGAGTAAACGCAATCGCGAACCCAGGCATCGCCGTAATTGCCATGCACCGTGTGGGCCGTGCTGGCGGGGAGCAGGCCGGTGATCGGATGCTGGCGACTCAGCACCACCCGCGCGATCGCGTCATCCAACTGCAGCAGTAGGTCCTGCTGCTCCTGGTCTGAGCGTGCATCGGTAGGGCTGGGTTGCGTCAGAACCATGACCTCCTGGCCGACCGGCCTTAAATTCTCCCCTGTTGCCGGAACTCGGATGGACGTCCTCAGTACCGATCCGTGTGATCAACGGCGTTATCGGGTGCTGGGGGTCGGTGTTGATGCCTGCAGGGATGTGACGGCTGCGGCCATTGGCCTGCATGCGCGGGGAGGCGGCCAGATCGTCACGCTCAATGCGGAAATGACGATGACGGCACGAGCCAATCCGCAGTTGGGCGAGGCGATTGCCGCCGCTGACTTGGTGATCCCCGATGGGGCGGGTGTGGTCTGGGCCTTGTCACGCCAAGGGGTGAAGGTGCGACGCAGCCCCGGCATTGAGTTGGCTCGTGATCTACTCAGCTACGCCGAAAGTCATGGTTGGACGGTGGCGCTGATCGGTGCAGCACCCGAAGTGATGGAGCGTTTGCGTCAGCGGCTGGCCAAGGAGCTTCCTGCCCTGCGCCTGACGATGACGGAGCACGGTTATCAGTTTGCTGAAGCCTGGCCAGGGATCGAAGCACAGTTGCATGCTCAGAAGCCCGACTTGGTGCTGCTGGCCCTGGGTGTGCCACGCCAGGAGACCTGGGCTCTGCGCGTCCGTCAGGGGCAGCCTGGGCTCTGGATGGGTGTGGGTGGAAGCTTTGATGTTTGGGCTGGTGTAAAAGAGAGGGCTCCCCAGTGGATGAGTCGTTTCCAGGTGGAATGGCTCTACCGATTGGTGCAGGAGCCCAGCCGTTGGCGTCGGATGTTGTCGCTGCCAGCGTTCGCTTGGGCGGTGCTCCGCCGCGGCTAGTTGACGCTGCCTTTCGCTTCCATGCAGGCAGCGCAAAAAAAAATCCCGCCCACTGGCAGAACCAGCTGGACAGGAGGTGGAAATCGAGTTGTGAATCGGCGCTTGGTCCGATGCTTGAAGGCTTCAGCGGAAGCCGACGGATGCCTGCCAAACGAAGGCGAGAAGCAGGAAGAAGACAGGAATGATCGGCAGGATGTCGACAAGCGGACCGAAGGCTTGATAAGCCTCGGGCAGTTGGGCCAGAAGATCGAGTGTGGTGGCGGCCATCCCGGGGATGTCTAGGTTCGTTGAGCGGACGCTACCACGTGTGATGGGCCGGCGACTCCGGATCCCAGGGAGCGAAATCCTCTGAAAAACAGCCGTCTTGAATCGCTTGCCGCATGGCGGTGGTGAAGCGGATCAGATGGGTGAGGTTGTGCAGGCTGAGCAGCGTCAGTCCCAGCAGTTCTTCACTGCGGATCAGGTGATGCAAATACGCCCTGGTGTGGCCTTTACAGGCCACGCAGCTGCAGCTGGGATCCAAGGGCGTGTGGTCGTGGCGGAAGCGGGCATTGCGCAGATTCCAGCGTTCGCCTCCCACAAGGGCGGTGCCATGCCGTCCGAGGCGTGTTGGCAGCACACAGTCGAAGAGGTCGATGCCGTTCGCGACAGCCACGGCCATCTCCCGCAGCGTCCCAATCCCCATGAGGTAGCGGGGGCGATCACTGGGGAGCAACGGGGTCACCTGGCGAACGATGCGGTGCATCTCCTCCACGGGTTCGCCCACGCTCACGCCGCCAATGGCGATGCCAGGCAGGTCGAAATCCGCGGTCGTGCGTGCGCTCAGGTCGCGGAGATGGGGGTAGCAGCCACCTTGAACGATGCCAAACAGAGCTTGATCCGATTTGGTGTGGGCGTCGGCACATCGGGCGAGCCAGGCGTGGGTCCGCCGGCAGGCCTCTTCGACGTCGTTTTCCGTGGCTGGATAGGGAGGGCACTGGTCAAAGGCCATGGCCACATCGGCCCCAAGGGCCATTTGGATCTCCATCGATTTCTCCGGCGTCAGCAGGATGCGACTGCCGTCCCGGGGGTTACGGAAATCCACGCCGTGGTCGTCGATGCGATTGAGGTCCCCCAGGCTGAACACCTGGAAGCCGCCAGAGTCGGTCAGCATCGGGCCGTCCCAGCCCATAAATCGATGCAGGCCACCGGCATCAGCCACCACCTGCTCACCCGGTTGCAAATGCAGGTGATAGGTGTTCGAGAGCACCATCTGGGCGCCTGTCTGCGCCAATTGTTCAGTGGTCACCCCTTTGACGGTGCCGAGGGTGCCCACGGGCATGAATCGCGGCGTGGTCACCGGACCATGGGGTGTGTGAAAGCAGCCACAGCGCGCTTGGGTGTGGCTGCAGTGGGCGTCGATCTGAAAACGGAACACGGGCCAAACCGGGGCCATCCCTGACCCTACGGTGAGCTGGATCCCCAGCTCCGGTGCTGCACCGCTCCCGCCGATGGCCGTCGCCCCGTCCTGGTTGCGCGATCTCGCCGGAGCTTGGGTGTTTTATTCCGTGTTGCCGGCTTGGCCGCGGCTTCAGCCAGGATTTCAGCGCATCGCTCGCTTTGCGCCCTGGATTGGTCTGGTGATCGCCGCGTTGCAGATCGCTGTTTGGCTGTTGCTCCAGGGCCTGGGGTGGCCCCTGCTGGCCACGGTGCCGGTGTTGATCGCCCTGGAGGCCTGGGTCACCGGGGGATTGCATCTCGATGGTGTGATGGACACCGCTGATGGCCTTGCAGCCGGAGCCTCCCGCCGACTGGAAGCCATGGAGGACAGCCGTGTCGGGGCCAGTGGTGTGCAGGCATTGGCTTTCGTGCTGCTGCTGCAAATGGGTGCGTTGTTTTGCCTGGCAGAGCGAGTCCCGATGGGGATGCCTTGGGTGTTGGCCGCGGTGGGCTTTTTGAGCCGTTGCTCTCCTCTCTGGGCTGTGGTCCGTTTTCCCTATCTAAAACAAGATGGAACGGCTGGATTTCACCGGGAGGGAGCACGGGGCTGGCGGGAGGCTCGGCCTTCGTTGCTGGTGATTGTGGTGACCCTGACGGTGGTAGTCGCCGTCGGTCAGGGGGTCTTGTTGGGCGTGATGCTCCTGGTTGGCCTGGCCTCCGGTCTTGTCGTCGCTGAGGTGCTTGGACGCCGCTTGGGTGGGCACACCGGTGACAGCTACGGGGCTTGCGTGGTCTGGACCGCAACCCTCATGTTGGTGTTGCTGGCGCTGCTGCAGCCTCTGGCTGTGTCGTTGGCAAGGTGATCACAAACGCATTGCCCTGATCAGGAAGTGCGGGATCCAGATCGGCGGGACGATTCGCGAGGGCTAGCGTCCCGCCCCGCTCTTCGGCCAGTTGGCGTCCCAGGGCCAGTCCGAGGCCACTGCCGCTGCGGTCCTGGCTGCTCGTTCCACGGACCCCTCGTTCGAAAATTCGCTCCCGTTCTTCGACTGGAATCGGAGGGCCTCCATCCCAGAGGCACAGTCCCTGGTCGAACAAGAGCAGCCCAAGGGGAGCCCCTGAGGGGCTGTAGCGAAAAGCGTTCTCCATCAAGTTGGCCAGAATTTCGGCCACCACGGCGTCTGCGGCAGGCCGTGGTTGTTGCATCCACGTTGGCCACTGATCAGGGCCATGCCATGCCCGTCCCTGCAGGGCTGCTGTGGCGGCTGCTCTCTCAGCCAGTGGTGTCAAGAGCTCTTGCAGGGTGATTGGGGGCTGATCAGGAAGGACGGGCGGCAGTAACAGTGGAGTGGATGTGTCGCTGATCAAGCGATTCGTGGGATGACCGATGCGGTCGAGAGCGTTGACATAGCGATCCAGTTGCCCCTGCTCCTGCAGCAGGTTTTCCACGAGAGCCCGGTGGTCGCTGTCAGGGCCAAGGCGGCGGAGCAGGAGCTGGGCATAGGTGCGGAGGGCTGCCAGCGGGTTGCGCAACTGGTGCACCATCAGATTGAGCTGAAGGCGTTGCTGCTCCAGTTGCTCCAGCAGCCGGGTTCGCTCCAGATCAAGGCTGAGGCACTGGGCCATTGCACTGGCACTGGCCTGCAGACGTTGATCGAGGTCCTGACTCCATCTGTGATCGCTCTGGCGTTCAGCGCGGAGGGCGCCCAGCAAGACGTTGCCTTCCCGCAGGGGGTACCAACGACGTTCCGGGCAGGGAGTCCGGAGTGTGGGGTCTGCTTGGGCAGCCGGTAGCGGCGGGGCGGTATCGGGCCATTGGTCCACCATCACAAGGCTGGCGGCTTCATCGTGTTGTCCCTGGGCTGCGTACAGCACGACATGGGTCAGACAGCCCGCTGTGCCGAGGCTTTCGAGCTGTTGACGCACCAGTTGCAGAAAACGTTCCGTCAGCTGCATGGCGTCAATGGTGGCCTTCGATACAGACGCCCTCCAGGCTTGCCTTCTGCCAGGGGCTTGAAAAATTGGGAAAAAGTCTTAAGATCTGACCAACGACCGATAGCACGACGCCCTCGAGGCGGCTTTGCGTCACTGTCGAGCCGGCTTTGCTTGCATTTTCCGCAAAAGCAAGGCTACAGCAGAGGTTGAACACAACTCGTCTCTGTCGACGCCGATATTTTCGGTGGTGGTTTGTCACGTGTCTATGTGTGGGGTGGGGATTCCCGCACTGCTAGTCGCTCTGGCTGCTGACGTCTGGACTTTTGTCCTGCTCTTTGCTCCCTCTATCGCCCTCACAGGGTCTCCTTAATCATGTCAAAGAAGCGCAAGCGGATCAGCCGCCGCCGTTTGGCGGGACAGCGGGTCCTCGCCCATGTGCCCACCTACCATCTCGAAACTGGTGAACACAAGCCGGTGACGGCAGCGCGTCGCTATTTGGCAGAAGGCTGCATCACCCCACCAGCCTTGCTGCGTGTGCGTCGCAATGAGCACACCACTGATCATTTCTTCTGGGGCGAAAAGGGCCTGTTCAGCGCCCAATACGCCGAGGAAAATCATTTCCTCTTCCCTTCCCTGCGCTCCATCGTTGACAACGTCGGCGAAGAGGTGATTTTCGAAGGCCTGGAGCTGGCCTCCGACGATTGGGAGGAAATGGAAGAGTACGAATACGCGTTCGTCTGAAGCCGCCCTTTGGCGATTCGCCTCAGAGAGTCAGCCCTCACGCCCGGCTTGTTCAAGCCAGGTGTTGAGGGCTTTGCTGATGACGGAAAACACGCTCTCTGGAATCGTGTGGCCGCCGTCGAAGGTTGTAAGGCTCACGTCCGCACGTCCGCTGGATAGGCGACGTTGGATTTCTTCGGCGGCACTGCAAGGCACCACCTCGTCTTGGCGGCCGTGGATCAGTAGCACCGGAGGCCGTTCTGCCGGTGCGCTCCAGTGGGGATGGGGGTAGCCGCTGCAGGCGATCAGACCGGCAAGGGGTAAGTCGCAGCCGGTGGACAGGGCCATGGCGGCTCCTTGGGAGAACCCCAGCACCACAGTGCGGTTCAGGGCAACTCCCTCATCCTCCAGTGCCGTCAGCCGGCTGCGTAAGGCAGCCTCGGCGCTGGGGACGGTATCCCAGTCGGCTGGGAAGAGGCCATACCACTGACGTCCCACGCCCTGTGGATGAGGCTCCGGTGCCGGTAAGGCCACCAACTCCAGGGGGAGCTGCGTTCGCTTGGCCAAGGTCTCGCCCAGCATCAACAGATCATCAGCATCCGCACCCCAGCCATGCAGCAGCACCAGGCGCCCCCGAGGGTCTGCGTCGGGCTGAAGGCGAAGAGGGGCTGGAGCGGCTGAAGGCATCGGAGCTGCCGGAGCGTTGCTGCGTAGGTTGGCTCAGGACCGATCTTGCTGCGATCTCATGGCACCTTTCGCGCTGCTGAGTGTCTCCAACAAAACGGGCCTGGTGCCTTTAGCGGAGGCTTTGCATCGTCAGCATGGCTATCAGCTGTTGTCCAGCGGCGGTACGGCCAAGGTGCTTCAAGAGGCCGGCTTGCCTGTGACCAAGGTGGCGGAACACACAGGAGCACCTGAGATCCTGGGAGGACGCGTCAAGACGCTGCATCCACGGGTGCACGGCGGCATCCTGGCCAAGCGTGAAGACGCCTCCCATCGCGCCGATCTCGAGCAGCAGCACATTCCGCTGATTGACCTGGTGGTGGTCAATCTCTATCCCTTCAGGGAAACGGTGGCTCGGCCCGATGTCACCTGGGATCAGGCGATCGAAAATATTGATATCGGTGGTCCGGCCATGGTGCGGGCTGCAGCCAAAAACCACGCTGATGTGGCGGTGCTCACCAGCCCGGATCAGTACGACCACGTTTTAGAAGCGCTGCAAGGCTCCGGTGGGGGCGTGCCGGCTGATCTGCGTCGTCAGCTCGCTCTGGAGGCGTTTCAGCACACCGCTGCCTATGACACGGCGATCAGCACCTGGATGGGGGCTCAGGTGGAGACCGATGCCGCTCCTTGGCTGGATGCCGTGCCCCTTCGCCAGACCTTGCGCTACGGCGAGAACCCTCACCAGCAAGCCCGTTGGTACAGCCAGCCCAAGCAGGGTTGGGGCGGGGCGCTTCAGCTCCAAGGCAAGGAGTTGAGCACCAACAATCTGCTCGACCTCGAGGCGGCACTGGCCACGGTGCGGGAATTTGGTTTCGGCGTGGATGGTCGCCACCCTGCTCAGCAACCAGCGGCTGTGGTGGTGAAGCACACCAACCCTTGCGGTGTGGCCGTGGGTGATGGTGTGGCCCACGCGCTCACCAGGGCCCTCGATGCTGACCGGGTCAGCGCGTTTGGCGGCATCGTGGCCATCAATGGGGAGGTGGATGCGGCCGCGGCCCGGGAACTCACCAGCCTGTTCCTGGAGTGCGTGGTGGCTCCGGGATTCACGGCCGAAGCCCGCGAACTGCTGGCTGCTAAGGCCAATCTGCGCTTACTGGAACTCGCTCCGGCTGCGATTGACGCTGCAGGCCACAACCACGTGCGCAGCATCCTCGGCGGTGTGCTGGTTCAGGACCTCGATGATCAGCCCATTGATCCCACCAGCTGGACTGTTGCCACCCAGCGCCCTCCGACGGATCAGGAACGCGCTGACTTGCAATTCGCCTGGCAACTGGTGCGCCATGTGCGTTCCAACGCCATCGTGGTGGCCAAGGGTGGCCAGAGCTTGGGCGTTGGCGCTGGGCAGATGAACCGTGTGGGCTCGGCCCGCCTGGCTCTCGAGGCGGCTGGCGATCAGGTCAAAGGGGCTGTGCTGGCCAGTGATGGCTTTTTCCCGTTTGACGACACGGTGCGTTTGGCGGCCAGCCATGGCATCACCGCTGTGATTCACCCCGGCGGCAGCATGCGCGATGCCGATTCGATCAAGGCCTGTGATGAGCTCGGCCTGGCGATGCTGCTCACCGGTCGCCGTCATTTTCTGCACTGAGCAGCCGCTTGGAGGGGCGTGGTTCTAGCCTCCTTCAACGCAACGCTTCCTCTGATGCTGGCCGTCCTTCCTTTCAGCCTTAATTTTGTACATCCCTTGATGATGTTGATGCTGCTGGCCGCCGGTGGCTACGCCATGTTCTTGGGCATCAAGGCCAAGAAGGTGCGTACAGGCACCCCGGAGCAGCGTAAAGCTCTGATCCCCGGCAAGTTTGCTCAGCGTCACTACCTCTGGGGAAGTGCCGTATTGGCCGTGATGGTGTTCGGCACCCTTGGAGGTATGGCCGTCACTTACCTCAACAATGGCAAGCTTTTCGTTGGCCCTCACCTGCTGGTGGGCCTGGCGATGACCGGGATGATTGCAGCAGCAGCATCTCTTTCTCCGCTGATGCAGCAAGGCAATCTGATTGCCCGTAAGGCCCATGTGGGTCTGAACATGGGCATGCTCACCTTGTTCCTTTGGCAGGCCGTCAGCGGCTTCGAGATCGTCAACAAGATCTGGACCAACCGCTGACGCTGCTGGGGGCGATCACACCTGGCGCCTCAGACATCTTGATGCGAAAAAGGGCGGTGTTTAGAACGCCGCCCTTTTTCGTGCTGGGCAAGCAAGGCCATGGGTGGCATGGAAGTCTTCCTGCACTTTCCAGGTCAGCCGACGGGAGATCTGGCGAACGATTTGACGCAGCAGGTGGTCGCCGCTGGATTGCACCAGCCCCTCAGGGAGCATGGTGATCACTTTGGGGAGCTTGATCCAGACCGACAGGTCGAGGTCCCAGCTCACGCTTGTGGAGGGGCTTGCATTGCCACTGTCGTCTCTTCCGGTTGGTTGCTCCTCGAGGCGCAGCGATGCCTGGAAGTCCACGTCGTAAAGCGCATTGATGCCATCGTTGCGTCCAGGCACTGGCTCGGTGGTGATGGCATAGGTGCCTTGCTGCTGGGGCAAGAGACGCAGGCCGATGGTGGGCTCCACTTCAAAGCCGAAATTGCCAAACCGGCCGAGGCGCAGGGCATAGGCCTGAGCATCGAGCACGTCGACGTCCATGGGTTTGGCGCAACGCCGGAACCACCCCTCATGCCGATCGAGATAGGCACCCACCTCACGCGTGGTGGCGCGCATCTCCATCTGATCCGAGAAATGGCTGCTGTAGCAGCGGATCTGCGGGTCGTCGCTGTGGCGCAGGGAATCGGCTGGATGTCTCGTCAAGAGCAGCACGGATGGAGGTCCCTCTCCGGGGACAATCCCCGCATGTCAACCAATGTAAAGGGGGCTGGGGGTCAGGATTCGCTCAGGCCGATCAGTCGCTGAATCACGTGCTCCACGACCCGATCAGGGGTGGAGGCACCCGAGGTGATGCCGACATTGACGGGACCTGCTGGCAGGAAATCGGCTTCGCGGATCAAGTCTTGGCCCAGGGGTTTGTGCTCGATGCTGTTATCGGCCCCGATCCGCTCTGGAGTGTCGATGTGGAAGGAGCGGATGCCGCGACTCACGGCGATTTCCTGCAGGTGGGTCGTGTTGGAGGAGTTGTAGCCGCCGATCACCACCATCAGATCGAGGGGTTCGTCCACGAGGGAGAACATCGCGTCCTGGCGCTCCTGGGTGGCGTCACAGATGGTGTTGAACGCCAGGAAGTGTTCGTTGAGGGCGGTGGGGCCGTATTTGCTCAGCATCGTCCGCTCGAACAGGCGGCCGATTTCCTCGGTTTCACTCTTGAGCATGGTGGTCTGGTTCGCCACTCCCAGGCGTTCGAGGTCGCGGTCGGGATCGAACCCCTGCGAACAGGCATGGGCGAATTTGGTCATGAAGGTCTCACGATCTCCATTGCCCAGGATGTAGTCGGCCACCATTTGGGCCTCCTTGAGGTCGAGCACCACGAGGTAGGTGCCGGCGAAGGAGCTGGTGGCGAGGGTTTCCTCGTGCTTGACCTTGCCGTGAATGATCGAGGTGACCGTCTGTTTTTTGTGCTTCTCCACGGTGGTCCACACCTTGGACACCCAAGGGCAGGTGGTGTCCACGATGTGGCAGCCGCGTTCGTTGAGGAGCTGCATCTCCTGCACAGTGGCTCCGAAGGCGGGAAGGATCACCACATCCCCTGAGGTGACGCCGGAGAAGTCTTTGACGCCTTGATCAACGGCGATGAACTCCACGTCCATCTCCCGCAGGTGGTCATTCACAGAAGGGTTGTGAATGATCTCGTTGGTGATCCAGATGCGTTCATCCGGATAGTGCTTACGGGTTTCGTAGGCCATGGCCACAGCCCGCTCGACGCCCCAGCAGAAGCCGAAAGCCTCGGCGAGGCGAACGTTGAGCCGCCCATGGGTGAGGCGATAGTCGTTGTCGCGAATTGAGCCGATCAGACCGCTCTGATAGGCCTGCTCCAGGCTGCCGGCAACTTCTTCTGCGCGGCCGAATCCACGCCGGTTGTAGCGATCGGAATGGTGCAGCGAGCGCTTAAAGGCGTGGGTATCCATATCCGGCAAAGCAGTGGGATGACTCTATGGGCAGCCCCTGCAGGTTGACGCGCGGGGGCAACAGGGCAAAAAAAAGTCCGGCCGATGGGGCCGGACTTGAGAGGAGCTGATCGGAAACGCGGGACGCGTTGGTTCAGCTGTTGGTGGTGGCGAAGTCGGGATAGGCCTCCATGCCGTGCTCACCGATGTCGAGACCTTCGATCTCTTCTTTTTCGGTGACGCGGATGCCACCGAAGAGAGCGCCGATCACAGACCAGGCGATGAAGCAGGTGACGAGGGTCCAGATGGCGTAAGCAGCACAGCCAAGGGCCTGGATCCCCAGCTGGGAGAAACCACCACCGTTGAACAGGCCAATGCCCACGGAGAATTCGTCAGGAGCCATGCCCTTGACACCCCAGAGGCCGATCACGATCGTGCCCCAGACACCGCACACACCGTGCACAGAGAAGGCACCCACGGGGTCATCGATGCCAGCTGAATCGAGGGCCGAAACGGCAAACACCACGATGATGCCGCCGACAAGGCCAGCGACCCAAGCGCCAACCATGGTCAGGTTGCCGCAACCTGCGGTCACGCTCACCAAGCCGGCAAGGATGCCATTGATGATCATGGTGAGGTCGGGCTTGCCCGATGTGATCGTGGAGATCACGGTGGCGCCGATGGCGCCGCCTGCAGCGGCCAGAGAGGTGGTGACAGCCACGTAAGCCACGTATTGGTCCATTGCCAGCTCGGAGCCGGGGTTGAAGCCGTACCAACCGATCCAGAGGATCAAAGCGCCAAGGGTGGCGATGGCCATGTTGTGGCCAGGGATCGCCTGTGGGCGACCGTCAACGAATTTGCCGATGCGGGGGCCAAGCAGCATGGCGCCGACCAGACCAGCCCAAGCGCCCACGGAGTGAACGATGGAGGAACCGGCGAAATCGATGAAGCCGAGGCTGTCGAGCCAGCCGCCATTCCACTGCCAGGAACCGGAGATTGGGTAGATGAAAGCGGTGAGAACCAGGGCGAAGATCACGAATTCGCCGAATTTCACGCGCTCTGCAACCAAGCCGGACACGATCGTTGCAGCAGTTCCAGCGAAGGCAGCCTGGAAGAGGAAATCGACAGCTGGCACAAGCTGAACACAATCGTCAGCTTTGTCGGCTGCTGCACAAGCGATGGCTTCAGTGGCTGAAGGATCGAAGAACAGACCTTTGAAATACAGCCACCCATCAACCACAGAGCCGCCGTACATCAGCGAGTAGCCGATGAACCAATACGCCGTCACCGCAAGGGCGAACACGAACAGGTTTTTGGCGAGGATGTTGACGGCGTTTTTCTGACGGCACATGCCGGCTTCGACCATGGCGAAGCCAGCGTTCATGAAGATCACCAGAATGGTGGCGATCAACAACCAGAGGTTGTCGGCAAGGAAGCTGGTGAGTTGAAGACCAGTCAGATCTTCGAGTTTGGCGCTTTGCGCGTGGGCAGCAAGGTTGAACAGGCCCAGGCCTGCGAAAGCAACCGGAACGCAAGCGAGCCAGGTTAGTGAGCGATTGGTTCGAAAGCCGCGGATGCTTTTAAGGAGGAGCATGGGGCCCTCCAGGAGGCTTGCTTCCTGGAGACGCGGCTTGCTCCGCCTGGAAGGCGAATGCAGAGCAGATGTCATGAAAGAAGAGCAGGGCTGCAAAGACGTTCTCCGTGGTGTTCGGATGAAGTCGTCGGCACTAAGGGTGACCAATGATCTGCCTGGGTCAATGTTCGCGTTGTTACAAAGTCAAGGATTAGATGCAGAAAATGGGTTGTTTGACGCATTCGTGGATGGCTTGACTGGTCGAAGTCCTTGCCAACGCACTTGATCTACTTCGAAGCTGAAGCAGCAGGGCAGCACTTCCACACCCGCATCCAGGGCTTCGCGGAACAGTTCTCCGTAGCGGGGGTCGGCGCTGTCGCCGGGAGCAAAAGCGGCCACATCCGGTCTGCTCAGGCACGGGACGAGCACCGCGCGAGCGTCCGGCAGTACATCCATCAGCTCCTGCAGGTGCTTCTGTCCCCGTTCGGTCACGGTGTCGGGGAACAGTGCCAGATCACCATCGGTCCAGGTGGTGTTTTTAACCTCTAAGTAAATGGGCCTGGGATCTTTGGCGTTTTCTGGGGGCTGCAGCAGCAGGTCGATCCGGCTTTTTCTGTCTCTCCCGTAGGTCACTTCGGCCCGAATCGAGGCGATGTCACCCAGTTGCTCCTGGAGGCATCCGGCTTCGACCGTTGCTCGGATCAGGCGATTGGGCAGGGCGGTGTTGATGCCAACCCAGCACGGTGATCCGTCAGCACCGGTGACCTCCGCTTGCTCCCAGGTCCAGGCCAGCTTGCGGGTGGGAGAGGGCGCATGGCGCAGCCGTACACGCTGACCGGGGATCAACACGCCAGTCATTGGTCCGGTGTTGGCGCAGTGCGCCGTTACTTCACTGCCGTCGTTGAGGCGCACGTCAGCCAGAAAGCGTTTGTAGCGCTTGAGCAGCACCCCTTCATGCAGGGGTTCGAACTGAAGCAGGGAAAGACCGGACATGAGGGGCCGTGGGCGGGCCAGAGATGGTGGCCATGGTGGCCCCTGGGGGCTTCCCAATGGCGTCAGTCGGTTGAGAATGCAGCCCATCTCTGAGTCGGCTTGCTGTTCCGCCATGGCGAGATCCCTCAAGCGCATCGCCCTGGTGGTGACCTACGGCACGTTGCTCAGCAAGCTGGGCGGTCTGGTGCGCCAGCTCGTGATCGCTGCAGCGTTCGGGGTCGGTGCGGCCTACGACGCCTACAACTACGCCTATGTGTTGCCGGGTTTTCTGCTGATCCTGTTGGGAGGCATTAACGGACCCTTCCACAGCGCCATGGTCAGCGTGCTCAGCCGGCGGCCCAAAGAGGAAGGGGCACACATCCTCTCCACCCTCAACACCATGGTCAGCGCGGTGTTGCTGCTGGTGACCCTGATCCTGGTGCTGGCCGCTGATCCTTTGATCACGTTGGTGGGGCCTGGTCTTTCATCTGAGCTTCACCACAACGCTGTGATCCAACTGCAGGTGATGGCGCCGATGGCGCTTCTGGCGGGGCTGATCGGCCTTGGTTTCGGCTCCCTCAATGCGGCGGATGAGTTCTGGATTCCGGCGATTTCGCCGTTGATGTCGAGTCTGGCCTTGATCCTTGGGGTGTGCTTGCTCTGGTGGCAGCTCGGCCCTTCGATTGCTGCGCCCCAGTCGGCCATCGTTGGCGGGGTGGTGTTGGCCCTGGCCACTCTGGTGGGGGCCCTGCTGCAGTGGTTGCTGCAGTTGCCGGCCCTGGTGAAGCAGGGTCTGGCGAGGCTCCAGTTGGTGTGGGATTGGCGCCATCCCGGGGTGCAGGAGGTGTGGCAGGTGATGGGTCCTGCCACCCTCTCCTCGGGGATGTTGCAGATCAATGTGTTCACCGATCTGTTTTTTGCCTCCGGAATCCTTGGGGCGGCGGCAGGCCTGGGTTACGCCAACTTGTTGGTGCAGACCCCTTTGGGGCTGATCTCCAACGCCCTGCTGGTGCCGTTGTTGCCCACGTTTGCCCGGCTCACAGGGCCAGACGATCGTCCGGCTTTGGTGGCTCGGATTCGTCAGGGCTTGATGCTTTCCACCGCCAGCATGCTGCCGCTGGGAGCCCTATTTGTGGCACTGGGAGCCCCGATTGTCTCCTTGGTATACGCGCGTGGTGCCTTCGATCAGCAGGCGGTGCAGTTGGTC
This sequence comes from Synechococcus sp. RS9916, assembly GCF_000153825.1. Classification (NCBI taxonomy): domain Bacteria; kingdom Bacillati; phylum Cyanobacteriota; class Cyanophyceae; order Synechococcales; family Synechococcaceae; genus Synechococcus; species Synechococcus sp. RS9916. The sequence continues at coordinate 2,430,486 of NZ_DS022299.1, forward strand.
ACCGGACTTTTGATGGCCTATGGCGTTGGTATGCCTGCCTACCTCGGTCGGGATGTGTTGGTGCGGGTGTTCTATGCCCTGGGAGATGGCACGACTCCTTTCCGCCTCTCGATGGCAGGCATCGGCATGAATGTGTTGTTCGACTGGCTGCTGGTGGGTGGCCCTACCCCCTGGGGCCCTCAGATGCCCTTCAACTTCGGTGCTCCGGGGCTGGTGCTGGCCACGGTGGCGATCAATCTGATCACCTGTCTGGCGTTGTTGATCGCCTTGCAAGGGCGTCTCAAAGGATTGCCTCTGCGTTCTTGGGCTGTTGATGCGCTGCGCTTGCTGCTGGCGGCGCTCCTGTCTGGGCTGGCGGCCTGGGCTCTCAGCACCTGGATCGCCTGGCCGCTTGATTTGCTCGGTCGACTTCTCCAGGTGGGTCTGTCATCAGCCCTGGGGCTGCTGTTGTTTGTGGGGATTGGCCGCAGCCTTGGGGTGCCGGAGGTGGAGGAGCTGACGGGCACCTTCACTCGGCGATTCAGTCGTCGCTGAGGATCACATTGCGGTCTTCCCGCACCTGAATGGGCAGCTCGAGTTGCTGGCGGCCCACGACTTGGGGACCCTGCACCGACAGGATCCGGGCTTCAATTCCAAATTCCTTGAACGCGTTCTCCAGCTCCTGGATCAACGCCTTCTCCACCTGCGCCTCGGCGTCGACCACCTTGCCGATCAAGCGCTCCCCGAGCTTGCCGATGCGTTGACGCATCACCTCGCGGGCATTGGTGACCTCGATGATCAGCACGGGGGCTCCCGGGTTGGCTGCAACCTTATCGGCAGTGCTCCTCGAGGATCTCCTCGAGATCACGAAGTTGAACAGCCGGGATCAGGCGGGCCAGCGGCAGTTTCGTGCTGCCACCTCCGAGGGGCACTTGAAGTGCTTCTAGGGACTGACGTGCTGCGATGGCCGCACCTTGGTCGATGCGGGCGCTGCATTCAATGGCCAGGGGTTCGGCTAGGCCAGCATCCCCCAGATACAGGTGCCAACCGGCCACCTGCAGGAACAGGCGGTCGCTGATGGCGGCGCTGAGATCGCGCAGTTCTGCGGCATCGAGACTCATGGTTGATCGCTCGGCGTGCTGGTCACTGGTGTTGTGGCTCGTTCCTCTGGCCCCGGACGTTGCACGATCACGCTGATCAGTTGCACCACCAAGACGGCAAGCCAGGCTTCCGTGATCCAGGCGAGGTGGTTCCAGGGGTGACGCATGCCCTGCACAAACCAGAGGCCGCTGTTGACGGCGGCAAAAACCCCCGCATGCAGCGTGCAATTCACGATCCGATTGAAGTGTCGATAGATCGGGTCTTCGGGGTTAGCCGGGCCGTACCAGCGGATGGGCATCGGGCAGCGTCTACGCAATGCCTTGATTGTGGCGGCCGGTTGCCCCAAACAGTTGACGTTGGGTCCCTCGATAAGGTCAGATAGTCAGGTGCAGGCGCTTGTAGCTCAGCGGATTAGAGCATCTGACTACGGATCAGAGGGTCGGGAGTTCGAATCTCTCCAGGCGCGCTTTTCAACTGTCCTTCGGGGCAGTTTTTTTTTGCCCGGCTTCGGGGTGAGACGAAGTCATTTCCTACGATTCATCAACAGCAGGCCTTCTTTCATGTCTGACCGCGCTTCCGCACCGATCAACGCCGCTCTGGCCGATGCCGATCCCGCGATCGCTGCCCTGATCGGGCAGGAGCAGAACCGTCAGGAAACCCATCTTGAGCTGATTGCGTCCGAGAACTTTGCGTCCCGGGCTGTGATGCAGGCCCAGGGCTCCGTGCTCACCAACAAATACGCCGAAGGCCTTCCTCACAAGCGCTACTACGGCGGCTGTGAGCATGTGGATGCGATCGAGGAACTGGCGATCGAACGGGCCAAGGAGTTGTTTGGTGCCGCATGGGCCAATGTGCAGCCGCATAGCGGTGCGCAGGCCAACTTCGCTGTGTTTCTGGCGTTGCTCCAGCCCGGCGACACGATCATGGGGATGGACCTCAGCCACGGGGGGCATCTCACCCACGGATCTCCTGTCAACGTCAGCGGCAAATGGTTCAACGTCGTGCAATACGGCGTCGATCAGGCGACCCAGCGCCTCGACATGGAGGCCATCCGCAAGCTCGCGCTCGAGCACAAGCCCAAGTTGATCGTCTGCGGTTATTCCGCTTACCCCCGCACGATCGATTTCCCGGCCTTCCGTGCCATCGCCGATGAGGTGGGTGCGTATCTGTTGGCCGACATGGCTCACATTGCTGGACTGGTCGCTGCGGGTGTCCATCCCAGCCCTGTGCCTCACTGCGATGTGGTCACCACCACCACCCACAAGACGCTGCGCGGTCCTCGCGGTGGCCTGATCCTCTGCCGTGACGCTGAGTTCGCCAAGCGCTTTGACAAGGCTGTGTTCCCTGGAACACAGGGTGGTCCGCTTGAGCACGTGATTGCGGCCAAAGCTGTGGCCTTTGGAGAAGCGTTGACCGACGACTTCAAGGCCTACAGCCGTCAGGTTGTGGCCAACGCCCAGGCCTTGGCCAAGCAGATTCAGGCCCGCGGCATCGACGTGGTCAGTGGTGGCACCGATAACCATGTGGTGCTGCTGGATCTGCGCAGCATTGGCATGACCGGCAAGGTCGCTGACCTGCTGGTGAGTGACGTCAACATCACGGCCAACAAAAACACCGTGCCCTTCGACCCAGAGTCGCCTTTTGTGACCAGTGGTCTGCGTCTCGGCACTGCTGCACTCACCACCCGTGGGTTTGATACCGCAGCGTTTGCTGAAGTGGCGGATGTGATTGCTGATCGGCTTCTCAATCCCAACGACGATGCCGTTCAGGCCCGTTGCAAGGAGCGCGTGCTCACCCTCTGCAGTCGCTTCCCGCTCTATGCAGGCGCAGCGGCTGTTCCGGCGCTTGCCTGACTGTCCCACTGCGGGCTGGAACTCCGGATTCAGCCTGCCTAGATTGGATTGCATTCACCCGATCTGGGTGCATCCTCACCGGAGTCTTCTGTGATCCTCGCGAGCCATCCACTCGCCGTGGCCGTGATCACGTTGTCGATCGCAGCGGGGATCACCACGTTGGTGGTTCCCCTCGTGCGCACTCTTGGCCTGCGGATGGGGCTGACGGATCAACCGGATTCCCGCAAGCAGCACACCACGCCGATGGTGCGCCTGGGCGGGGTGGGCATGGTGCTGGGCTTCTGTGGGGCTCTTGCCTTGACCTGGGCAGTCGGTGGTTTCGGGGTCTTGGCTCCGGATCGCGATCAATTGATCTGGACCACCCTGGCCGGGTCCCTCTGTTTTTTCATCATCGGCTTGGCTGATGATCTCTTCGCTCTGTCCCCGTGGCCCCGCTTGGCCGGACAAGTGGCGGTGGCCATGGTGGTGTGGTCCCAAGGCGTGCGCATTGGGGCTGTTGATTTCCCTTGGCTGAGTGATGCTTCTTCAGTCCTTGTCCTGCCAGACCTGCTGAGCCTCGCTGCCACGGTGATCTGGCTGGTGGGGATCACCAATGCGATCAACTGGCTGGATGGGCTCGATGGCCTTGCCGCTGGTGTGGCAGGCATTGCCGCAGTTGGACTGCTGTCCGTGAGTTTCTCCCTGAACCAGCCTGCTGCCGGTTTACTGGCGGCGGCTCTGGCAGGAACCTGCTTCGGCTTTTTGCGCCACAACTTCAATCCCGCCCGCATCTTCATGGGAGATGGCGGTTCCTATTTCCTTGGGTTCACCCTGGCGGCGGTCAGCATCGTTGGCCCTGCTAAAGGCCTCACCACCGTCAGCCTGTTGCTGCCATTGCTGATCCTTTCGTTGCCCCTGGCAGACATGTCCGCCGTGATCATGGGCCGGCTCAGTGATGGCCATTCACCCTTCTATCCTGATCGCCGCCACTTGCACCACCGCCTGCTGCGTGCCGGTTTCAGCCACAGGCGCACGGTGCTGTTGATCTACGTGTTTACGCAGTGGCTGGCGGCTCTCGCCATGGTGGTGGCCAATGTGGAGCTTCGTTTCCTTTGGCTGGCTTTAGCCACCGCGATCCTGGTGGGCACGGTGGTGGTTCTCCGCCGCCGCCAGATGGTCGAAACGGCGCGTAAAGCAGAGCGCCGTCGCCTCAAGGCAGAGCAGAAGTCGCGTCGTTCGCCCATTCCCCAAAACCATGCTTGAACCGGCCGAGAGCCGTGGCGTTGAGCTGCTCTGTGTCGGTACGGAGCTTCTCCTGGGCAACATCCTGAATGGAAACGCCCGTTGGATCGGGGAACGGTTGGCAGGCCTCGGCTTGCCCCATTACCGCCAGTCGGTGCTGGGGGATAACCGCGAGCGTTTGATCGCGTTCGTGCGGGAGGCGGCTCAGCGCTCCCGCGTGTTGATCACCACCGGTGGTCTCGGACCCACCCCAGATGACCTCACCACGGAAGCCATCGCTGCAGCCTTCGGCGTCCCTATGGAGGAACGGCCTGAGGTGTGGGCCGACATCCTCGCCAAATCGCGCAGTCGAGGACGAGAACCCTCCCCCAGCACCCGTCGCCAGGCCTTGCTCCCGCAGGGGGCCCAGGTGCTGCCCAACCCAACCGGCACTGCGCCAGGCATGATTTGGTCGCCTCAGCCCGGGTTCACCCTGCTCACGTTTCCTGGTGTTCCCAGCGAAATGCGGGCGATGTGGGATGTCACCGCAGGGCCTTGGTTGCAGAACTCTGGCCTTGCTAGCGGTGTGTTCACCAGCCGGCAGCTGCATTTCTGGGGTATCGGTGAGTCCACGCTCGCCGAGCAAATTGAGGATTTGTTGGCTGGGAGCAATCCCACCGTGGCTCCCTATGCCGGGGGTGGCGAGGTGATGCTGCGGCTCACCGCATGTGCCGATACCCCTGAGGAAGGGAGGGAGCTTCTCAAGCCGGTGGAAGTCGACTTGCGGCGCCGATTCGGTCAACGTTGTTTTGGTGCTGATGCCGACACGCTGGCTTCTGTGGTGATCGAGCAGTTGCGCCGTTGTGGCCAGACCGTGGCCGTCGCGGAGTCCTGCACTGGTGGTGGACTGGGCGCAGCTCTGACGGCGGTGCCGGGCTCGTCTGATGTGGTGCTGGGCGGTGTCATCGCCTATGCCAATGCGATCAAGCAGGCCTTGCTGGGCGTGCCGGCTGCACTGCTTGAGCAGCATGGGGCCGTGAGTGATCCCGTGGCGGAAGCCATGGCGGAGGGAGTCCGTCGCTGCACCAGCGCCGACTGGGGCGTGGCGATTACAGGCATTGCTGGCCCTGGGGGCGGATCGGAGGAGAAGCCTGTTGGGTTAGTGCATCTGGCCGTTGCTGGCCCCGATGGCTGTTTTGCGCAAGCGCGGCGCTACGGCGACAGCCGTGGTCGTGAGTGGGTGCGCAGGCTCAGTGCCGGAGATGCTTTGGATCAGTTGCGCCTGCGTCTTCAGACCCCGATGGAGGGCAGCTGAGGCTGGCGCGTAGGGTGAACGGCTGATCACTTGGCCGGAATGAGCAGCGGCACGCTTTACGACAAGGTCTGGGATTTGCACCGTGTCGCAGATCTCCCCGGTGGGTCCACCCAGCTGCTGATCGGTCTGCACCTCATTCACGAGGTCACCAGTCCGCAGGCTTTTGCCGCCCTCGAGGACAAGGGGCTGCCGGTGCGTTGCCCAGAGCGGACGGTGGCCACCGTGGATCACATCGTGCCCACCACCAGCCAGGCCCGCCCGTTCGCCGATCCTCTGGCGGAGGAAATGCTCAGCACGTTGGAACGCAACTGTGAGCGCCATGGCATCACCCTTCATGGTCTGGGCAGCGGCCGTCAGGGCATCGTGCATGTGATTGCTCCTGAGCTTGGGCTGACCCAGCCGGGAATGACCGTGGCCTGCGGTGACTCCCACACGTCGACCCATGGCGCCTTTGGTGCGATTGCCTTCGGCATCGGTACCAGCCAGGTGCGCGATGTGCTCGCCAGTCAGAGCCTGGCGATGAACAAGCTCAAGGTGCGGCGTCTCTGGTTCGACAACCAGCTCAGTGCCGGTGTGTTCGCCAAAGACCTCATCCTTCACGTGATCCGCACGCTGGGGGTGAAGGCAGGGGTGGGTCATGCCTATGAGTTCGCCGGTCCGGCGATTGAGGCGCTGTCCATGGAGGAGCGCATGACCCTCTGCAACATGGCGATTGAGGGTGGGGCCCGCTGCGGCTACGTCAATCCCGATCAGGTCACTTTCGATTACCTGGCGGGCCGCCCGGAAGCGCCGAGTGGCGAGGCTTGGGAGCGGGCTGTGCAGTGGTGGCATGCGTTGGCCTCAGATTCTGATGCTCACTTCGACGATGAAGTGCGCTTTGACGCTGCTGCGATTGCCCCAACCGTCACCTGGGGGATCACCCCTGGGCAGGGCATCGGTGTTGATGAAACGGTCCCCACGCCTGAGCAGTTGGATCCCTCCGATCGTCCGATCGCGGAGGAGGCCTACCGCTATATGGACCTTGCCCCCGGCTCAGCCATTGCCGGTGTTCCTGTGGATGTGTGTTTCATCGGCAGTTGCACCAACGGCCGTCTCAGTGATCTGCAGGCGGCGGCCAGCGTGGCTCGAGGCAGGCAAGTGGCGTCTGGCATCAAGGCGTTCGTCGTGCCTGGATCGGAGCAGGTGGCGCGTGCCGCCGAAGCCGAGGGCCTGGACAAGGTCTTCCGCGCTGCAGGTTTCGAATGGCGTGAACCCGGCTGTTCGATGTGTTTGGCCATGAACCCTGATCGCCTTGAGGGGCGTCAGATCAGTGCCAGCTCCAGCAATCGCAATTTCAAAGGTCGCCAGGGTTCGGCCAGTGGTCGCACCTTGCTGATGAGTCCAGCGATGGTGGCTGCTGCCGCGATCGAAGGCAGTGTCACCGACGTGCGCTGCTTGGCGCCGCTTGAGGGCTGAACCAGCCTGTTGTTGCTCTCGTTGTTCCTTTTCAAGACCGTTCCACTGCAGCCATGACCCAGACCGGCCCTTTCCCCCAGGGAGCGATCACCAGCGTCAGTGGGCGGGCCTTTGCCCTGCGCGGTGACGACATCGACACCGATCGCATCATTCCGGCTCGTTTCCTGAAGTGCGTCAGTTTTGACGCCCTGGGTGCCCAAGCCTTCGCTGATGACCGCAAGGAACTGGATGGAGCGCATCCCTTCGACCAACCGGCCCATGCCGGCGCATCGATTTTGGTGGTGAATGGAAACTTCGGCTGTGGTTCCAGCCGTGAGCATGCTCCCCAGGCGCTGATGCGTTGGGGCATTCGTGCCGTGGTGGGTGTCAGTTTTGCCGAGATCTTTCATGGCAACTGCCTGGCTCTGGGCATTCCCTGCGCCACGGCGTCACCAGAACAGATCCTTGCGTTGCAGGATGCGGTCTCGCAGGATCCAAGCGTTGCGTGGACCCTTGATCTTCAGGCCCGTCAGTGCCGCAGTGAGGGATCCGGATCCTGGGATGTCGGCTTTGATGCTGGTGCTCTCGAGATGCTGCTCAGCGGTCGCTGGGATGCCACATCTCAGCTGGTGTCGCGGGATGCTGAGTTGAAACAGACAATGGCGGCCTTGCCGTATCTGAACGGGTTCTGAGCCTGCTGGCGGCAGACACTTGCTGCAGTGTCTAAGACGGAGATAGAGGCGTGCGTCTGATGGCCCGTTCCCGACTCTCTTCTTCTGCCCTCGGGCTGCTCGCCCTTTGCATCGGTGCGGCCTCACCGATGGCAAGGGCTGTGCCACTCACGATCGAGATTGATCCGGTTCTGCAGCTGCAGTCCACCGGTCAGTGCCGAGGCTGTGATTTGCGAGGCGCTGATCTGCGCGGGGCCCATCTCATTGGGGTGGATTTACGCGAAGCGGATCTCCGGGATGCTCAGCTTGGGGATGCGAACCTCGAAGGGGCTGACCTCAGTGGCGCTCGCATGGAAGGTGCCGATCTTCAGCGGGCAGTGCTCAGCAATGCAGAACTGGCGGGTACGGATCTACGCCGCGCCGATCTGCGCGATGCGGTGGTGATCAATGCGTATGCGCCTGACGTGCGTACAGAAGGGATGCAGTACGCCGGTTCCGATCTCACCGGTAGCCACCTGATTTACGGCGGCGGGGCGGATTGAGGCATCCGCCATCGCAATCCGCTTGGTGATCAGAACAGCCGTTGATCGAGGGCGTTGTTGGGGTTGGAGGGTGAGTAAGGCACAAATGGCACACCGGTGCCGGTGAAGTTGAAGTCGTTGAGGCGGAAGCGAAAGCCGCCAATGCCTTCGTAAGGGTTGTAGTAGAACCCGAAGTCATACGAGCGTCGTTGCCAGCGCAACTCGATGTTGGAGTTGATCACGTTGCCGTAGTAATCGGAATTCGGGTCGACGTTGATCGCGACACCGGCATTGATCAGGAGAGGTCCTGCAAGTTGTTGGGTGAGTCCCACGCCCACGGTGCCCAGATCGATGGCTTGGTCGAAATCAAAGGGGCTGGAGCCTTGCTTGAGCGTGCCACCACCGGTGAGTGAGAGCTGGGTGTAATCCAGGAAGGGTTTGCTGAAGGTGCCCAGGGTCAACGTGGGCCCCCCGCTGAGGGAGATGCTGTTCTGCTGGGTCCCATTGCCATAGGCCGCGAGCAAGGTGTTCACGTTGCTGTTCAGCGTCAGGCCGGGCACGATGGCCACAGGGGAGTAGCGGTAGGCCGCTTCCGGTGTGAGTGGCGCCGGCTTCCCGCGCCAAAGGGGGAAGCTGCTGTTCACTGAGGCGTAGACATTCGCCCTCCAGAGGTCGGCGAGGTTTTCGCTTTCGAAGGTTTCAGCCTGGTAGTTGCCGACGCCGACGCGCCAGAGATAGTCGTTGGCCAGCTGACCCCACTGCCAGGCGCCTTTCTGTTCGGCGAAGCCGCCGAAGGCTGAATACACATCGGTCTGGCCGAGGGATCCATTCCACGTGCGGTAGCGGTAGGCGCCGAACAGGCGCGTTTTGACATTCCCTAGCCAGGGAAGGCCGACGGCATTCTTCAGTTCGCCCCAGTAGCGACTGCCATTGTCCAAATTGTCGGGATTCAAGGTGCTGATGTCTGCATTGAGACTGGTCTTCCAACCCCAAACGCGACCGGAGAGTTCGGCCTCCAGGCCAAAGGCATCGCCCGCGCTGATGGGTTGGGTCACGGTGCCGCTGCCCACCGCGCTGCCGGGGGCGATGTAACTGTTGGTTTGGCCATCAATCGCTCGCTGCACCAGCACCTGAGGTTGCAGATCGAACTGGAAATTGCTGCTCAGTTGGATCGGCTTGAGATTGCGACCGATAAAGAAACCATTGCGGTCGTCGTTGTCGATGCCGAGCACCCAGCGGTTCTCGACTTCTTCCTGCTTCTGGATGCGCTGACTGCGGCTGACGTTGATCGGCAAGCGTTCTTCCACGATCAGTTGATTGCGCCGTGCCTTGATCAGGATGTCGCCGTTGGGCTCCTGGGTGGCCACCACATCTTCGGCATCAATGCGGGTCTGGGCTGGGGTATAGGGGTCGTTGGTGAAACCCATACGATCGGCGCTCCAGCCATCCGGGGTCAGACGGATGCGGGCCGCTTGGAAACGCCATCGACTGATCTCGCCGGTCACCAGTTGGGCCCGACCGAGCCCCTTGAGCTGGGACGGTTGCAGGGTTCCGTAGTCGTTCTCCTCCTCGATGGTCTGTTCACGGGTTTCCTGCTTGCGCTGACCACCACCAGGCACCCCAAGTCGGCGCTCAATCGTCAGTGTTTGCTGGAACTGAATGCTGCTGATGCGCTGATCGATGGCTGCGATGGCCTTGGCTCGCAGGTCTTCCTGTTCGGCCAGTGAGAGGGTCGACTCTGTTGTGAGTCCGAGCGGTTCCTGCTGGCGAGTCGTGGTCTGAACGGGCAGACGGTCACCACCGAGGCTTCCGTACTCGAGCGCTTCACTGAGGGTCCGTTTGGGCTTGCGATTCGCGCGGTCAGGGTCAGGACAGCCGAGCGGCGGCGGAACATCGCTGGGTGTTGCCTGTGCCGGATCAGTCCCCCAGCGATAGCGAGCTCCGATGAGGTAGGCATTGCTGCCCTCACGCACGCCGCTGTAGGTGCCAAAGGCACCAGAGCGATGGTGGATGCGCCCCACCAACGACAAGCGCTTCGAGACCGCCGCTTCAAGCTCGAAGCCCAGGTAATTGAGGAACTGGGCGTAGTTCTCCCGGTACGTGCGCTCGTAATTGCTGTTGGCGGTGAAGTAGCTCACCCCTTCCACGACGCCGAGACTTAGCCAGGGCTGCATCCATAGCCGGGCCCCGATGCCGACGATGCCTTCGCCGAAGCTCTGTTGGGGAGTGTTGGCATAAGGGACGGATTGATTGAAAGCTCCGCCGGGTTGTTCGTAGGCCTGGTGGCCAAACAGATTGCCTTCCACTTCGATGGCCAGCGGTCCGGCTTTCCAGATCCGCTTTTGCACAGTCACGCCCGAGAGGTACTCCGGTCGCATGCGCCCATTGAAGAAAAACGTGTCCCCGAAGTTGGAGTCGATGCTTTGTCCGCCCCAGACCGTGGCAGCCCAGGGGTGTGGATGCCACTCCGGGATCGGTGGTAACACCGGGGGACAGGCCATCTCCAGATGGTGTTCCGAATCGGCATTGACTGGGCCTGGAACGACCCACTCGCTCGAAGCGGGTTGCTCCAAACTCCAGAATCCCCCCTGATCGCCTTGGGGACTGATGCGTTCGGCCGTACTGCCAGCCAGTTCGATCTGAAGTGCGGTCGGGAAGCCAAGCCCTGAGCTCTCCAGGGTTGGCAATGGTGCGATGTCTCCAGCTCGGTTGCTGCGCTGGGAGCGGTTCGAAGGATCGAGATCGAGGGCAGCCGTGTCGAGATCAAGGACGCCATAGACGTCTTCGAAGACTCCTTCGTTCTGGATCAGGCTGAAGCGCAGGCTTCCCGCTTGGAAATACTGGGACCCTTTGCGGTAGCGAACACTGCCTCGAGCCGCAAACGTGTTGAAGCTGGAGTCGAACTCGATTCGATCCGCCTGCAACAGACCACCATTAATCCTGGCGGTGACATTGCCCTCAGCCACGAAGAGGTTTCGCTGACCGTCGAAAACCTGACGATCCGCCTTCAGCTGGATCGCGACAGGTGCATCAAAAGCTTTGGTCGCTTTGGACCGACTACCGCTATTGCGTTCACGCTCTGGTGAGAGGGACGGGCCTGAATCACCGGCGACCGCCTGCTCAGCCGTGACGAGCATCAACGCTGCAGCCCCGATCGAAATCAGGCTGGGGCGTAGAGGCTTGGCGAATCGACCTGGCAAGCGATCTCTCCTGAGGCCGCTGATCTTGCCATGGTGTGAAGGCTGGTTTGATCAGGCGCTGACCAGTGTTCGGCGTGACCGACAGCTCTGGATCAGCGCACCAGGATTCAATCTTCGAGATCCTTCCGGCTGGGGGTGCGGCTGGGATCGCTAGCCAGGAAGCCAAACACGAAGATCCCGAGGAAGAAGAAGACGACCGAATAAACGGAGATCTTGAGGGCGAGCATGGAGACCGACCGGCGTCAGGGACAGCGCCATCATCCTATGGGGCAATGTTTGGAAGACACGATGCAGAACCGTCTTCAGGCCCGGCGATCGGAGTGGATTGAAACGTTTCGCAGTCGCGCGCGCCTGGATCTGCTGCCGCAGTGGTCTTGCATGGATGCTCCTGAGCGGGGTTCGGCCCTTGCGGACCCCTGGGCCCAGATCCATCGCCCTGACTGGGCCAAGCGTGGTTTGCTCAGTTGGCCGCGAGGTGGAATCTGGAAGCGTTTGCGGCTGCAACTTCCCTGTCCGGAGGCCTGGTGCCATTCCGCCTGCGGACAGGAGCGATTGGTGCTCAGTTGGTGGGCAGACCAGGTGCGCCTGTGGGTCGATGGGGTGCTCGTGCACGAAGGCGACCTGTTCGACACGCGTTGTCGCTGGCCTCTGCCCCCCTCTTGGCGCCAGGGGCAGGCATTGGATCTGGTGCTTGAACTGCGCAGTCCCTGCCATGACGACGGCGCCCTGATTACCAGCGATGTGGTGCGCGAACCGTTGACGGCTGCTGATGATCCGGAGCAGTTGCTGTTGCCCGAAGCGCTCGATCTGGCGCTGCCATCGCTGGATGCCCTGCCTGAGGCCTGGCTTGTCCTGGATCCGGATTCTTCCCAGGCCATCGAAGCGGTGGGCGACTTTCTTGCGTCCAGGCCTGCTGCGGCTGGTGAGGTCCATTGGGTTGGTCATGCCCACCTCGACCTGGCCTGGCTCTGGCCTGTGGCTGACACCTGGCAGGCGGCCGAACGCACCTTCCGATCAGCGCTTGATCTGATGGAGCGCTTCCCGCCATTGCGTTTTGCCCACTCGACGCCGGCGCTCTACGCCTGGATGGAGCGCTTCCGGCCAGCGCTGTGGTCGCGCCTGCAGTCAGCCAGTGATGCGGGGCGATGGGAGCCGATTAATGGGCCGTGGGTGGAGAGCGATTGTGTTCTGGTCAGCACGGCCTCGCTCTGGCAACAGTTTTCGATCGGTCAGGCTTTTAGCCGCAGGGCTTTTCCGCAATGGCGCCATGAGCTGGCCTGGTTGCCCGACAGCTTTGGCTTTGCAGCGGGACTGCCTGCTGTGGCGGTGGCGGAGGGGGTGCGCTGGTTCTGCACGCACAAGTTGGCTTGGAATGCCGGTGTTCCGTTCCCCCATCGTTTGTTCCGCTGGCGCAGTCGGGGTGGAGCCGAGCTCAAGGCGCTGATGTTGCCACCGATCGGCACCAGCGCTGAACCGGCAGCCATTGAGGCGGAGCAGCGAGCGTTTCGTCTGGCGACGGGGATGGCCAAAGCCCTTTGGACCCCAGGTGTGGGGGATCACGGAGGTGGACCGACCGCTGAGATGCTCGAGCAGATGGGCCTCTGGGAGGACCACCCCCAGGTCACACCGCGACGCCCGTCCACGGTGAGGGCCTATTTGGATGCACTGGAGCCGTCCGTCGCCACCCTTCCGGTGTGGCGGGATGAGCTTTATCTCGATCTGCATCGCGCCTGTGCGACCAGCCGTCCGGATCAGAAGCGCCACAACCGCAGCCTGGAGCGTCTGTTGCGTGAGGCGGATCTCACCACTGCTTTGCTTCGCCTGGGTGATCCCGCTGGGGTCCCTGAGGTCGCGGACTGGACCACCCTGCTGTTTCATCAGTTTCACGACATCCTCCCCGGGACCTCCATCCCTGAGGTGTTCGACCAGGCGGAACCGCTTTGGCGCCGATCACGCCGCTCGGCCTCAGCGCTGCGCAATCGTCAGTTGACCCAGCTCTTGGGTAACAGGCAAGTGGATCAATGGGCCTGGATCGGACTGCAGCCGTTGGCGCGCTGGTCCCCGGTGTTGCGTTTGCCGCGAGGGGAGTGGGCGTCTCAGGGGCAAGGCCTGGCGGTGCAGACGGCCAACCAGGGCGGCACCTGGGTGCAGCTGCCGGAACAGCACGGTGTGGCGTCGCTTCCTTTGGAACGCCGCCCATCCTCTGAACAGCGCACCGCTGTCTCGGCCCCCGCTGTTCGAGGCGCCGTAACGCTCAGCACGACGGCAGATGGTGGTCTTGTGTTGACCAACAAGCATCTGTCGGTTGAGCTGGGAGCAGCCGGCGTCGTGCAGCTCTGGGATGGAGCGGGTCGGCCCCAGCTTCAGGCTCCGATCGCCCTCTCGCGCTTTCGTGACCATGGCGAGTTCTGGGATGCCTGGGACCTGCCGGCGGACTATCGCGACCATCCCCTGCCGGTGCAGTGGGATGCGGCGTCGCTGGACGTCGTGGAGACGGGGCCATTGGTGGCACGGGTGCTCATGCGTGCCCGCGTTGGCGAGAGTTGCGTTCGGTTGGATTGTCAGCTGCGGGCCGACAGTCCTTGGCTGGAGCTCACCTGCAGCGTGGCCTGGCGCCAGACCCATGAGCTGTTGCGGCTGGAGGTGCCTCTGGCTCAGACGGCGATCCGCTGGGCTGCCGACACCAGCGGTGGTGTGATCACCCGTCCTGCGCGGGCTTGCACTCCTGGGGAACAGATGCGCTGGGAAGTGCCAGTGATTTCTTGGTGTGCCACCGAGGTTGCTTCGCCTGGCGGAGGGCTGGCCTTGTTGCTCGACGGGCCTCAGGGGGTTGATGCGACCCCAGACCGACTCGGGGTCTCCCTGGTGCGGGGGGCGACGTGGCCCGATCCTGGGGCCGATCGTGGTTGGCACCGTCAGCGCCTGGCTTTGATGCCTGCCTCTCAAGGGTGGTGCCGCGGAGGCATCCCTCAGGCGGCCATCGCCTTTCGTGAGCCCGGCTGGTGGGGGCCTGCCGGGCTCGCTGAGGCCCAACAATGGCTTCCGCCCCTGCCGGACGGCCTGGTGCCGGTGGCTGTGGAGACGCCCCGAGATGCTGATCGGAGCTTCAACCCTTCAAAGGGTTTGCGTCTGCGTGTGCTCAATCCGGGGGGGCGCCGTCAGCAATGGGGCCCCCCGGGGTGGGTGATCTCTCGACTCGCGGAAGCTGTTAATTGGCAAACAGCTGCTGATCCCAAAGGCACAGCCGATCGCGGTTGCGCCTGTGCAGCGCAAGGGATCGTCTTCAGTCCCGGAGAACTGGTGGAAGTGGTGCTGACTCCGCTTGAGGGAGACGTCGATCAGTCGTCGTGATCGTCGAAGGGATCATCGAGTTTCTTGGAGGGCGGGCCAAAAGCGGTGTAAACGCCGAATCCTGTGAGGCCGAGCAACACAGCCAGAACGGCAATAGCAACAGACAGTGCTGGTGAGGAGGTTTCCATCACATCTCTCGACAGGTTCGGCCTTATCAGGACCAGGACCCCTACAGTATCCAGACCGAACCTGAACCGAGAACCAAGCGCCGCTATGGCTCAACGCACTCGTCTGGGAGATCTCCTCCGTCCCCTCAACTCCGAGTACGGCAAGGTTGTGCCTGGCTGGGGAACCACTCCGGTGATGGGCATTTTCATGGCCCTCTTCCTGGTCTTCCTGCTGGTGATCCTCCAGCTGTACAACAAGTCCCTGATCCTCGAGGGCATCAACGTCAACTGGAACGGCCTCGGCTGAAGCTGATTCATGAACGTTTTCGGGATCGGCCTTCCTGAGATGGCCGTTATTGGCGCTGTGGCCCTGCTGGTGTTTGGGCCCAAGCGCCTCCCCGAGCTCGGTCGCACATTGGGCAAGACTCTCAAGGGTTTTCAGGCGGCCTCTAAGGAGTTCGAGCGTGAAATCAACAAAGCGATGGCAGAGCCTGAGCTGAAGGGTGATGAACCAGAGGTTCTCCCTGCAGAGGCTTCGTCTGCGCCGTCACAGGTGCCCCCCAACGAAGAGGGCTGATGCAGAGCGGTGATCTCCGCTTGCTGGTGGGGCTCGGCAATCCTGGTCAGCGCTATGCCGGCACGCGCCACAACGTGGGGTTTATGGCCCTGGAAGCCTTGGCTTCTGGCGAGTCTGCTCGCTTCAAGGCGATGGCCAAGCTGCAAGGGGAGTTGGCGGAAGTCGGTGTGGGCAGCAATCGCCTCAGGTTGCTGATGCCCCAGACCTTTATGAATGAGAGTGGTCGTTCGATTCGGGCTGCTCTCGACTGGTTTGATCTCTCCTCAGATCAGGTATTGGTGCTTGTCGATGACATGGACCTTCCGTTGGGGCGGCTGCGGTTGCGTGCCAAAGGAAGTGCCGGTGGCCATAACGGGCTCAAGAGCACGATTCAGCATCTGGGAACCCAGGAGTTCGCGCGCTTACGGATTGGTATTGGGGCTCCCGGTCGATCGGCGGAGGAGCGTCGTGCTCGCACGGTGTCCCATGTGTTGGGCAGTTTTCATCAGGCGGAGCAGTCCCTGCTCAAGGACGTGTTGGATGAAGTGTTGCGGGGTGTCGATCTGATTCAGCGTCAAGGCTTGGAGCGGGCAGGCAACCGCCTCAATGGACTGAATCTGGCTCCGGAGGAGCCTGCGTGACCCCTCTCCCAGTTACCACGGCCCATCTGCGCGTGCTGAGGCAGAGCTTCCAGGACAAGTGCCTGGAAGGTGAAGTCAGTGCCGGTGGCTTCAACTGGCAGTTTTGCTGGACATTCGAAGGGGGCGAACTCACGGTGGAGCCTTCGTTAGGCCGGGCGTTGATCCAGGACGCCCTGCTGCGGTTTTTGGTGAAGGCCGACTATCACCTGGAAGCAGGAGGCGATTACACCTTCACCGTGCGGGCACGGTTCTGAGTCCAGGTCCTTGTTGGGGAGGATGGCTCCAGGTCAAGGGATGAGGGAGCTGATCTTCCAGCAAGACCAGCGCCGCGATGCCGTCCAATTCGCCGGGGGGGAGCTGGAGGCCCTTGGGCAAGAACCGCCGCCACCCGCGAGCGGGCCAGATTTGCCAGTAACGGTCTCTGGCGCGCAGGGTCGTGCCCGCTTCCTTCACGATGCGCATTGGAGCGAGGTGTTGGAGTTGCTGCTGCCATGCCTTGCTGGAGGTGCCATCGCCGATCACCAAAGCTTCCAGGGGTGTGTGTTGGTGCCACCGCTCCAGTTGGGTGCGAGTGTCGTCTGCAAGCACCACGAGGGCATCTTTGATTTCACCCTGGCTGCAGTCAGCCAGCACAAGGCCGCATTTGCTGCGACCGGGATCAACTGCAGCGACCATGCCGCGAAGGGGTGGCTGAGTTCGCTCAGTTACGGCGTTCATTGATGCGCGCTTGGGGAATGGTGCCGACCGGCTCGATCCGCACGATCACCGGATCTGCGGTGTCGCTGCGTTGATTGGCAATCACCTTCAGTTCGATGCGAGAGGGAGAACGACGCAGCAGCGTGCTGCCGAGTTGGTTCAGGGCATTGGTATCGAACTGCAAGCCTTGCACCAGCGACCCGCGTCGCTGCGCTTCAGCGAGAGCCGATGCCAGCAGTAGGTTGAGGCGGTTGCGCACGGCTTCGCTGTTGGTTTCATCCCGTTCCAGCGCGGTTCGGGCCAGCACCGCATCGCGTTGCACCACGGTGGTGTTAGGTCTGACTTCCGGGAAGGCGTAGACCACTTCCTCTCCCAGCAACACATTGGCTGCCGAGCGGATGTTCACAACCCAGGTTCCCGGCTTTGTGATGGTGGACTCGAGGCGCTGGATGTCATTGCGGGGCACCAACAGGATCTGGCGGTCGGGGGTTTCCCCAGGGAGCACGCGTTGGTAGGCCTGGAGATTGGCTTCCCGCAGCAATTGGTCGATCACCTGTTTGGCCTGGTTGGGACGATCCAAACGGAGCGTGGCGGTCGCTAAGGGCTGGCCGCTGCTGAGCACCACATTGCCGAGGCGCAGAGCGAGTCGCTGCTGTTCCAATTCGCGCAGTTCGGCTTCGCCCTTGCTGATGCGTGATCGCACGTCGGCCAGCTCGTTCTCTGTGCGCTGGATTTCTGCATCGCGGGCCTGGACATCCCGGCTGAGGCGCTGTCGCTCAGCTTCAAGCCGTTGCCGTTCTTTCTGCAGGGGCACCAGGGTTTGGCGCAGTGCATCGGCTTTCGCTTTGGCTGTTGTGAGATCCAGGCGGGCCTGCTCACTTTCCCGCTGGGCTTGGGAGAGAGAGCGGGCTGCTCCGGCCTGGGCTTCACGGCTGCGTTCCAGTTCGCTGCGGCTGATGCGCAATTTCTCTTGAAGCGCATTGAGCTCAAACAGACCGACCCGCAGTTGACGACTCACCAGCAGCAGCAATCCCAGCGAGAGCGCTGAAATCAGGCTGCCGGTCAGCACTGTGATCACCACAGCGGTGCTGCGGGGGCGAAGGCCCAACAGGCTGAGGCGCGCCTTTCCAACGCTGGACCCCAGACGATCGCCCAGGGTGGAGAGGACTCCACCAAGGACAAGCAGGATCAGGATCAGCAGCCAGCCGGTCAACGTCGTTCAGCGGTCGGGAAACGCTCAGGCCAACCGGCGACCATTGTCACCTGAAGATCCCTCAGCTGAACTTTTTGGCCAGCGCGATCGGATCCAACACCGTGATTTTTTTGCGGTCAATCTCCACCAGCCCGGCGTTGCGGAGATCGCCCAGCAGGCGAGTGATGGTGACGCGAGTCGAACCGATGGCTTCGGCGATCGCTTGATGGGACAGGCGCAGATCGATGGTGATCCCGCGATCGCCTGGCACGCCGAAATCTCTGCAGAGCACCAGTAGAAAACTCACCAGTCGCGACGACATGTCGCGGTGGGTGAGGGTCTCGATCATCGTTTCGGTCTGCAGAATCCGGCTGGAGAGGCCCTGCAATAACAGCAACCCCACACTCGCGTCCGCTTCGATCGCCTGACGTACGGATGCGGCGGGGGCTGTCAACATCTCCACGCGGGTGAAGGCCACGGAGTGATAGAAGCGATCGGAGCGATGGCCGGTCAGCAACGACAGCACACCGAACAGGCTGTTTTCCCGCAGCAGCGCCACGGTGATCTCTTCCCCTGACTCGTAAACCCGCGACAGGCGCACAGCACCGCGACGGATCAGGTACACCCGCTCTGCAGGATCTCCAGGGAAGAAGATCGTTTTATTGCGCTCCACCATTTCCGAGGTAGCGCCATCCAGTCCACGGATCACATCCAGGAGGGTGCGCTCCTTCTTCTCGGGGGTGTTCACCAGGGTCATCGGTCCCGGTACTGGAGTAACGGTACGGCTGAAGCCGTGCATGACTCCCGGCATGGATGGCTTTGCAGGTGACTGGAAGTTACGGATCAGTTCCGTAGTGCCGTGTAGCAACCATCACGAAATCGAGCGATTACGGAGCGCCTGGCGCTGGCTGTCCATCAACTGCTGCAGGCCTGGTTCAGCCAGATCCAGCAGGCCATTGAGTTCGCTACGGCTGAAGGCTGCTCCCTCGGCAGTGCCCTGGATCTCCAGCAGATGCTGGTGCTCGTCCATCACCACATTCAGATCCACATCCGCACGGCTGTCTTCGCTGTAGTCCAGATCGAGCAGTGGGGCGCTGTTCACCAGGCCCACCGAGACGGCGGCCACCTGCTTGGTGATGGGTTGGCGCGTCACCAGTCCCTGCGCCAGCAGTTGGTCGCAGGCGTGCTTCAGCGCGACCCAGGCCCCTGTGATGGATGCGGTGCGCGTGCCTGCATCGGCTTGGATCACGTCGCAGTCGATCAACAGGGTGTTTTCTCCCAGGGCTTCCATGTCGATGCAGGCCCGCAGGCTGCGGCCGATCAGCCGCTGGATTTCCTGGGTTCGCCCCGAGAGCTTGAGCAGTTCCCGGTTTTGGCGCTCGGGGGTGGAACCCGGCAACAGGCGGTATTCGGCACTCAGCCAGCCTTTGCCTTGTCCTTTCCGCCAGCGGGGCACGCCCTCCTGGTGACAGACGCTGCAGAGCACGGCCGTGCGCCCCGTGCGCACGATCAGGGAGCTTATGGCGAAGCCCATCGGATCCCAGTTGATGGCAAAGGGGCGAAGGTCTGCGGCGCTGCGGCCGTCGTTGCGCTCCTCGCCAGGCGTTGAGTGGGTGCCGCTGCTGCTGAGGCTGGTCATGGCGTTGTGGGGCGCAGGCGTGAATGGTCTGAGCCTGGCAGGGGCCGTTTGCCGGTTTCCACAGCCGCATGGGGAGAGAAGGGTGTCGGTCGACACCGTGACACCAGGGATAGTGTCAAAAGGCTTGTGAACTGATCCGGCGGCGCTAGGTTTGAATCCAGCGGGTCACCCCCGGACGCACGAGCTCTTGATGACAGCAAGCCTCAGCACCAGTCACCGTCCCGGCGAGGTCCGCAGCGCAGATCACCGGACACTGGAGCGTGCAGGTCTGCATCCTCTGCCTCAGCTGCCAGCTCGCCCTCCCCTGCATCTGGTGTCTCCAGAGGGGCAGCTGCAGGTGCATACCGCTCCCTATCGGGGCAGCTTTGCTTCCGTTTTGAGCCAGGCCCTGCGTGCTGCAGGTCTCGGCAGCCGGGTGATGGTGGTGCAGTTTCTCAAGGGAGGGGTGGCTCAGGGGCCTGATCGCCGCCTCACCCTTTGTGGCCGGCTCCAGTGGTTGCGGCCTGATGTTGCTTGCTGTCTGGCCGAGCCCGCTTCGGAACAGGAGCCAGACACCCTGGCTGCAGTTCAGGCCCTCTGGGCTGAGTGCCGTTCCCAGCTCCTGAATGGTGAGCTGGATCAGCTGGTGATGGATGAACTTGGGCTCGCTGTGGCCCTTGGCTACCTCGATGAGCAGGACGTGCGCAGCACCCTGGAGCAGCGGCCAGGATCGATGGATGTGATTGTCACGGGGCCTGCCATCCCAGACTCTCTGATGGACATGGCTGACCAAGTCACCGAATTGCGCCGGGGTTTCTAATGCTCAAGAACGACCGCTGGATCACCGAGCAGGCCAATGCCGGAATGCTGGAGCCGTTCCAGTCGGGACTGGTGCGTCACCTTGATCCTGAGCAGCGGCAGCATCCTGTTCTCAGTTTTGGTTGCTCGTCGTATGGGTACGACCTGCGCCTGTCACCCCAGGAATTCCTGATCTTTAAGCACGTGCCCGGCACGGTGATGAATCCCAAGCGATTCAATCCCGCCAACCTCGAGCCCACCGAGCTGCATCGCGACGAAGACGGCGACTACTTCATCCTTCCGGCCCATTCCTATGGCCTCGGTGTGGCCCTGGAAAAAATGAAGGTGCCGCCCAACATCACGGTGATCTGTCTCGGCAAGAGCACCTATGCCCGTCTCGGCATCATTGTGAATACAACGCCTGCTGAAGCCAGCTGGGAGGGGCATCTCACCCTGGAGTTCAGTAACAGCTCCGGTGCTGACTGCCGCATCTATGCCAACGAAGGCATCTGTCAGTTGCTGTTTTTTGAGGGTGATCCCTGCGACACCACTTACAGCGACCGTCAAGGCAAATACCAGCATCAGCCCGAACGGGTGACCCTGGCTCGGGTTTAACGCAACCTCGGCAAACCAATCGGATCGATTCGCTTGGCTCAGGGAGCCAAGCGCGCTTTGTGCAACCTGGTTTTTTCATACCAAGCAGCGAATTCAGGCGCCCAGCTCTGCAGGTGGGGCCACATCAGGTCGCATAACTCGCGAATTTCCTGCTGGGCATCGAGCTTGGCCCGCAGATCCATGAAGTGCAGAAAGGCCCGCAGGCTGAAGCTCACCACGAAATGCTGGCGATAGTCGAAGGGAAGAATGCCTCGGGCATGCTCTTCTGCGAAGCCGGCATTGAGCAGGTCGCGGTAGCGCTCCGCTGCCTGCTGACAATGGGCGAGATCCTGTTGGCGTAGTTCTTCGCTGTAGAGATATTTCTTGCCCTGGCGATCGCTGTAGGTGCCCACGGGGCGCAGGTAGAAGACCTCTTCAAGAGGCAATTCACCGTTGGCTGCGCGGCAGATCCGCTCGCCCGTGTAGCGCATCGACTGCACATCGAAGCTCACCCCCACGCGGTGGGTGCGGGCTTGCTGCATCACGGAATGGGGAAACCAGCCCACGTTGAGAACGATCTGGGCGTGCTCGAGCGGCCCGTAATGGCCTCGCTCACCGGCGAGGAGGCGCTTGACGCAGATCTCGCCTGCCTTGGTTTCATCAGGCCATTGCTCACGGTCCCCCGCGACGAATCCCTCGCTGTAGTCCTGATGCATGCCGGCATACACGCACTGCTGGGGGTTGGGTGTGGCGGCAATCAGGTCGACCCGGAAGCGGGGATCCATGGCGTTGCGACGTGTGGGTTGACGGGTGTGGGCTGATCATGCCCGGATCCTTCAGCCGTGGCTGCGCGGACCGGCACTGGTTGGCGTGGCTGTAGCAATGCCATCGCCGTCTTCGAGACGGCTGACGCTGCCGATGCCGGCGAATTGAGGCAAGGGCGTATTGGCAATCAGGGCCGTGCTCAGGGCTTCCAGTTGTTGGGGTGTGCGCACGCCGAGGGAGCGACCGCGCAGGCTGCCATCGGCAGCGAACAGATTCAGTTGCGGGATGCCGTTGACCTCATAACGGTCAATCAGGTCTTGCCACTGGGGGTTGTCGATGTTGACCAGCACCACATCCATCTGGCCGTTGGTGCGGCGTTCGGTTTCGAGCATGGCGGGGGCCATCTCCCGGCAGGCTTCACACCAGTCGGCATAGAACTCGAGCATGGTGGGTTTCTGATTGCTCAGGGCGACTTCTGGGGCCAGAGAGCGCCGGGCCAATTGGTCCATCGGTGATTCAGCCGATAGGCCATTGCGCAGCAGGAAGAGCACCACCGCCAACACCAGCGCCGTCACCACCAACAGGCCTTTCTGGAGCCCGCTGAGACTGCTGGAGGCACTGTTTGCAGGCATGCCGCAGATCAAAGATGAGTCGTCACTCTGGCAGGCCTGCACGGCTGGCGTTGCTAGCGTTTTTTTAGGCACTACTGCTGCTGCAACTGCTGCTGATGCCGCTGCTGAGATTTCTGTTGTTGCCTTTCCGCGCGCCGTTGGTGCTGCTGCTGTTTGCGGTGGCCACGGTGATGGGGAACCACTGGACGGTGTTTCAGCAGCAGCTGTTGCAGAGCAATGGCCTTGATGCGCCTGTGTTCTGGACCGTTGAGGTGTTGCAGGCCCTGGTGGTGGTGGTGGTCTGCACCATGCCGGATCTGTTGCTGCGTCAGATCTCGATGCTGATGGCCTCGAGTCGGGTGTTCAGCCTGGTGGTGACGCTGCTGTTGGTGATCACCAGCGGCCTCTATTTGCTTCAGCTGAAGCTGCTGGCGGATGTGTTGATCCTGGCGTCGGCAGTGCTGTTGGCTCGGCTTGATCTCACACGCATCCGGGTGGTGCCTTCGCCACAGGTGATGGCGTTCTGGATGGCTGTGATTGTGTTGGCTGGGATCTGGCTTGGCCACAACCTGCCGATTCCCCTGCTGATGCAGCCGGCATCCGTTCCGATCTGATCCCGAAGGATCAGTCGCCGACGACATCACTCAGCCGGAGCAGGGTGCTTCTTCGGCGTGGAGGTAGGCCCAGAGATTCCCGAGCACTTTTTTGGTGTAGATCCGCGTCTCGGGGTAAGGAATCCGTTCGGCCCAGAGCTCAGGGTCCTGCTGCAGTTCTGGTGTGCGCCAACCGCCAGCTGCACCGGGGCCGGCGTTGTAGCTCGCCACCGTGAGCCAGGGATTGCCATCCCATTGCCTCAGCAACTGCTGGAGATAGAGGGCTCCCAGTTGGGTGTTGATGTCAGGGTTGGTGATCTCTGTTGCGCTGAGGGGGTGGCCCGCCACTTCGGCAGCGGTGGCAGGCATCAGCTGCATCAGTCCCTGCGCACCCACCGGAGATTGCACTCCTGGGGAGTAGCGCGATTCCTGTTTGGCGATCGCCCGCAGAAGGGCTTCATGCACCACCGCCTCGTCGCTGGCCGATGTGAACGCGTCCCCGAACGGCCTTGGGTGCTGCTGCTGATGCAGCGCAAAGCGGGTGCTGCAGGCTTCACCCACCAGCCGCAGACTGCTGCGCCATAGGGAATCGAGTCCGCGCCAGGCATTGCCTGTTGCCAACAGCAGCTGACCGTCGGTGATGCGTTCCGTCGGGCTGGGCTCTGCCGTCAGGCGGTCGGGATTGAGAGGTGCTTGCTGGCGGCTGTGCCACGTCTCGCGCGCGTCTTGGACCATCCCCAGTCGCCAGAGCTGGTCGACGACGGGATCGCCGCTGTTGAGAGGTTGCCAACTCGATGGTGGTGGGGGCAGTGGAGTGGCTTGCGCCAGTGGGGGCAGGGTGGATTCCCCCAGCCGAACGGCAGCGCGCCAGCTGTAGTAACCGGGTGGGTGTTGGGTCAGCAGCGCCCGCCATTGGTTCTCAGCATCCTGTGGCCGGCCCTGTTTGGCTGCGCTGAAACCGTGCCAGAACCGTTGTCGTGCTGCCAGTGGCTCAGGCAGCGTGTCGTGGGGGAGTGCCGCGAGCCAGGTCTCTGCCTCAGCCCAGCGGCCCGCCAGCAGATCAGCGCGGGCCAGATCCCACTGCAGCTGCCAGCTGGCGGGATGATCGGGCCAGCGGTTGAACACGCTGGCGGCCGTGCGCTGACCCAGCCGCACCTGGGCGGCTGCCACATCGGCGGAGTGCTTGCGCAGGGGTTCGGGCAGCTGGGCCAGCAAGGCCTGATCGGGCTGGAGAGGTTCGCTGAGCAGTCGCGCGGCCTCCAATGTGGTGCCGCTGACGGGTGGGTTGGCCGTGCGGGCCATGCGCACCAGCACTGTTTCCCCCAGGTGCCGTTGGGCTGCGTCGCCCCGCAGCAAGGAACGGCCGATGGCGACGGCTGTGGCCGGAGCTGGCGGTGCAGCCTGTAGGCAGTCGAGTCCCCTCTGCCCATCCCCGAGACGGGCGAGGGCCAGCGCCAGGTGCTGACGGTGAGTGGTGCTTGTGCTGGCTGTGGGCGCGCAGGCGGCCCGGATCACCGCAACTGCCCCTGGATGGGCGGCGCCCCAGCGGGCCAGGTGCATGGCCTGTTGCGCGTGCACGGCCTTCTCAAGAGTGGCCGGATGGGCTGGATGGTGTTTCAGCAGCCAGCGTTGGAGTGCGCTGTTTTCGCTGGAGAGTTGATAAGCAGCATCAGCGCTGAGTGGGTGGTGTGGGAATCGG
The DNA here is from genome assembly GCF_000153825.1 of Synechococcus sp. RS9916. Classification (NCBI taxonomy): domain Bacteria; kingdom Bacillati; phylum Cyanobacteriota; class Cyanophyceae; order Synechococcales; family Synechococcaceae; genus Synechococcus; species Synechococcus sp. RS9916. The sequence continues at coordinate 2,454,981 of NZ_DS022299.1, forward strand.
GCGAGCAAGGCTCGCCAATGGCCATCAGCACTCTGCGCCTCACCCAGTTGGTCAGCTGTGCGGGCTTGCTGCACCAGCACTGCTGCTGCCACCTGCGCCTGCCCCCAGGCTTGACCCTGCAGCAGTCGCTGTCGCCGCCCAGGGGAGTCGCGGTCGCTGGCGGCCAGCAGCAAGGCGGCGTCGCGCCGCTCGGATGGGTCCCAACTCCAGCGGTAACGCCTCCAAAGTTCGGCCGGAGTGGCGGCTGGCGTCAGGGGTGGCTGCTTCCACTGCTGCAGCCACCGTTGGGCGACCACGATGATTCCCAGGCTGCCGATCACTGTCCCGGTGAGCAGCAGCAGTCCGCGGGAAGGACGCACAGGCAAGCCGTAGGCAAAGACTGCTGTCATTCTGTTGGGCGGCCAGCAGCATCGGTATGGCGAGACTGAAGCGAGCAGGAGGTCCTGGTCAGATGCAGCAACGTCGCTGCGGCCTCTCCTGGCTTGTGTTGCTGTTGGTCTGGGGGTGTCGCTGGCTTTGGCCGTTGGTCTGGCTGCCGGGCTGGGTGGTGGTGCTAATCGCCATCTGGGCCGTCCTGGAGTTGGTCGCACTGCTGCTGGCTCCGCGGCGCTGGAGCTGACCGCTTTGGGGCTGTCCGCTTTGGAACTGTCCGCTTTGGAACTGACCGCCTTGAAACTGTGCGTTTGGGGGTTCCCTGGTTTGCAAAGACTGCTTGAGCAGTCCGACTAACCTCCTGCTCTCTCCACTGCTTTGTTGATGGCCGACCACGCCACACCGCCCCTGGGGATTCCCCACCACCCGTCTCAGGCGGCCTTTGGCACCGATGGTCTGCGCGGCCGCGTGGGCTCAGCCATCACCCCGGCCTTAGCGCTGCAGGTGGGGTATTGGTGTGGTCGTGTGTTCCCCCGTGAGGGGCCCGTCTTGATCGGCATGGATTCCCGCAGCAGTGGCGCCATGGTGATGGCGGCTCTGACTGCTGGCCTCACAGCCGCTGGCCGTGAGGTGTGGACCCTCGGGCTGTGTGCCACCCCCGCGGTGCCGCTGTTGATCCGCCAGTGCGGTGCTGCCGGTGGTCTGATGGTGTCTGCCAGTCACAATCCGCCCCACGACAACGGCATCAAGGTGTTCGGTGCCGATGGAAATAAGGTGCGCCCTGAGCTGCAGCGGTCGATTGAGGCTGGGCTCAGAGGCGAGGCTGCTGAGGCTGAGGCGGCGATGACGACGGCCTGTGCACCGGCCCATCACCGTCCTGAGCTGCTCTGCCATTACCGCGATGCGCTGCTGGCCAGCGTGCCCGGTCAGGGGCTGAGCGGCGTCAAGGTGGTGCTGGATCTCTGTTGGGGCTCTGCCACTGCTCTCGGCGCCGAGGTGTTTCAGGCCTTGGGCGCTGATCTCACCGTGTTGCACGGTGAACCGGATGGCAGCCGAATCAACGTGGGATGCGGTTCCACCCACCTCGCCCCTCTGCGGGAGGCGGTGGTCAACAGCGGCGCCGAGATGGGGTTCGCCTTTGACGGTGATGCGGATCGGATGCTCGCCGTGGATGGACAGGGCCGGGTGGTGGATGGTGACCACGTGCTGTTCCTCTGGGGTTCAGCGCTGCAGGAGCAGGGGGCGCTGCCGGATCAGCGACTGGTGGCCACGGTGATGTCCAACCTGGGCTTTGAACGGGCCTGGCAGGCACGTGGCGGCGTCCTTGAGCGCACGCCGGTGGGGGATCAGCATGTGCATGCCGCCATGGTGAGCAGTGGTGCTGCCCTGGGTGGTGAGCAGTCCGGCCACATCCTGTCGTCCGCCTATGGGCTGGCTGGTGATGGCGTGCTCACGGCGCTGCAGATCGCCACGCTTTGCCACCAGCGTCAGCTCAGCCTTGGCGCTTGGCGGGATGAGAGTTTCCAGTCCTATCCCCAGAAGCTGGTGAATGTCACCGTGGCCGACAAGGGCCGCCGCACCGGCTGGGAGGCCTGTGAGCCCCTCACCCATGCGGTGAGCGATGCGGAAGCCGCCATGGCCGGCAGCGGCCGTGTGTTGGTACGGGCCAGTGGTACGGAACCGCTGCTGCGCGTGATGGTGGAAGCGGCCGAGCAGACCGATGTCGACCACTGGAGTCAGCACCTGGCCCAGCTGGCGGATCAGCATCTCAACGCTGCTTGATCAGGCCTCTGGCCAGACTCAGGGCGCCATCACAGGCATCCCCGCCGTGGTCACTCCAGTGCCAGTGGCCCAGCTGCTGGTCGAGTTGATCGCTCACCAGATCGCGTAACCCTTGCAGGTGGGTGATCGCTCCCCCTTGGGCGCTGATTGCAGGTGCTTGGAGCGAGAGGGCTTGGGCCACTGTGGTCACAGCTTCGGCCAGGGCGGTGGCGGAGCGGGCTAACACCTCCAGAGCCTGGGTATCGCCACGGGTGGCTTCGGCATGCACCAACGGGGCAAGCCGTGCCAGAGCGGCCACATCCAGCGCCGATCCAGCCGCCAGGGCTTTGACCTCTGCGGGACTGGTGCAGCCCAGGGCGTCCCAGAGTTGGCGTCGCAAGGGTGTCTCCGCAATCCGCCCATCGGCCATGCGCAGGCTGAGCTGCAACCCCTGATGGCCGATGTCGAAGGCTGAGCCGGCGCCGTCCAGACGCCATCCCCAGCCTCCGCACCGGTGCTCCCGGCCGGTCTGATCCCGTCCAAGGCAGATCATCCCGGTGCCACTGATCAGCGCGATGCCGGCGCCGGCTGGGAAGGCGCCATGCAGGGCGGTGCGTTCATCGCCGGTCACCAGCGTCTGGGTGGCGGGGAGATCCAGGACTTTGCTGAGGAGGCGCTGACCGCGTTGTTGCAGTGTTGTGCCGTGTTCAATGCCGCTGGCTCCGACGACCGCCGCGTCAAGGCGGCTGTTCAGGGGCAGTCCGGCCGCCTGCAGGGCGGCATCCAGGCTGGAGCGCAGCGCGGCTTGAAATCGCGCTTCACCCTCCGCAGCATCCAGGTGGCAGACACCACTGCCGTCGCCTTCGCCCTGAGTGGTGTCGTCCTCGGGCTCGACCCGCAGCAGGCGGCAGCGGGTGTGAGTCTGCCCGGCATCGAATCCACCGATCAGCATGGTTGATACTCAGGTGATCGCTCGAGCGGTTGGGCCAGGGTGGCCAAACAGAACAGACCAATCACCTGCACTTCGGGCCGGAAGAAGATGGTGTCGGTGGCACCTTGCACCAGCAGGCCGGCGATCGCGGCCAGGCAGGCCAGTCGTTGCAGTTGCAGTGGTCCCTCACCCTTCAGTCCTGCCAAGCCCTGGCGCAGGCTGCTCCAGGCCAGGCCAAGGCAGGCGATCAGACCGGGGATGCCGGTCTCCACAAGGATCTCGAGAGGCACCGAGTAGGCGCTCAGGGCATTGAAACGGGGCTGTTGGTAGAGCGGATAAATGCTGTTGAAGGCGTTGTTGCCAGGGCCGATACCTAGCCAGGGGCGGTCTTGCACCATCGCCAGCGCCGACATCCAGACGTTGATCCGAAAGTTGTTGGAACTATCGCCCCTGCCGGCCAACAGGCTGGCGACGCGGGTGCGCACCGGCTCCACCTGGGTGACGGCGATGGCGATCAAGGCCACACCAAGCACCAAGAGGGCGAGAGGGACCAGACGGCGCCAAAGCGGCGGCCAGTGGCGAATGCTGCGCAGCACCACCAGCAGCACCACCACGCCCAAGGCTGCGAGCATTCCCAGCCAGCCCCCACGGCTGTAGCTGAACAGGGTGGATACAGCCCCGAGCAGCAGGCTCGCCCCGGCGAACAGGCGTTGTCCCCACCCCTGCCAGCGCAGCAGGGCCACCAGGGCAAGGGGCAGCAGTGGCACCAGATAGCCCGCCAACAGGTTGGGGTTGCCGAGGGGGCCATAGACGCGGATCGTGCCCTCCGCCACGGAATTGGGATCGGCCCAGCCCGCCAGTTCTTCCGTCGGCCCGTAGAGCTGTCGCAGTGCGATCACACTGCTTAAGAGGCCCCCACTGAGCAGTGCCGCCACCAGACGATCCCACCACTGGGGGCGCTGCAGCAGCAGTTGGCGCAGCAAGGCATAGATCCCTAAGTAACTGAGCAGCTTGATCAGTCCCTTGGCCGCGGCGACTGGGACCGGCGAAAAGCCCGTGGCCAGCGTGGCGATTGCTAGGTAGAGCAGAAGCCATCCACTGATGGCCCCGATCCGGCTTGGCGGGGTGATCAGGGCCCAGAGCAGCCAGAGGGCACCGCAGGCGGTCACCACCAGGGCAAGGCCCGGTCTGCTGATGACCGGCAGGGTTGCGAGCAGGCCCATCAACACTAGGCAGGCCACGGCCTGCAGGCGCCGTTGCTGGGGCTGGGAGCTGGGAATCAGGCCCTGCCAGCGCAGTAGCAGCGGAGCCTCGGCAACCGCATCAGCCATCGGCGTGCGCCCTCACGGTGTGGGTGTGTTCTCCGCCGGATTATCGACCCGTTCCCAGCGTTGTTCGAGATCTGCAACGGATGGCAGTGGTGTGGTGTTGCGTTGGTACAGCACTCGGTAGACGGGAAGCTCCTGGTCGAGCACGTAGCGCTCCCGTTCTGTTTGCACTGGCAAGGGACTGGGGCCCCGCCAGGGCCGGGGGTCAGCCTCGGGTCGCTCGAAGCAGCCACTCAGTTCGGTGAGGGCCACCATCGGCTCGATCACTTCCAGCACATCGCTCTGCATGAACAGCTCTCGCCCTGGTTGCAAGGCCGCGGCAATGGCCAGCAACAGCGCGGGTTGCAGCACTCTGCGCTTCTGGTGGCGCTTTTTGAACCAAGGGTCAGGGAACTGGATTGAGACTCGCTGCAGGCGGTCTGGTGGCAGGGCTTCCATCCATCCCTGCACGCTCACGTTGGCGTTGCAGAACAGGAAATGAAGGTTCTGCATCTCCCGTGCATCGCGGTCACGCTGTGCCGCTGCCACCAAGGGCCGGCGAATCTCGACGCCAAGGTGGTTCCACTCGGGTTGCACGTCTGCCAGGGCTAGCAGAAACTGACCGCGGGCCGAGCCGATGTCGAGATGAATCGGTCGGTTGGGATCGTCGAACAGCGCCTCGGGACCGGGCAGCTCCAGGGGCAGCTGGAAGAAGCGGCTGAGGGGATTGACGTGCTGGCGCAAGGGTCAGGCGTTGGGGTCAACCTCTGAGATTGCCAGGGGGGCATGGCGCAGAAGGCCCCAACAGGCGGTGTAGCCGTGCAAGTGGGTGCTGCCGGCGAGGGGGCCCACTTCTCCGTTGCAGAAGGCTCCAGCGATCGGAAGATCAGGGATCACCGATCGGGCGATGGCCACATCCCCATCGGGGCATCCATACAGGCCCTCTCCTCTGCCCAGGCAGGCAAACAAAAGGCCGAAATGGGGTTCTTCGCCGCAGCGGTCCCGGGCATCGCACAGCAGCTGACGGGCTTCCTGGCGGGAGGCATCGGCTTCCCGCAGCTGAAACTGCACGTTCTGTCCCACCCGGATGCGTTCGGCCACGGCCACAGCTCCATTGCGCGGATCCACCCCGATCAGATTGCGCACCAGAAAGGCGCTGCGGGGTTCTGGGGTTCCGCTGGGGCCCATCAGCAGAGCCTGCCGTTCAACACCGAGGAACAGGGAGTCTTTGACGGCCTCGCGCTCGTCTTCGTTGAGCTCGGCCAGGACCCGTTGCAGGCACTCCACGGGGGTATTGCGCTTTTGATCGTGGCTGAGCTCCAGCAGCACATTGCGCTCGGCCTGTTCGATGGCAAACACTGGGCCGATGGGCTTGCAGCCTTGTGCCACGGCGGGCTCCAAGGTCCAGTCTCCGCCGATGGCCAGGCCCACCACCCCACTGGCCACGTTCTGGCCTTGCAGCAGAGACCCGTGGGGGGCTGCATGGGGTGCTGCGATGCCTCCAAGGCAGGGGGCGGAGGGGAAGGCGTAGTCGAGTCCACTGATCAAATCAGTGATGCCGCTGCTGGTGGGGTCGATCAAGACCACCAGCGATCGCAATTGGGAGGGATCCAGCCCCAGCCATTGCTGCCATTGTTCGTTGGAGCCGTCGAGGTCGGGCAGCTGATTGGTGTCAACGGCAAAGGGTTGCAGCACCGCCCCCGGCAGATTCAGCAGCGTCACGCTCAGAGCTGGGGTCTGCTCCAGCTCATGGGCTTCTCCGTTGCGGTCAGTGCCGACCACGCCACCCACGATGCAGCCGAGCCAGTGCTCCGCGTGCAGGGTCGCCTGCAGCAGGGGCAGCAGCCTGGGTAGATCGCTGGCGAAATGACTCGAAACGAAGACCAGGGCCAGATCGGCGCTCCCCTTGCCAAGCACGGCGCTGACCTCCTGGACGGCCGCATCCAAGGAGGTCTGACTGGACAGGGCTGTACGACAGCGGGCCTGCGCCTGGCGCGAGCGGAACCAGTTGAACGGCTGAAACGGCCCCATGGCTGGACCTTACCAACCCTGGCGGAACCGGCGCGGGCGTCGATAATGACGCCGACTTGAACCGCGCTGGTGCCTGACCTTCCCTATCGCAGCCTGGTGTGGCTGACCTATCGCCTCGGGGCCACCTTCGCGCTGGGTCTTCCCTTGGTGTTGTTGGTGTGGGCCTCCGTTCGGAGGGAGACGGCGATCTCCCGGCTGATGGGCATCTACTGGAAGGTGGCGAGCCTGCTGGTGATCACCCTGCTGCTACTAACCGATCAGCGGCCTCTGGGCTACGTCACCGCGTTGGTGGCTCCGGTGCTGATGACGGTCAGCGTCTGGTTCTGGGTGGATCTCAACGAGGAGCTGGCTGATCGACCCTTGCGGCAACCGTTGGTGCTGACGGTGCGCTTGTGGCGCTGGGCCCTGAGCGGTTTTTCCGTGATCGCTGCCGGCATGGCGATTAGCAGCCTGTCGTGTGTCTCAGCCGTCGAAGGTGCCGATTGCAAGGCCTGGCTGGAGGCTCCTCAGGGGCTTCATCTGGTGCTGGAGGGGCTGTTTGATTTCCTGTTTGGCGGCGACTGGAATGAGGCCGTGGCTGCCTTCCTTGGTTATGTGATGTTGGTGGCCTACGCCGTTGGTCTGCTCCAGTGGCTGTTGATTCGTCTTCCCCGTCAGGGGCGTGTGGCCGGTGAATTCTGAGCAGCTGCAGGCCCTCGAATCGATTAGTCGCGATCACCCCGACCGGGTGGTGCGACTGGAGGGTTCTGTGCGCCTCGAGAGCGGATCCGAGGAACCTCTCGAACTGCTGATCTTCCGCGGGTTCAGCAGTTGCATCACCCATCCCACAGCTTTCGATCCTGATCAGAGTGTGCTGCCGCATGGCGCGACGATTGAGAACGCTTACCTGCTCCAGGGGCCGCTTAATCCCGCTGCAGAGCAGCTGCTGATGGGACCAGTGCCCGTTCAACAGCTGCTCGACCCCAACGCCTGGGGGTGAACTGAGGTCGTTGGTTCAGCGGCGCTCCAGCACCGCCACGCAACGCCCGCAGAGATCGGGATGGTCACTGTGCTGACCAATATCGGTTTCGTAATGCCAGCAGCGCTCGCATTTCTGGCCGCGGGATCGGGCCACCTCGATGGCCGCCAGTGGGCTGTCTTCGCTGGCGAGCACTTCGGCCCAGGGTTCGCCGCCCAGCTGCAGTTGCGACACCAGCAGCCAGTCATGCAGTCCATCCACCTCGGAATGGCCGTGCTCCTGCAGCCAGTTCACCGCCTTCTGCAGCTCTGGATCGCGCACGTCGATGCGCACGGCAGCCTCCAAGGAGGCACCGAGCTCTCGCTTGCCCCGGCAATCCTCCAGCACGCGGTTCACGGCACTGCGCAGGTCCCGCAGTTGTTGCATCGGCGCATTGAGGCTTTCGTTCCGCCAGTTGTCCGGCACCGTGGGCCAGCCGCGGCGGAACACGGAGGGTTCTGCCACCGGGTAGGGAAGGTTCTGCCAGATGTCTTCTGCCATGTGGCAAAGCACTGGGGCGATCGCGCCCGCCAGACGCTCGATGATCAGGGCCATCACCGTTTGGCAGCTGCGCCGGCGCCTGTCGTTGGGTGCGCTGACGTAAAGCCTGTCCTTGGCGATGTCGAGGTAGAAGTTGGAGAGATCGCTGACGCAGTAGTTCTGCAGTAGTTGGAAGAAGCGGAAGAATTCGTAGTTGTCGAAGGCTTCGGAAATGCTGTCGAGCACCACAGCGGTGCGCTGCAGCATCCAGCGATCCAATAGGGGCAGGTCCTCGATGGCAACGGCATCGCGAGCGGGATCGAAGTCGTGGAGATTGCCCAGTAGGTACCGCGCGGTGTTGCGCACCTTGCGGTAGACGTCTGCCAGTTGGCTCAGGATGCCGGCACCGATCGGCACATCAGCGGAGTAGTCGACGGAGCTCACCCACAACCGCAGCACATCAGCGCCGTAGGGGGGCTCCTGCTTTTGGTTCTTGCCGCCTTCGATGATCACCATCGGATCAACGACGTTGCCCAGCGATTTGCTCATCTTGCGGCCCTTTTCATCCAGGGCGAAGCCATGGGTGAGCACGGTGCGGTAAGGCGCGTGACCGTTGACTGCGACGGACGTGAGCAGGGAGCTTTGGAACCAGCCGCGGTGCTGGTCGGAGCCTTCCAGGTAGAGATCTGCTGGATAGCTGAGGCCATCCCGCTTGCTGGCGACTCCCGCCCAGCTCGAGCCGGAGTCAAACCACACGTCCATCGTGTCGGTGCCTTTGCGCCATTGATCGGCTTCGGCCTGATGGCTGGGAGGCAACAGTTCGGACTCGTCTTTCTCCCACCACACGTCGGCCCCGTGTTGGGCGATCAGGGCCTGAATATGGGCGATTGAGTCGGCATTGAGCAGCACGTCGCCACTGCTGCGGTGGTAGAAGACGGGAATGGGTACGCCCCAGGTGCGCTGGCGGGAAATGCACCAGTCGCCCCGCTCACTCACCATCGACTCAATGCGGTTGCGACCTGAAGCCGGCAGCCAGTTGACCTGGTCAATGGCCTCGAGGGCTTCGCTTCGGAACCCCTCCACGGAGGCGAACCATTGCTCAGTGGCGCGGAAGATCGTGGGCTTCTTGGTGCGCCAGTCGTAGGGGTAGCGGTGGCCATAGCTCTCGTGCTTGAGCAGGGCCCCGGATTGCTCCAATGCCTCCACGATTGTGGGATTGGCATCTTTGAGCACGTTCAGACCGACAAACGGCCCGGCTTCATCGGTGAGGGTGCCGGCTTCATCCACCGGGCAGAGCACAGGTAGGCCGTGCTTGCGGCCGGTGTTGAAGTCGTCGACGCCGTGGCCGGGGGCGGTGTGCACCAGGCCGGTGCCCGATTCGGTGGTGATGTACTCCCCACCAACCACAACCGGGCTCTCTCGCTCCAGCAGGGGATGGCGATAGCGCAGTCCGGCCAGGTCGGCGCCTTTGACCACGGCCTTGGTCTCAAGGGTGGTTTCGAATTTGGCGGCCAGAGCGTCGCGCAGGTCGTTGGCAACGATCAGGAGGCGACCACGGTTATCGGCGCAGAGGGCGTAGTCGAGGCGATCATTGACCGACACCGCCAGGTTGGCCGGCAGGGTCCATGGGGTCGTGGTCCAGATGGAGACCTGAAGGACATCGCCGAGAGCATCGCCATCGGCCGGCAGCTCCAGGCCCTGTTGGCCGAGGCTCTGACGCAGGGCGTCCGGCAGCGCCACGGCTGGGAAGGCCACGTACACACTGGGGCTGGTGTGGCCGTCGGGGTATTCCAGTTCGGCTTCGGCCAGGGCCGTGCGCGAGCTGGGACTCCAGTGCACCGGCTTGAGGCCTCGATAGATGTGGCCCTTGAGGGCCATCGCCCCGAAGACTTCGATCTGGGCAGCCTCGTAATCCTTCTGCAGCGTGAGGTAGGGGTTCTCCCAGTCAGCCCAGATGCCCCAGCGCTTGAAGCCGGCCATCTGGCCATCCACCTGCTTGCGGGCATAGGCCGCGGCTTTCTTGCGCAGCTTCACGGGGGTGAGTGCTTTGCGCTGCTCCTGGTCCATGCCCTGGAGCACCTTGAGCTCAATCGGCAGTCCGTGGCAGTCCCAGCCAGGCACGTAGCGCACTTTGCGCCCTTGCATCACCCGGTGCTTGTTGATGATGTCTTTGAGCACCTTGTTGAGGGCGTGGCCCATGTGTAGGGCGCCGTTGGCGTAGGGCGGGCCGTCGTGGAGGGTGAACGGTTCTCCGGTGTTCTCCTCCCCAAGGCGTTGATCGATGCCCTGTTCCTTCCAGAAGGTCTGCAGTTGAGGCTCTCGCTGGGTGGCGTTGGCCCGCATGCCAAAGCCTGTCTCGAGCAGGTTCAGGGTCTGCTTGTAGGAGGGCTTGTCCGCGCCGGCCGGCTGCTGCTTCTGCGATGGGCTCTCCTGAGACCGGCTGTCCTTCGACACGGTGGCGCTGCTGCAGCTGGAATTATCAGTCCTGGTCGGTGCCGATTGGAGGCAAGGGAGAAGGTTCCTCTGTTGCGGAGGGTTGATCAGGCTCTTGTTGTTGTTGCTCCGCAGGGTCGCTGGGTTGGTCTGAAGGTGGTGTGGCTTCGGGCTCGGGGCGGACCCAGCGCTTGCCTTTTCCCTTGCCTTGCTTGCGAGGTGCGCCGAATCCCTTGGTCCTGAGCGGCTGGGGTTGCTCGGCGGCTGCCGCAGGCTGTTCGGGTTGCGTCTGGTCTTCCGTGTCTGCGGCGGTTTCGGTGTTGGAGGCTTCTGCTGAAGCTGATGGGTTGGAGGTCTCTTCGGCTGCCTTGCTTGCGGGTGTTGCGGTGCCGACCGGTGGTTCGGTCTCTGTGGGGCTGGCTTCCGGTCTCACCCAACGTTTGCCGCTCTTGCTGGCTCCTTCCCGTTTTGGGGTGGAGCCCGTCGTCGGCAAGCTTGGTTTGATGCTGCTCAGCAGGCTGCCGGCATTGCCGCTGAGACTCACCACTGCAGCGATCAGCTGTTGAACGCTGGTGCTCCAGCGCTCGCTTGAACTCAGGCGTTGTTGTTCTTCGCTGCTCAGTTGATTCCAACGGGCCTGGGCGACTTCCACACCCAAACGGCTGATCAGCAGGGCTCCACAGGCCACCGCCAACATGGGTGCCCCGCGCAGGCGGTCGCTGCTGGTCACGAGCACGAGCCCCAGCAGTAAGACAACCGCTCCCCAGACGCCGTCTCGCGGTCGACTCAGTTCGGTGGCCAGGAGGGGCAGAAGCAGGACCACCAGTCCCACCAGCAGGCAGAGGTCTCCAGTGAGGGTGGCCAGCATCAGGAGTGGGGGTCCAGGTTGGCCCCATTGTGGGTCGATGCCTAAAGTTCGGCTCTTGCCCACCTGGCGGAATTGGTAGACGCGCTGGTTTTAGGTACCAGTGGCTTCGGTCGTGGGGGTTCAAGTCCCCCGGTGGGCATCACGCTTTCCTTAGGGTCAAGCGCTTGTGACATGTTGAGAAGGCTGCGTCGACCGATGACCAACGCAACCGTTGCTGCTGTCGTTACGCCCCCCTCAGCTGAGCGGCGATTGCGCTCTGTGCCGAAGGAGTTCCTCGATCCACCGGGCCCCTGGAATCCAACGGTGGGTCTGTTTCTGGGTGGCTATGCCCTGGCAGCACTCACGGTCTGGGGCTGGTTTGTCGGGGGCTGGTCATTGCCGGTGTTGCTGCTGACTGGCTTTTTGGCCTTGCATCTGGAGGGCACGGTGGTCCATGACGCCTGCCACAAGGCGGCCCATCCGGTGCCTTGGATCAATCAGGCCATGGGCCATGGATCAGCCCTTCTGTTGGGTTTCAGTTTTCCGGTGTTCACGCGGGTGCACTTGCAGCACCATTCCCACGTCAATGATCCCAAAAACGATCCCGACCACATCGTCAGCACCTTCGGGCCGCTCTGGTTGATCGCGCCGCGATTCTTCTATCACGAGTTCTTTTTCTTTCAGCGCAAGCTTTGGAAGCGCTGGGAGTTGATGCAGTGGGGGCTGGAGCGCGCCGTGTTCATCACGATCGTGGTGGCTGCTTTCCGCTTCGAGTTCCTTCCGTTCATCTTCAACTGCTGGTTCGCTCCAGCCCTGATGGTTGGGGTCACGCTCGGCCTGTTCTTCGATTACCTGCCGCACCGCCCTTTCCTGTCCCGCAACCGCTGGCAGAACGCCCGCATTTATCCAGGGCGCACCATGAATTGGCTGATCATGGGTCAGAACTACCACTTGGTGCATCACCTGTGGCCGTCGATTCCCTGGTTTGAGTACAAGCCGGCGTATGAAGCCACCAAGCCGCTGTTGGATTCCAAGGGCTCACCGCAACGGCTGGGTTTGTTTGAGACCCGCAAAGACCTGACCAATTTCCTCTACGACATCTTCCTTGGCGTGCGCAGCCACAAGCCCCACGGCAGCAAGATGCGCCGCTTGGCACGGGTGATGCCCAGTTCTCGGATGCGCCGTGGCTGGATGGGGCTCTTGCAACGCACCGCAGTCACTCCGGCACGTCGGCGTTACTAAAAAGCGCTTTCTGTGTAACGTATTCGTGCCGGAAGTGGGTTCTGTCGCTGGCCTCAGTCGGCCAGGATTTTGGGCACTCGGAAGAAGTCGCCTTCTCGCTGAGGGGCTTGGTCCAGTAATTCTTCGCGCACGTCCGTCGACACCACGGCGTCTTCGCGGGTGACATTGACCACTTCCACGGCGCGAGTGGTCGGGGGTACGCCTTCGGTGTCGACCGCTTGCAGCTGATCCACGTAATCAAGAATGCGCTCGAGCTGACCGGTGTAGGTGGCAATCGTCTCTTCCGGCAGGTTGAGGCGCGACAGCTTGGCCACCTTGCGCACGTCGTCGGCGGTGATCTTGCTCATGCGGCGGCGAGAAAGGTTTCGAGATCATCGCGCAGCGCCGTCGCCGCCGTGGTCAGGAATTCCGCGCCATGGTCCGGCTTGGCGAGGTAGGGATCGGAGCCCATGCGGCCGTCCGGGTAACGGCGGCGAAAGTCGGCCGGACCATGGATGGAGCCACAGGGTGCAGCCTCCGGTAAGGGCCGCTGCTTCTCCATCAGGCTGTCGTGGAGGTGCAGGGTGAGAGCAATTTCGCTGGGGGTCGCGTGCTGCCCCTCACGGTTGCCGTAGAGCTCGCGGGCCCGTTGCATCACCGGTCCGGCCATGAACCAGTTGGCCATGCGACAGCGCAGGCGTGGTGCGACGGGCAAGTCGCGGCTGGTGGCGGTGCCATAGGCCTGGGCGAAGGCGGCCTTGGCGGTGGCGATGTTGCCGCCGTGGCCATTGACCACAAAGATCCGCTCAAAGCCATGGGTGGCAAGCGACAGCACCAGATCGTGCAGCACCGCCATCAGGGTGCTGGGTTGGAGGCTCATGGTGCCAGCAAACCCCAGGTGATGTTCAGCCATCCCGAACGCCTGGGCTGGTGTCACGAGCACGCCACTGCGGCGTCCGAGTTCTAGAGCCACCGCTTCAGCAGTGAGGGCATCGGTGCCAATGGCCCCCGTGGGGCCGTGCTGTTCGGTGGAGCCCAACGGAATGATCACGCCTTTGCACTGCTCGAGATACGTGTCCACTTCGGGCCAGCTGCGCAGGGCCAGGCGAATGGCATCAGAGCTGGAGACTTCTCCAGGCAGGGTGGAAGGCATGGGGATTGGTCAGTGGTGTCAGTCTGCGCAGCCGTTGAGCGCAGTGATGGAGAGCAGTCAGTGAGCGGAGCCGTTGCCGTCGTACTTATCGGTGTTGTAGTAGCCGCCCTTGGTCCCGAAATACAGGGTGGCCAGCACAAAGAATCCGCAACCGAACAGCAGCACGGTGCCAAGGTTGAACCCGGAAAGAGCTGCTTCCATTCATTCGTCGTTCGTTGGATCCCAGCCTGGCAGTTGCAGCCCAGGGCTCAAGGTCTCGGTGGGTGAATCGTCATTCAGCCTGTAATTTCACTGCCGGCGCCAGGAACCTCCAGCCATCGGCGCAACCACCCGGTGAGCCAGATGAATGGAAGGGTGTCTGCCAAGGCCGCGATGGCTTTAAACAGATAACCGCTGGCGATGAAGGCTGCTAGCTGGGGTAGCACCGGTTCTCCGCCGCGCACAGGCAGCACATGGGCGCCGTAGTGGCTGATCAGCACCACTGCCGTGGTGTCCACCAATTGGCTGACGAGGGTGGATCCGTTGTTGCGCAACCAGAGTGCTTTCCCCTCGGTGCGTTGTTTCCAGAAATGGAACAGACGCACATCGACGAACTGGGCCGTGAGATAAGCCACCATCGAGGCCCCGACGGATCCGAAGGCCAAACGCTGAATCTCAAAGAAGGTGTCTTCCGGCCCTCCACTCAGGCCTGGCATCACCCCGCCCAGCCAGAGGATCAGCACCACCCAGCCATTGAGCAGCAGTCCCACCCACACCACCTGGGCGGCTTTCTCTTCTCCCCAGAGTTCACTGATCAGATCGGTGCACAGGAACGTGACTGGATAAGGAAGGGCGCCGACGGCCACAACGATGGGCCACGAGCCGATTTGCCCTAAGGCCAGAAAACGCGTCAGGCCAAGGATGTTGAGCATCCCCAAGGTGCCCAGAAACAGGCCGGCCAGCACCAGAAACACCAGATCGCGCCGGGCCTGGATGGCATGGGTGGTCTGGGCGTCTGGCATGGGCGACAAGCTCAGCAGGGCAGATAGTGACTGAAGGACAGGTCGTCCTGCTGCCATCCACCACCCAACGGTCGCTTGATGAAACGCGTGGTGCACACCTGCCAACCTGGATGCTGTTGGCCGATGGCCGGTGGTTGCCGCTCCAGCACCGTGGACTGCACCAGGGTCTGCAGGGGTTTGGCTCCCGGTCCCAACAATTCACTGTGCACCGTGTGACTGCCGAGGCTGATGCGCAACAGCACGGGCGTTGGAAAGGGATTGCGGATCGCGAGATCCTTGGTGCCATAGGCAATGGCTGCGTCTTCTCCGAGAGCAAAGAACCGCTCTTCGCCGTAGGCATCAATGCTGTGGTTGTGGCGCTCGAGGATGCGGCAGCCGGCGTGTAGGAATAACTGATAGAGATTGGTGGCAATCAGGCAGAGGCCCCCTCCGCTGTCTTGGAGCACCTGCCCCTTCACAAAGACGGGCCCGGCCCGGTAACCAGCAGCTTCGCTGGGCTCCCCCAGTTGCTGGGACAGGCTGAATGCGCCGCCAGGAGGAATGAGCTGTTGGTGCAGGCTGCGGATCGCTAAGGCGAGGTTGTGGCGCCGATTGACGCAGGTGGTGGCATCGCCTCGGTTAGGGATCGGCGTGGAAATGCTTTGCCACAGGCTCCATTGGGCGGCCAAAGACTGAGCCGCGTCGTCATTCAGTTGCCGTTTGCGCCGTGCGTTAGAGCTGGGATACCGCCGCCATTGCGCCATGGCTTGGCAGCCTGCAAGGCGAAGTTGTCGCTTCAGAGGCGCGGGTAGTTTGCGCAACATGCTGTCGACGCGTCCCTCTCCAGCCAAGCAGACCAATGCGCTCAGGTGCCGGGCAGGGGCTTGAGTTTGAGCACTAGAGAGCAATGGTGACGGGGTATCACCCTCAAACCCTGCCAAACAACCTGGTTCTCAGTGATTGTGCTGTGCCTGTGCTTACCAAGCACACCAGTTCCCGTAACTCTTGGGGCCTCGCCGGATGGCCGTGACCCGGCCGTTGTTTCCGATTAGAAAGATTGTTTTGCCATGCCTTGAGAATCTGGAGTTTTCACAAACGGCAAAGCCATTCATCCCTGCATTGAGGGTGATTGTGGAAGGACATGCTCCGTTCATTCCCCCAATAATTTCTGTTAGAGAGGCGCCGCGTTGGTAGCTATCCAGGTGGCCAACATCGGCGCAAGCATGGGATTGAGGGGCATCGGCAAAATAGAGGCTGCTTGCTGCGACAGTCATCGCGAGGGTTTGTCTAAGCATCGTGAAAGCAGGGGATTGGTTTGCAGCTTGCCTAAGCACAATGCTCTTCGTCACTCTCGTGTTAAGCAAGATTGCCCGTGAAGGACGAACAGTCGCAGTGTGCTGTTGGTTTAGAGCTTGACTTTGCAGGCTCCTGACCAGCCACGATGTTGGACGCTATTGGCGATTGCTTCCTCGACCTCAAAAATTTTCTTGCGGCTTCCCATGATGTATGTGCTGTAATCCGTTCCGTCTTTGCTGCAAGACATCCACTTGTATCCAGGTGGGTTGTTTTTGATGGTGCAAAGCGCACGTTGTCCGCCTCGCTTGCCAGTCATATTGCGTCCGTATTCTTCTAGCTCCTGGTATTGAATTAATCGTTGCTCAAGAATGAGATCGCCACTGTTGGTCGCGATGATGGCGTCTCCCAAGGCTTCGCACTTGATTGTTGAGGTCGTTTCGGCGGCTGTGCAGGACGTCGTCAATACAGCAGTCGCTGCGAGAGATAGGGTGAAAATCTGTCTCATCATCGTGCTCTTTCATGCTTGCATCGATGCTGGCATGAATTGCAGTTTGTTGCCACTGTCTTGATGCTTGAGACTCTTCCGTTCTTTTCGGTGGCTGATTGTGCAGACGTCTTCTGCAATGCTCTGCATTGTTTCCCCTAGACGCCATGCCCTCTGCGCAAAGTTGTTGAGGCTGTGTTGTGTCTTTGCCACAAGCATTAATTGCAGGGAGCATAGGTTTGTTATGAGGAACGTGTGGTCTGCTTTTTCTTCGCTTGCCGTATCCAGTTTTTTTGAGGAATTTATTAGCTTGCGCCTCTCTGAGTTGGTGCGTTTTATGAGGTGATCCAGATCGTGACCAGAGAGGTGCACAAGGCAATAACGACCAGGAGGTTTGCCTGCGTCTCCTCGCTTCGTATTCTCTTCGCAGTTTGATCTCTCTGGTCTTCTGGGGAGCGCGAGATTTTGTTTGCATGCCAGATCGTTATTCCGAAAACTGCGAGGGTCGAAAGATACATTGAGATGTAAAATTTATCTAGCAATGTTAGGTATGAAAGTGATGGGGGAAGCATTTGTTTGTACCCATCTTGTAGGAACACCAACGTAAGGATGACGGATGCAGGAAGTGCGATCTTGGCTTCTGCGGCCCTGGCGTCGATCATGGGTGTCAGGAATGCAACGGCTGACACGATTCCGAGTGGAAGAAGTAGTTGCCATGAGCTCGATCCGAAGTTTCTTGTGTAGCTGACCTCCGCTAAGAAATTGGGATAAACTCCAATATTCGAATCGCCAAATTCTTCTATGGCGTCTGCATTAAGCCCCATAGCCGTCAAGTAGATGTGCTTCCTAGTCTGAAATGTTGCCCTATTCAGCGAGTATCCCTGAAGGGCATTTTTTTGGGAGATCCCTGATGATCCTGATGTGTCAGGCACAAAGGCTAGTTCAGTGAGCCAGAAGTCGTCTGATTCGATTTCGATTGGGAGAGTAATCGATTCAAAGGGGAAGCGTCTGAGGTCAATGTCATTGGCAAGAAACCTTCCAGAAAAGACGACTGATTGATAGGTCCAGCCATCGCTGTCTGTGTAGGGGTCTTCAGGGGATAGTTCCTTGACGAAGTCCCAGTGTTCAACAGCATTTAAGAACTCAAGGGTTAGCGCTGGATCATTTTGAGTTGCTTCGTCCCACGCCCTCACCGGTTTTTTCCACTTCACCCATGCATATCCATCTCCTGCAAACGTCTTGGTTTGGGGGTCAAAGGCTGAGATCTTTTGGATGAAGATGCCAATCGTGAATCTTGTGTCAGCCTCTCTGACTTCTTGTGGGGTGGTTGGCTCGTAGTAGTCTTTCCCGTCTGTGTTGAGTAAATTTCGCTGGGAGTTGGTCGATATTAGAGCAATGATTAGAGCAATAATTGCAAGAATGCCTACGGCGCGCAATTTGTTTGGACTCAATCTGGGAAAAGCATTTCTTGCACGTTTGCCTAGAGCGACGAAGCCCTTGAAAATATCTTTTGAGTTGACATTTCTGAGACTCTTCATGATGGCTTGGCTGGTGCTCCTCGCTAGTGCGTTGTGCTAGTCGCGTGGCTTCTGGGTTCTATTTTGCGCCATGTCCATCCTTAGTGGCCTCTTCACAGGGTATTTCCTTTCTGTGCCATGCCTTTGTCTGTCGTTTTTGGAGCTTGGTGAAGGTGAGTTTTGGGCTGCGGCCTGACGACTTGGCGCCCCTCGTTCTGGTTGCTGCTACTTCAGTTGGGCTTGAGTGAGAGTTGGAGGTCGCTGTTAACTTGATTGAGTGTGCACGTGTTGTTGTGATGCGCCAACCAGGCTCGTGTTTCGTCACCCTAGTGGTAGGTGTGATTGGCCTTCTGACAACTGCTCAGCTCCCTCTGCTTTCTCAGGTCGTCACGCATTGCCCTGGAAGAAAGTTTTATCAAACTCCCGCAAGCTCTACTCCTGTTATGCCTGAGCTTCCCTCTGGTGGTCTTGGCATGGTGAGTGCCTCAGGGGTTTCCAATGGTCTCCAACGTGACCCTCATCGCGTGAATGGTTGGGTCGAAGTGTTTGTCGTTAATGGAAGAGGTGGTGACCCCAAGGGGCCCTATTGGATGACAGAGCAAGATTTTCGTTGCGGCAAGTTTGTAGGTCGCTAGCTGTTAATTAGTACGCTTCGTTTTCGTCCAATTTGATTGGAGTCTGCCTGATGTGGTGGTGGCGATTTGGGTGGAGGAGCAGTCGACGGCTAGGCGTTGTGCAGATCTTTGAATATGTCTGATCAGGTTGGTCTGGTAATTGTGTGAGTTTATAAATCAATCTAATCCTTTATAGAGTCGCTTTCGGCTTCATTAGCTCATTCAATAGTGCATCCAGGGGGGGGGGGCTGGTTCGTCGTCAGAGAGGTGCTCGGTGAACTTGCAACCAGGCATAGTTGGCGTCTTTTTATTTCTGATTCTCCTCAAGTTTAAATCCCTTTTCTCTTCGGGCGGAAAGCCTGAGCTTTTTAGAGGTCTATGGGTTTAAGCTCCCCAATATCGGCAAAGGTCTATTGGCAGCAACTCACGGGGAATGAGCGATAGCCAAACAAATCGTTATTGATAATAAAGTCAACGTCGCCTGTGATGAATTGTTCGCTCTTTCTTCCTCGAAGGCGGAAAGTGTAGGCTTCGCTTGGTCTTAGTTCTTGGTTGATTGTATAGGAGATTGTGTTGTCAATTGGGATGTAGTCTCCGTCTATTTTTGCAAGGGGCTGCAGGCTAAGTTTTTTGTGGAGCTCGTTGTCGATATCGATGTCTGACAATGTCTTCGTTTCGCCAGAATTGTTTGTGACTGTCGCGATTAGCTCTACTCTTCCGTCTCCGAAGTCTTGAATCGTTGCGTTAAAGCCCATTTGAGAGGTGTCTGCGCACGCTGCCAGCATGGCCGCTGCCGCAACGGCTGCGCAACTTTTTAGTGATGTGCAAGCCGATTTGATTCTGTGCATTTTTGATCTGTAATTTCTCATGACTATATCCCAGGTATTCCTTTGGCTGCTACGGCTTCCTTGGCTCTTCTGTCTTTCTCTTGTCGAGGTGGCTTTCCTCGGCCCAGTTGATCAAGGTTTCGCGAATGCAATTCTTGGCTTCGCTTGGTGTATGAATCGTGAACTTCTCTTTTTCTTTGCTACTGACTTGCCCTGAAATGACACTCAGGTTCAGAGGATTTTGCTTGTTCTTTTGCGGCTTTTGAAGTTGTCGCTAGGAAGCCTGGTGAGGGCTTTGCCTTTTCGCCTATCACGCTTTGGATGGCCCCAGTGATGACGAGCAGAAGATGCTTGCTGTGGTGCAGAAGAAAGGGAAAATACGAGAGCTGCAAGGATTCATTGGCAGGGTATTAAGGCAAACTTTTTTCGCCTGCTGAGTCGGGTGGAATGATCCAGCTTGGATGCTGGAATGTGACTCCATCGGCAAGTGTATAAGCGCGGTTTCCATCCTTTAGTTCAAGTGTGGCTTTTGTCTTGTACTGCTTCTTATCCCCGTATATGACCTCAATCTCATCTTCAGAGAGCCATTCAAGATAAAAAGTTCCATGTTCAAAAATTACTGCTGATAGTGCAGCTCCACCTCTGCCCCAAGCACATGGTTGGACAGCATTATTGATGTAGCAGGCTTCGTAATCGGTGCAACGAGTCCTAGGTTGGCAAAAATGTGGTGAGGTCTGTTCCTCATAGTCTTGACTATGAGCAGGTGAGTTCAAGGTCATCGCTAGTGTGAGTGCAAGTATTTGAATCACTCTCCCATCCTTTTGAGAAGCTTTTCGATCATGTCTTCTGCTCATGATGCTTTCATACCTTAAAGCGATCTCCTCAGGAGTGCTTGTTTCGTTTCTCACGTCCTTGTCGCTAATTTTCGGTTCAGAGGCAAGCGAGAAGTCTGCGAGAAACTATCCACCGTTTTTCTACCGCTGCAACAACGGGCAGACGGTTGTTAGGCGTGCTGAGTACCAAAGAACTAAGGGCACAACTGTCTCCATTTATCCTTTTCCCGTTGAGGAGCAGTCACAGGTGCTACGGCGACGTCCTGCCAGGTTTACTGAGGGTCGCCACTCGGTTCGCTACTTCATTTCAGATCACGGTCAGGAGTACGACTGCAATCCGTGGAGTCGTTCTGATGGCGATGTCTTCGGAATCCCTGATCCTGCGGCTTTGCGACGGTATGCCAAGCGGTTCAACCCGGTGGCGAGGAACCGATTCATCTGCGCGGGCGGGCACTCTGTCGTCCTGCGGATCACGGACTTCGTGGATGCTGGACATCGCCACGGTCTGATGGAAGTGGGTGATGAAGAGCAAATCGGTCTTTACTTCACCCGAGGTATATCAGGTCACTTCAACTCCAAGAGCACCTCAACACCAGGACTTTCCTTTGCCTGGGCTGTGCATTTGGATGACGCCCAAAGGTCTGTGATCAGGTGGTTTTTGTCCATTGACGACAAGTCCTTCAACTGCAAGCCACTCCCATAGCCATCCAGCGCATCACCCAGGATTTCTCCGCCCTGTTCCACGCTTTCTTCTGTCGCCCAGGGGAAGTCATCAGAACTGGCTTGGTGTGCTGCAGGTTGATGAAATGCCATGCCGATGCAAGCCTGCTCTGAGGCGTGGGCGTCGAAACGGAGGCCTATGACAAGGCCGTCACAGCCTTTTCTGTTATTGCGAATTTTGTGAATATTGCCTGATGTCATGTTTTTTGGCTATTGATAAATGGTCTTTAATGCCTCCCAGTGTCATGACTGAAGCGGAAAAACTTCAAAAAGATGCCAAAAGAGCAGGCGTCAATTTGGTTGTAATGGGAGTTCTGCATTTCTTTTTTGCGTTCTTTGCGTCCCTTGGGTACGCGATTTATCTTGACTACTGGAAGCCGTTTTTGGTGGCTACCTTGACCGCGATTGTGTCGATTGTCGCTGCCGCCATTGTCGGTGGGGTTCTTGGGGCTGTTATTGGTGTTTCTGGTGGCACGGAAGAACTCGTAGGAGTGATTGGATTGGTGGTGGGTTTTCTGTTCGGTCTGATCGCCCCTTTGGTTTCTTTCTTGATGTTTAGATCCAGAGTCCTTGCTCTGCGTGATCGTGTGGCGAGTGCGTGATTGGAGCCGTTTGATGTGTGTGTCAGCTATGGCTCCCCCACGGCTTGAATGTGGTGACTGATCGTGCAGAGTGGACGAATGGCGTGTTGCTTGCGCCATCGCTTTTCATGGAGAGTCTGAGTGAGGCGCGGCGGGGCCTGAGCTGCTTGCCAGGCGTATGGGTATGGATCGTGCCTATGACAGCTGCTTGATGTGTGGTGAGTGAGTTGTGGGCTGGCGCCACGACCCGCAGCAGCTTTAATCCATCAGATTTGCCTGGCCTGTCAGTTGGCCTCAGGGAGATTATGTGGCTAGATGGTCAATACTGTTGGTAAGACTTCTCTTCCACAAAGACAGAGCCATAAGTGGTGTTGATCTCTTTCTTGATGGCCGCTCGTTGATCATTCTGCTGATAGACAGACCTTGCAAGGCGAATGAAGGTTTCGTCAAAGTTGTTGCGTCGTTCCTGGTCCCGAATCTCGTCTTCTATTTGCCAGAGATCTTGATTGACCTGTTTGAGGCGTTGGACGTGAGTGGGGTCAAGGTTGAGTTGGAGCTTGTTCAGTGTGGTCTCCAGGGCATTGAGCTCAGCCTTGACGTTCACCAGAGCAGCGCCTTGAAGATGCTGGGTCTTGATCTGTAGGATTGTGATCTTGTCAATCAGTTCGCCCAGAGAGATTGGGGCAAGAATGTCTTGTATTGGCTGAGGCTTTGCTGAAGGCTGAGGAGGTGGAGTTGGCTCGGTAGGCATTGCGGTGCTCCCGAATTGCTTCTGGAGTGCTTCCGCTACTCGCTCCATCAGCTCATGCCAGTTCCCTTGCTCCTTCTGACGAAAAAGGCGCATGGAGGGATACCAGAACGTCGTATCGCCTTCTAATCCCCAACGCCAATCCGGAACTTTGTGAAGTAGCAGCCAGGTGGTTTTGCCCATTCCTCCCGCCAGGTGTGCCACTGCGGTGTCGCTGGTGATGACGAGATCGCAATTGCCGATGATGGCAGCTGTCTCAAGAAAATCCCAGGTTTCGTTGATTTGATCTTGACAGCTAACGAAACGCTCCTTGAAAGAGCAGGTGTCGAGTTGTTCGCTTCCGAATCCCTTCTGCAGTGAGAGTAGTGAGATAGAGGTGTTGTTGGCGATTGGGGCAAAAGCCTCTAGGGCTAAGGAGCGGCCCCTTAGCCCTGCCTTCTCAGCTTTTGGATTCCCTTGCCAGTTGATCCCTATGACTGGATGTGCTTTCTCGCCAAGGATGTCTGCCCACTTCTTGGTGAGTTCTTTTTTGGTGTTGATATAGGGATTGGTGAAGACCGGATTGCTTGGGCTGACCTCTAGCTGCCCAGGAACTGAAAGGAGTGGCATCCACTCCCCCTCGGTCACTTGATTGGCTTGTTTTGGTGTGAGTGGTGAAGGATCAATTCCAGATGCTTTGATTAATGGGTGCAGCTTTGGCTGGGCGCAAAGTGAGATCGATATTCCTTTGTCTCTGAGGGCTATTGCATAACGCATGAACTGGAGTGTGTCTCCAAGTCCCTGCTCTGTGACTAATAGTAGTGGGTCTGATTGTCTGAGATCAAACTTGCCGCTCCTTTGCTTGCATTTGGGTATGGCATGGGGCTTTGCATGTTCTTTTTCTCCTTTGGTTCGCCATTCGTATTTCTCCCAGCCGCTCTTGTAGTCACCCCCAAGAAGCATCGTCAGCGCAGAGTTCCATTGAGCGTCGGGGAAGTTGGGCTTGAGCTGAAGGGCTTTGTTGAAGGAATCGATCGCAGCAGTTAGGTCGCCTTGTTCCTTAAGAGCATTGCCGAGATTGTTGTAGGTGTCGGCGTCGTTGGGTTTGAGCTGAAGCGCTTTGTTGTAGGAGGCAATGGCAGCAGTGAGGTCACCCTGCTCCTTGAAGGCAATGCCGAGGTTGTAGTGAGCCTCTGGGTAGTTGGGTTGGAGCTGAAGCGCTTGGTGATACGAGGTAATGGCAGCGGTTGGGTCTCCCTGCTTCTTGAGGACAACACCGAGATTGTTGTGAGTCTCTGGATCGTTGGGGTTGAGTTGAAGAGCGGAGTTGTAAGAGGCGATGGCAGCGGTTAAGTCACCCTGATCCTTGTAAGCATTGCCGAGGTTGTTGTGAGCCTCGGGGTAATTGGGCCTGAGTTGAAGAGCTTTGTTGTAGGAGGCAATGGCAGCAGTTAGGTCACCCTGCTCCTTCAGAGCAAGGCCGAGGTTGTAGTGAGCCTCGGGGTAGTTGGGCTTGATCTCGAGCGTTCGGCGCAGCAGTTTGATGAGCTCGGAAAATCTGCCTTGCATGCCGCAGAGTGCTGCAAGGTTCCCATAAACGATGTGATTGTTTGTCCCGGCTGCAATCAGTTCTCTGTAAATCGATTCTGCTTCTTGAAGCCTGCCCTGATCCATCAGAGCAACAGCCTCTTCCTCTTTGATGAAATGATCCTCAGAGCTCTGGCCAAGCTTTTTCCTTGAGGTGTGGCTTTTAGGCGTATTAGAGAAACCAGAGCTCTTCCGTTTGGACTTACTCACGCATAGTCAATGGAATTGCCTCAATGTTACGCCGGTCTTCACGCCAATCCCATAGCCACCAAGTCCATCACCCAAGATTTCCCAGCCCTGCCCCACGCCTTCTTCTGCCGCCCCGCAGAAGTCGTCGGACCAGACTTGGTGGGCTGCAGGTTGGTGAAACGCCAAACAGACATAAGTATCTAGAGGGTGTAGCTGAACTTTCCGCCGTCTACAAAGATTGTAATCGTTGCTCCTGTCTGGGAGTAAGTGCCTTGGTGGAATGATCCTTTGGTTTGCCCTGGTGCGTACAAATTAATTTGCACATTATTGCCTCTCATTTCCCTGGAGATGATCCTTAGAGTTCCGTTGGGTTCTCGTAGGAACTCTTTTGTCCACCCGCCTGCATTGGGCTTTCTGGAGATGGTGCAAGTATTGGTTGATGTTCCCTCAAATTTGCATCGTGATGTGTCTGCATTGGTGGGCAATCCATGTAATCCAATCATGCTTATTGAAGTCAAGAGTGCGAAAATAAGTTTTTGAGTGTTGAGAGTCATAAGGGTCTTGGTCTTGTAGGTCATTTCTCGCAAATTGCGTAATTGGTTGGTTTGAAGACGAGGCACTCTGGGCTTTTCCCGGTTATCCAGTTGTCTTGCCGCTCAGTCACAGTTGTTGGATTTCCTCTGCCAGGTGTATCTCCTGCAAGGTAGTTAATGGAGTGAATCTTTCCTTTCTTCCAGCTGGTTCTGTAAGATTCCCTCCTTAGTGCTTCGCCTTTGAATCAGAATAAGCACTGTATATTCTTGAAGTGTTGAGCGTGTCTGACTTCGGTGCCTGAGAGTGCCAATATCGCGAGTAATCCCACCTGGCGAATTCTACTCGTTGTTTCGGGTCTTTGTTTGTAGGAGCAGTAAGTCTTATGCAGATTATACGGTCTATGTAACGACTCTCAGTCAACCCCATAGCCAGTCAGCACATCGTCAAGGATTTCCCAGCTCTCCCTCAATCCTTCTTCTGCCGCCCTGCAGAGGTAGTGGGACCTGACTTGGTGGGCTGCAGGTTGGTGAAACGCCAGGCGGATGGCAGCTTGCTCTGGGGCGTGATTGTGGAGACGGAGGCGTATTCACAGGATGAGCCTGCCTGTCACGGTTACCGGCGCCGCTCACCGCAAAACGAAACCCTGTTTGGAGAGCCAGGGCGGTTTTATGTGTATGTGAGCTATGGCATCCACCACTGCGTGAAGCGAGCCGTGAGCTCAAGCAGCTCAGGCTGGGCTTGATTTTTGAAAGTTTGCTCTGGGTCAGTCAGCCAAGGTTCAAGCCACTGCAGCTGATTTGAGTGATTTGTCTTGCTTGCAGATGCTCAACGGCTAAGTAGGGCTACAAGCTCTGGTGAGGTTGATGGATAAATCAGTGGTGCAGCCGTAGCTCTGGTGACAGCAGCAATCCAGCACCCTGCTCAAGCCGCCATCGCTCCGCAACAACAACGGCACGCTCCAGGTGAGGGTGCGGATTGATGGCAAGGATGCGTTTATCAATCGCCTGGGACGCTGGAACGACCCAGTGGCGGTGGCTAAAGCCCACGCCATCAGCGCCCAGATTTGGAGTGATTACCAGCAGGGCAGCTTTGACCGCTCCCTGATGGCATATCAGCCGCTTGTGAATGGCAAGCAGGTGGCACTGCTGGAGGCGCTGAGGGTGAGGGCAGAGACCAAACGCCAGGCTGCTGCAGTTCACGCTCACAAGCTGCTGGAGCGATATGGAAAACCCATCCGCAATCGCAGTGAAGCAGAGGAGTTTCTGCGCTGGTTGAGAGAGAAGTGTGGATTGAGCGACTGCACGATTGCTGGGTTGATGAGCCATTACCGCCAGTGCAGTGGAGGCAATCGCCATCTCTTTTCCCACAAGCTCAAGTGGCAGCGGCGGTCGGTGCAGAGCGATGTGTTGAGCGTGGAAGAAATCCAAGCCGTGCTGGCTGACCTGGAGCGCAATGAGAGCTGGTATTACCCACTGTTTCTGCTGTGGCTCAGCACAGGGATGCGCAATGCAGAAATCAGGGGATTGACCTGGGATTGCATTCGCTGGGAAGAAGGTGAGGTGCTGGTTTGTAAGAGCTTGCGGCGTGATGGCTATTCATCAGGTCATCACAGCTGGGCAACGACGAAGACAGGGAGAGAGCGGGTTGTGCCACTGACCGCTCAGGTGCTGGAGGTGTTGAGGCAGCACAAGGCTGAGATGGAGCTGCTGGGGATTGATGACCCTTATGGGCTGGTGTTTGTAACCCCTACCAGCCACACCAACATCTACGACCACCTGGTGGGTCGTGTGTGGAAGCGGTCGCTTGAGCGTTGTGGCTTGAAGCTCCGCCGCCTTTACGCCCAGCGTCATAGCTTCCTGTCTCACGCTTTAGCGATGGGAAACTCCCCTGCTGATTTGGCAGCGGCAGCAGGGCACTCCACCAAGATGCTGCTTGATACTTATGCCAAACCAACAGGCAGATTGAAGATGCCGAGCTGGCAGACAGCTTGAAAAGAAAACTAAAAAGGATGCTTATTTCAAAGCTATAAAAGTGGGTGCGTCAGTGCTTGAAGTGCTGCGGAAATAGTAATAAAAATAAGCCTGCGTGATGTATTGCTTTCGTTGTCTTTGCCTGCGGAGATTGGAGTGTTGGTCAATCGTCAGCGACAGACCCTGTAAAAACAACAACTTGTATAAATAACTATCGCCTGCAGTGCTTACTCGGTGGATTGAGAAGCGACCGCTGCTAGCAATAGCAGAAGAGATGTGCTGGATGCCAAGGGATTGGTGTCAGGTGTCTCTGCGTGAGAAGAAACAGGAGAAACTCAAATGAAATCAATACAACAAGAAGAGCGAAAGCAAGCCCAAAGGTTGAAGCGGAATGTCAAACGCCTCATCACAGGTGAGCTCCAAAGTATCAACCCTTGGTGGTTTATTAGCTTTCACTACCGAGACCACCACGGCAAAGAAGATGAGTTGCTCCAAGATGTTGCCGACCTCAAGCGAAAACTGCATCGCATCATTTATAAGAGCCGTGATAGGAGCATCAAGGGTGCTGGTGAATATCCATACCCAAGAATGTTGTTTTTCCACGAAACTAGCCATCAGGGCACGGGTCAGTTTCACACCCATCTGATTGCAGAAAAGTTGCCAGCAAGGCTAAATACTCAAGTTGAGATGGAAGTCTTATTCCGCAAGCGATTGCCCCATAAGGTCAAGGCGTTGTCTAAGTGGAAATCCATTGATATTCAACGCATCAACCAACAGGATGATGACTACAGATGCATTAGCAGTTATTTGGGCAAACAGACGAGTTTGGAGCTGATTGCCCTTGACCCATTCAACAGCGACCTATCAGCAAGAAAGCAATGAGAAGAAATCAACTCACCATCACTTACCCAGAAGGTGATGCCCAGCAACTGCATCAGGCACTTCTGCTCCTAAAGAGAAGCCGTTGCCTGAATATTTCAGCCTTCTGTCGTGCAGCGATTGCAGAAAAGCTGGAGCGATTGGAGCCAGTGGAAACCCAAGAGCTCGTCAAATGAAGACCATCACCATTCGCCTACCTGATGTGGAGGCAGCAATGCTGGTGGAGGTGCAGAAGGTCAATCGGGCGTATAGAGACATCCAAGGTTTTCTGGTGAGTCAAATCCAGCAGGAATATGCCAAGACCGCTAAGGGCAGAGCATCAAGTTGAAAGTGTCAGCCTGATCAGCCGCAATGTCCCGCTCACCACGCCATCTGCCTCAGGGCTATTCGTTTCACATCACCTTGAGGTGCAACAGCCGTCAGTTTTTGATTGCGAAAGGATTGAGGCGGGATGTGCTGCTAGCAGTGCTCGCCAAGGCACAAGCCAAGGTGCCTCATAGGTTGTATGCCGTGTGCTTCATGGCAAATCACCTGCACTTGCTCATAAGACCTGACGATGCATCCAAGCTGCCAAAGCTGATGCATTGGTTTGGCTGGTATTCAGCGATGGCACTCAACCGCTTGAGTGGTCGTTGCGGGCATTTTGGGGAAGCGAGGTATTACGCCACTGCCATCGCAGCTAAAGACCACAGACGAGTGCTGAATACCTTGCGGTATATCCACGCCAACCCGAAAGCAGCTGGAGTGCGACAGGGGTTTTATGACCCCTATTCCAACTACGGGCACTACGGCAGGTTGGCGTGTGATGGCATCAGCGAATGGCACCCCAGCTTTCTGCAACTGGCATCAAGCCTGAAGGGATGCTCCAGGCGATATGAGCGGTTTTGCCAGAAGTATCGCCATCACGCCAAGGGAGTCGCTAAGTGCCATTGGGGCTCAAGGATGCTGAAGCGATTGGTTGGGAGCAGTAGAAGCAAGAAGAAACGGGTCTCACCAGGTCAACAGCAACTCCCATTTGCATTTGATGTGCGGCTCAATCAAATCCCTGACGAGTGGCATCAGGTGGCGGCGAGATTTCGCAAGGCGAATGGCATCCGTGATGGTGATAGGGAGCGAATTATTTGGCAGTTGCGTTGAGGGAATAAGGGTAGAAGTAGGACTAAAGAAAGCTGAGGCTTTATTTGCTCTGCCTTGTGTTTTTTGTGGATGGATTAGGCGGTTGGATGGGTGAAGCTAGTGACTATTTTATGGATAATGGTGCCAGGTATTGGGAGTTGATTGATGGTCTTTTTGGGGTGATTGAAGAAATGAAAAGCCCTTGTTAATGCAAGGGCTTTGCTGTGCTAGTTATGCAACCAAAGAATCAACAATTCCATGCACAAGTGTGATTCCAGTTGCTACAGTAAAAGTTCGTCTTCTCCCCCCCAGCCACGCCTTCCAGCTCTTCTTCTGAAACCTCTGATTGAGCGTTCTTCAAGTCATCAGCAGAGATGCTAAATCCCGCCTCTTTCGCAATCGCAAGAACAGCGTCTGAATCAGCTGCAGCTTTCAGCTTCTCCTGAAGCGTGGTGTCAGCTTTGACTTTTTCAAGGAACGCTTTGAGCTGTTCTTCTGACATCTGAGAGAAAGGGCTTCGTTCATTTCATTGTCGTTCCTCCAAGCAGCGTTGTCAGACTTCGGTGAAGAAGGTTGTTGTTCCAGCCACTCCCATAGCCAGTCAGCACATCGTCAAGGATTTCCCAGCTCTCCCTCAATCCTTCTTCTGCCGCCCTGCAGAGGTAGTGGGACCTGACTTGGTGGGCTGCAGGTTGGTGAAACGCCAGGCGGATGGCAGCTTGCTCTGGGGCGTGATTGTGGAGACGGAGGCGTATTCACAGGATGAGCCTGCCTGTCACGGTTACCGGCGCCGCTCACCGCAGAACGAAACCCTGTTCGGTGAGCCAGGTCGGTTTTATGTGTATGTGAGCTATGGCATCCACCACTGCGTGAATGTGGTGACTGATCGTGCCGAGTGGGCGAATGGCGTATTGCTGCGCGCCATCGCTCTTCCTGGCGAGCCTGAACGGGTCGCGGCTGGGCCTGGGCTGCTCGCTAGGCGCTTTGGGATGGATCGAGCGCATGACAGCTGCTCGGTGTGTGGTGAGAATGAGTTGTGGCTGGCGCCGCGACCAGCAGCTCTCGAGCACCCCGCGCTTGTGACCACCACTCGGATCGGAATTTCTCAAGCCCAGGAGTTGCCCTGGCGTTGGTATTTCCAGGCCAGTCGCAGCGTCAGCAAACGCATGCGGGGTGATCGCATGCCATCGCGATCGTCTTGTTGGATTCCTGAGGGAGCCATCGGCGCATGAGCACTTGGACCCATCGCCACATTCTCGATTTAGCGGCTTTTTCTCGCGATGATTTCGCGATGGTGCTGGAGCTGGCCCACCGCTTCCGCACCATGCCTCTCACCGGGGCCCGCAAGCTTCCTGCCCTCCAGGGGCGGCTGGTGGCAACTCTGTTTTTTGAGCCCAGCACCCGCACCCGCAGCAGTTTTGAGTTGGCAGCGAAGCGGCTATCGGCGGATGTGCAGAGCTTTGCGGCCGCCAGCAGCTCCCTCAGCAAGGGGGAATCCCTGCTCGACACCGCCCGAACCTATGTGGCCATGGGGGCTGACATGTTGGTGGTCCGTCACCAGAACACCAGCGTTCCCCAGCAGTTGGCCGAAGCGCTTGAGGCCGCAGGTGAACGCACGATGGTGCTCAACGGTGGCGATGGCCTGCACAGCCACCCCAGCCAAGGTCTGCTCGATCTCTATACGCTCGCCCACCACTTCGATCCCAGCAACGCTTCGATCGCGGCCCTGCAGGGCAAGCGTCTGTTGATCGTGGGCGACATCCTCCATTCCCGTGTGGCCCGCTCCAACCTTTGGGCCCTCACCGCCTGCGGCGTGGATGTGGTGCTTTGTGGCCCCCCCAGCCTGGTGCCCGACGCCTTTGCCGGCTTTGTGGACGCTCCGCCGCCTGGCCAGGCCAACGATCCGGTGCCCCAACGGGGGAGGGTGAGCGTCACCCGTGATCTGGATGCAGCCCTGGCGGATGTGGATGCGGTGATGACGCTGCGCTTGCAGAAGGAGCGCATGAGCCAGCACCTGCTCACGGACCTTGACCGCTACCACCGCGACTTCGGCCTGACTCACCAGCGTCTTCAGCAGTGCAAGGCCACGATCCCTGTGCTTCACCCCGGCCCGGTAAACCGTGGTGTGGAGATGAGCGGCGCCTTGCTGGATGACACCGCTCGTTGTCTGGTGGAAGAGCAGGTGCGCAACGGCATCCCGGTGCGCATGGCCCTGCTTTATCTGATGGCAGCGGCTGAATCGCCTGCCGAACCTTCCGTGGTTCCGTCGGCTTGATCCCGTTGACCTGACATCTGGTTGGAGTAGTACTCCATCGCTGCCTTGAGGGCGGCATCGGGGGCTGCAATCGAGGGGCCAGTGCCGCTGTGCATTGGGAACGGCGCATCAGGGGCATCGAGCCCGATGTGTTGGCTGGGCATGCCGGTGAGCAGCATCGAGGCCCGTTTCTGCGACACCACCGCAAACATCCACTTGATCAGCAGCGTCCAGCGGTTTTCCCGTTCGGGCATGAACGCCAGGTGCGCGAGAGCCCAGAGGATCCAGCCGATGCCGCCGCTGAATTTGAAGCCGCGCAGATCGGCCACCGCATCAACGCGGTCGAGCACGGCCATGCTGCCGAAGTCAAACCAGTTGAAGTTGGGTCGCTTGCTGCCGGCCACGATCGCGGCAATGTCTTTGCCCACAAAGCCCCCCGCCTGAGTGGCGGGACCAGCCATGCCTGGCAACGGGTTGCCGCTGCTGGTGTGGTGATACGAGCAGAGGTCGCCCACCACGCGGATTTCGGGGTGCTCCTTGATCGAGAAATCGGGTTGCACGACAACGCGGCCGTGGTTGAGCTCGCAGCCAGTGGCGTCGGCCAGTTTTTTCCCCAGGTGCGACGGGCGCACGCCGGCAGTCCAGATCACGGTGGCAGCTTGAAGGCGGAGGTCCCCCTCGGGGGTGCTCATCGTCACCTCACCGGGTTGCATCGTTTGCACCCGCGCCTTGAATTGCATCTCCACCCCCAGCTTTTCGAGCGTGGTCTGGGCTTGTTTCGACAGCGACTCGGGCATCGCTTTCAGCAGCCGTTCGCCGGGATCGACCAGCACGATCCGCGTGTGGTCGGGATTGAGCTGCTTGAACTCCCGGCGCATGGCGTTGCGCATCAGTTCAGACACGGCTCCCGCCATCTCACAGCCGGTGGGGCCACCCCCAACGATCACCACCGTCTGCAGGAATTGGCGTGCGGCTTCATCGGGTGATTGTTCCGCCTGCTCGATCGCCATCAGCAGCCGCCGGCGGATTTCTTCCGCGTGCTCGAGGATCTTCATCGGCGGCGCAAATGTGCGCCACTGTTCATGGCCAAAGAAGGTGCTCCCGGAACCGGTGGCCAGCACCAAATGGTCGTAGTCGTAGGCCTTGCTGTTGAAAACGATCTGTTTGTCTGTCGGGTTGATCTCGGTGACTTCGCCGAGCAGCACCTGCACGTTGCGCTGTTTCCCCACCAGTTGACGCAGCGGTGTCGCCACGTCTCCCCGCGATACCAGACCGGTGGCGACTTGATACAGCAGTGGCTGAAACAGGTTGAAGTTGCGCTTGTCGATCAAGGTGACGCGTACGTCGGCGTTGGCCAGAGCCTTGCAGGCGCTTACACCGGCAAAACCACCCCCCACAATCACCACGTGGGGTGCGTGGCGAAGTCGCTCTTCCGGCGGCTCCAGTTCAAGAAAAAAATGCTCTGCGGCCATAGCTGCTCGACACAACGGTCCTATTCCGAAGGGTATGGACGGTGATCAGATCTGACCGTTTGGGGTCGAAACTGTCGATTTGATTCCGAATTCCCACTTCGTTAGCCCGGGCCTTAGAGCAACTTGAATCCCTCAAGCAGCAAGCCGTAAATCAGCCCGATTCGGGTCATATCCAGCATCTGAAGGCCCAGAAGGGTGTCGGCCCGCTTGGGCCATGGTCTGCGCAGCCGCACCATGGTTTCCCAGGCCGCCACAGTGATCAGCGCTGCCACTGGATCCATCAGTCCGCTGACGCCGGCAATGGCGCCAACCGAGCTTCCGACCACAAAGCTGGACAGCATCACAATCAACAGCAGTGATGCTTTCCGCCAAGGGTTTGTCGACCAACGATTCAGCCGCTCCCATCCATTGCCGAGGCTGCGCTGTAGCCGGGTGGCCTGAAGACGCTGACTCATGAGAAAAAGAGGCAGGGTTGGAGGCCGATGGTCCCCATCACCCGGCCCAGTGCCCTGCCAAACACTGTATACACCATTTCTGGTGTTCGTGCTGTAACAGAGGACTACATGTGGGGGCAAGGGATGGTGATTCGCCCAGAGCGATCTTCCGGTCCATCTCATGCTGTGCCCCAAGCAAACCCTGGGATCGCCGGGTTGGCAAGGGGCAAGCGCGACTTATTTCGATTCCGCTTTGGCTTTGCGTGAGCCCTTGCCTTCCAGGAGCTCCAGCAGTGCTTCCATCTGAGCCATCACACCGCGAACCTCACCGGCTTCGGGAAGCAGGCCATCTTCCATGACACCTTGGTGCATTTCCCGCAGTTCTTGACGGATATATCGCAGGTGGCTGACCACCTGTTCGCGCTTCGACTGCGACATAAATGAGCTAAGGCTGTTGCCCTCCCTTTTACCGCATGAACCGTTAGTGGGTGGATCGCTTGCTGTTGAGGGTCCCTGCCAGGGCGATTAATCCAAAGGTGAGGAGCGCTGTCGGCCTGGCCAGCACAGTGACAGTGACCACAGCTGCCAAGCCTGCGAGCAAGGGCATGCGCGGTCGTCGCGACAGAGGCGTCACTTGCTGCCGAATTGGGCTCGGGCTTCGGCGTAGAACCCTTGGTCGATGCTGCTCAGACCTGCGTCCTTGGCCATTGATTCGATCCGTTTGCGCACTGCGGGACGGACAAAGAAAGGCACTTCCTTGAGGGCCTTTTCTGCATCAGCGCTCCAATTCACGGACTGAATGCATGCGTATGGATGGAGAATAGGGGACTCGAACCCCTGACCTCTGCGGTGCGATCGCAGCGCTCTACCAGCTGAGCTAATTCCCCGGCGGCAGAAACCTAGCGTCAGAGCCCAGGCACAATAAGCCTGTGTGCGGCAGTGATGCCCAGTGGCGAGCCCAGCGATCACGTCCGAGCAGTTGGAGAGTTTCGATGAAGCCTCCGTGGCCGTGCTGGCTCAGCGCCTCGAAGACGATGACTATCCCAACCCCTTTGCTGGTCTCGGAGACTGGCACCTTTTGCGGGCCCTGGCCATTCATCGACCTGAGCTCACACGTCCTTACGTCCACCTGATTGATCAGGAACCCTTCGATGAAGACTGAGTCCGGGGCGCTGCAGGGGCGCAGGATTCTGGTGGCTGTCAGCGGCAGCATCGCGGCGGTCAAGACGCCCCTGTTGGTCAGTGCTCTGGTCAAGGCCGGTGCTCAAGTGCGCTGCGTGGTCACCCCAAGTGCGGCGCAGTTGGTCAGCCCCGTGGCCTTGGCCAGTCTTAGCCGGCATCGCTGCTATCAGGACGACGATCAGTGGGATCCACGCGAGCCCAGGCCGTTGCATGTGGCGTTGGCGGAATGGGCTGAATTGGTGATCGTGGCGCCTCTCAGCGCCAGCACGTTGGCCCGCTGGACCCAGGGCATGGGCGATGGCCTTCTGGCCAGTCTGCTGCTGGCCTGTGAACGCCCCGTTGTGGCGGCGGCGGCCATGAATACAGGCATGTGGAGCCAGCCTGCGGTGCGGCGTAACTGGGCTCTGCTGGCTGACGATCCCAGGGTCCTGCGACTGGCGCCAGAGTCGGGCCTATTGGCCTGTGATCGTATTGGCGATGGGCGCATGGCGGATCCAGAGCTGATTCGCCTGGCCGCGGAGAGCGCGTTGCTCACGCAAGCCTCTAATGGTTCACTCCCTTGGGATTGGCAAGGTCGCACCGTGTTGGTGAGTGCTGGTCCCACCGTTGAGGGCATTGATCCAGCGCGGGTGCTCAGCAACCGCAGCAGTGGTCGTATGGGCGTGCTGATTGCTCAAGCAGCGCGTTTCCGCGGCGCTTCAGTGCACTTGGTGCATGGCCCACTGCAGTTGCCTCTGGCCTGGCTCGAGGGTCTGCACTGCCAGGCGATTGAATCTGCTGAGCAGATGCAGGAGCACTTGCACCGCCTCCAGGCCAATGCCGCTGCCGTGGTGATGGCGGCCGCGGTGGCGGATTGGCGTCGTCAAGGAGGAGCGTCCGTGCAGAAGGCCCCCAAGGCGGACCTGCAGCGCACCCTGGCCGAGCAGCTCGAGCCGGTGCCAGATCTGCTCAAGGAATTGCAAGCCACCAAGCCTGACGGACAGCGGTTGCTGGGTTTTGCCGCACTCAGCGGTTCAGATGACGAAATTCAGGCTCTGGCCCGTGACAAGCGCGCCGCCAAAGGCTGCGATCTGTTGATGGCCAACCCAATTGATCGCAACGGCCAGGGGTTTGGAGCGGCCATGAATGGGGGGTGGCTCGTCAAAACTGATGGCTCCACGGAAGGGGTGCCTGTCATGGACAAACTCGCTCTGGCCCACCGCCTTTTGGATCAGCTTGTTGACTGCTTCTAGGCCGCCATGTCAGCAGGCGGTTGATCGAGCATGGCGATGAACGTTTTGAGCTGAAGGCGCGGGATGTAGGGCCAGCCGCCGCTGCGCTCCATCGTCTGCAGCAGAGTGAAGAGTTGCTGGCGGTTTTCAGGCAGACTGTTTCTGAACGCATCGTCCTGGATGCTGCGATGAAGCGCTTCCAGGCTGCGCAGAAGGGTCAACAGGGCTTCCGGGTTGCCACGCAGGTCGTCGGCCAGGCCAGTCAGTTCAGCCAGCAATCCGTCCAGCCGTTCCTGCTCAGCTGCAGGACTTGCTTGGGTCTCGGAACTGGGGGCAGACAACGCGACGGGTTGTTTAGAGCTGCAAAAGGCTAACCGGAACGCTGGTTTTCCCCTTGTAAGATCCGCCTTATCGGTGGATCCCGTCTCCGTTCTGCCATTCGGCTTTATTCCATGAGCATCCGTCCCCTGCTGGCCCTGGTGCTGGCTTTCTGTCTCACCGTGGTGACCGCCTGCAGCGGTGGTGCCGATGCGGTGGAGCGTTCCAACATCACCTACGACGACATTCGCAACACCGGCAAAGCCAACGATTGCCCGGTGCTTGCTGAGTCGGCCCGTGGCTCGATCAGCCTCACGCCCGGCGGCTCCTATGAGCTCAAGGGCATCTGTATGCACCCCACTCGTGTATTCGCGAAGGGTGAGCCTTCTAACAAGCGTCAGGAAGCCCAATTTGTTGAGGGCAAGATCCTCACCCGCTTCACCTCGAGCCTCGACGAGGTCTATGGCGACCTGACCGTGAGCGACAGCGGCATCACCTTCGAAGAGAAGGGCGGCATTGATTTCCAGCCCATCACTGTCCTGGTGCCCGGTGGTGAGGAGTTCCCCTTCACCTTCTCCAGCAAGAGCCTGAATGCTTCTGCTGATGGTGCTGCAATCACCACCAGCACCGACTTTGAGGGCACCTACCGCACCCCCAGCTACCGCACCAGCAACTTCATCGACCCCAAGGGTCGTGCGTTGACCACCGGCGTGCAGTACGCCCAGGGTCTGGTTGCGTTGGGTGGCGATGAGGAAGGCCTCGAGAAGGACAACACCAAGCGCTACATCGACGGCGTTGGCCAGATGAGCCTGTCCATCACCAAGGTTGATCCTGAAACCGGAGAGTTCGCTGGTGTGTTCTCTGCGATTCAGCCTTCCGACTCCGACATGGGTGGCCGTGAAGTGGTTGACATCAAGATCAGCGGTGATCTCTACGGCCGTCTTGAAGAGGCTTGATCCTCGGCCCGTGCAGCCAACTCCGAAGGGGGGCCACCAAGGCCCCCTTTTTTAATGCCGTCTGGGAGAATCTCCCGGTTTCTCTCCGCAGGTCAGCCATGACTGTCAGCTCCGCGCCGAACGGCGTGATCGCCCCTTATGGCGGAACCCTGGTGGATCTGATGGCCCCGGATGCGGAGAAGGCCGCGATCAAGGCCTCAGCGACCAAAACACTCGAGTGCTCCGATCGCAATGCTTGCGATGTGGAGCTGCTTGTGGTGGGTGGTTTTTCCCCCGAGCGTGGCTTCATGCATCAGGCCGATTACGACGCCGTCGTGGCCGGCCATCGCACCACCTCGGGTTATCTGTTCGGTCTGCCGATCGTGATGGACACCGATAGCGACGACGTTGCTGTTGGCGACAATGTGCTGCTCACCTACAAGGGCCAGGATCTGGCGGTGCTCACCGTTGAGGACAAGTGGGAGCCCAACAAAGTGGTGGAGGCCAAAGGCTGCTACGGCACCACCTCCATTGAGCACCCTGCGGTTCGCATGATCACCATGGAGCGCAAGCGCTTCTATCTCGGTGGTCTGATCCAGGGCTTGGAGCTGCCCAAGCGTGTGTTCCCTTGCAAGACCCCTGCTGAAGTGCGTGCAGGTCTCCCCAACGGTGAAGACGTGGTGGCATTCCAGTGCCGCAACCCGATTCACCGCGCCCACTACGAGCTGTTCACCCGTGCTCTGCATGCCCAGAACGTGAGCGAGAACGCCGTGGTGCTGGTGCACCCCACCTGTGGTCCCACCCAGCAGGACGACATCCCCGGCACCGTGCGTTTCCAGACCTACGAACGCTTGGCGGAAGAGGTGAACAACGAACGGATTCGCTGGGCCTATCTGCCCTATGCCATGCACATGGCTGGACCCCGCGAGGCGCTTCAGCACATGATCATTCGCCGCAACTACGGCTGCACCCACTTCATCATCGGCCGCGACATGGCCGGGTGTAAGTCGTCCCTCACCGGTGACGATTTTTATGGCCCTTACGACGCGCAGAACTTCGCCAAGGAGTGTGCGCCTGAGCTCTCGATGGAGACGGTTCCTTCGCTCAACCTCGTTTACACCGAGGAGGAGGGCTACGTCACCGCGGAGCATGCCGAGACCCGTGGGCTGCACGTCAAGAAGCTGAGCGGCACCCAGTTCCGCAAGATGCTGCGCAGTGGTGAGGAGATTCCCGAATGGTTCGCCTTCAAGAGCGTGGTCGACGTGCTTCGCGCCGCCTGATCCCTGAGGATCTCTATTAACATTCCTTCATCAGAGGCAAGAGAACCTTGAACAAGCGTTGGCGCAACGTCGGCCTTTACGTCCTTCTGGTGGTCGTTGTGATCGCTGTGGGTACGGCCTTCCTTGACAGGCCTGACCCAGCGACTGCTGCACGAACCCTCCGCTACAGCGATTTCGTTGAGGCGGTTCAGGAGGACCAAGTCAGTCGCGTGACCATTTCCCCCGATCGGGGATCGGCTGTGATCGTCGAAAACGATGGGCGTCGCGCTGAGGTGAATCTCGCCCCTGATAAGGATCTGTTGAAGCTGCTCACCGACCACGACGTCGATATCGCAGTGCAGCCGACCCGTCAGGCTGGCGCGTGGCAACAGGCAGCGGGGAGTCTGGTGTTCCCCCTCCTCCTTCTTGGTGGCCTGTTCTTCCTCTTCCGCCGTTCCCAAGGCGGTGGTGGTGGGAACCCTGCCATGAATTTCGGCAAGAGCAAAGCCCGGGTTCAGATGGAGCCTTCCACCCAGGTCACCTTTGGTGATGTGGCTGGGATCGAGGGCGCCAAGCTCGAGCTGACCGAAGTGGTCGACTTCCTCAAGAACCCCGATCGTTTCACCGCTGTTGGTGCCAAGATTCCCAAGGGTTGTCTCCTTGTGGGCCCTCCTGGCACTGGTAAAACTTTGCTGGCCAAGGCGGTCGCTGGCGAAGCAGGGGTTCCCTTCTTCTCGATTTCCGGTTCGGAGTTCGTTGAAATGTTCGTGGGCGTTGGTGCAAGCCGCGTCCGTGATCTCTTCGAGCAGGCCAAAAAGAACGCGCCTTGCATCGTTTTCATCGACGAAATTGATGCGGTGGGCCGTCAGCGCGGCGCCGGTCTTGGCGGCGGCAATGACGAGCGCGAGCAGACCCTCAACCAGCTGCTCACCGAAATGGATGGCTTCGAGGGCAACACCGGAATCATCATCATCGCGGCCACCAACAGGCCTGATGTTCTTGACGCTGCATTGATGCGCCCCGGTCGTTTTGATCGCCAGGTCACCGTCGACCGTCCTGATTACGCCGGTCGTCTCCAGATTCTTGGTGTTCATGCCAGAAGCAAAACGCTTGCCAAAGACGTCGACCTCGACAAAGTGGCTCGCCGTACCCCTGGCTACACCGGTGCCGACCTCGCCAACCTGCTGAACGAAGCCGCCATCCTTGCGGCCCGTCGTCAACTCACTGAGGTGAGCAATGACGAGATCAGCGATGCCATTGAGCGCATCATGGTTGGTCCCGAGAAGAAAGACCGCGTGATGACTGAGCGCCGCAAGCGTTTGGTGGCTTATCACGAGGCTGGTCACGCCTTGGTCGGTGCCGTGATGCCTGATTACGACGCGGTGCAGAAAATTTCGATCATCCCCCGCGGGAATGCAGGTGGATTGACGTTCTTCACCCCGAGCGAAGAGCGGATGGAATCTGGTCTCTACTCCCGTTCCTATCTCCAGAGCCAGATGGCGGTTGCCCTTGGCGGTCGTGTCGCCGAGGAGATCATTTACGGAGAAGACGAAGTCACAACGGGTGCATCCAACGATCTGCAGCAGGTGGCGCAAGTCGCCCGCCAGATGGTGACCCGCTTCGGCATGAGCGACACCCTGGGCCCTGTGGCTCTGGGTCGTGCTCAGGGCGGCATGTTCCTTGGTCGCGATATTGCTGCAGAGCGCGATTTCTCTGAAGACACGGCAGCCACCATCGATTCCGAGGTGTCTGAACTGGTGGATGCTGCCTACAAGCGGGCCACCAAGGTGCTGGTTGACAACCAGGCCGTGCTCGACGAACTGGCAGAAATGCTGGTCGAGCGGGAAACCGTCGATGCTGAAGAGCTGCAAGAGTTGTTGATTCGCCGCGACGTGCGCGTTGCCGAGTACGTCTGACTCAGCTCTTGATGGTCAGAGCCGCTGGCGGTCATGCCAGCGGCAGCTGATCGACTCACTGCGCAGCCACCCTTTGCTGGTGGTGTTGCGTCCCTCCCAAGCCGATTGTTCAGCGCCGTTGTTGGAGCAGGCTCCCTTGCTTCGGCTGATCGATCAACTCACGGCAGCGGGTGTTATTCACCTCGAGATTGCCTGGTCTGCCCATCCCCGATGGCTGGTCTTGATGCGGGAACTCAAAGTCCGTTATCCAGGTCTGCATCTCGGGGTTGCGTCGATCACCAGCGAGGTGGCGTTGCGAAGCACTCTTGAGCTCGACTTGGCCTACGCCATGTCGCCTTGCCTCGATCTCGAGTTACTGGCCATGGCGCGTCGCCATGGCCAGTTGCTGGTCCCTGGAGTCTTCTCCCCCTCAGAGTTTCTGCAGGCCGCAAAAGCGGGATGCGAACTGGTGAAACTGTTCCCCGCCGGAACATTGGGGATCGACTATTTGCGCCAGTTATCGGCGCCGATGGAGCCTCTTCCGCTTGTGATTGCGGCTGGCGGTCTTGGCGCTGCGGATCTGGATCCTTGGCTGTCAGCCGGTTATCACGCTGTGGCTCTTGGTCGGGGTGTGATTCGAGGTGATGAACTCGATCCCCACCTCTTAGCGTGGTTATCTTGAGAATCAGATGCTACAGATGAGATAGATATTGTTGCTTCGATGTCTCAGTTGTCGATCAAGCTGTCCGATAAGGCTGATGCCTTGATCGCTCAGCTGCAAAAAGAGATTTTCAATCGCCGCCGTAAGAAGGTCACCGCTGCAGGTGTGGTGGAGACCCTGGTGGAAAGTGGGGCTCGCTCCCAATCCGACAAGCGTTTCTCAACGTCGTGGACCAATCTGATCAAAGACATTGAGAAGGCGGCCAAGCTGGCCAATGCCCATGGCAGTAAGCCATCCACGCTTAGCGACGCTGAGTGGGCGATGGTGCTGAGTCATCGGCAGAAGGCGGCAACCGCGGCACCGGCGAAATCGGCTGCTCGCAAGCGCACCGCCAAGGCTGCTGCACCAGCCAAGACTGCGGCGAAAGCGAAGACGGCTGCCTCAGCAAAGACCACCGCTGCTGCGAAGACCACCGCTAAACCGAAGGCCGCCAAGCCGAAAGCTGCTGCCAAGCCCGCCAAGACGGTGCGCAAGGCAGCTGCCACGTCGGCAACAACAACCAGCACCGCAGCTCGCAAGCCCAGGCCAGCGAAGCGAGCCCGCAAAACCACCACGGGCAGTGGCACCACATCGGTCGCCAAGCGCATGGCCAAAGCCGCAGGCCGACTGAGCAGTGGATCGTCGCTGTCAGCGAGCGGTATCAGCTCACCGGCTCGGAGCTGATACCGCTTGGCGGGTTTCTGTGGGGATTGGTCAGTGCGGCCTGGTGCGACTCACCAGAGGCTGCACTGACCCTGCTGGCGTAGGAGGTGGTCGGCGAGCACCAGATTCACCATCGCCTCCACCATCGGCACAGCGCGTGGCAACACGCAGGGGTCATGACGCCCCTTGGCCGCCAGGGTGGTGGCTTCGCCTGCGGCGTTAATGGTCTGCTGCTCTTTGCGGATCGTGGCGGTGGGCTTGAAGGCCACGCGAATCACGATCGATTCGCCGTTACTGATGCCGCCCTGGATCCCACCGGAGTTGTTGGTGACGGTGCGAAGGCGACCGTCTTCACTCGGTAGGAATGCATCGTTGTGTTCGCTCCCTTTCAGGAAGGTGCCTGCGAAGCCGGAGCCGATCTCAAACCCCTTGGTGGCCGGCAGCGACATCACTGCTTTGGCCAGATCCGCCTCGAGCTTGTCGAAGACCGGCATGCCCAGGCCGACGGGCGGACGGCGCACCACGCATTCGATCACGCCGCCGCAGGAATCACCATCGCGGCCAATCGCCTCGATCCGCTCGATCATGCGGTCCGCCATCGGCTGATCCGGGCAGCGCACGATATTCGCCTCCACCGCTTCGCTCGACACCGTGCTGGGGTCGATCACGGCTTCCAGGTCGTGGATGCGCTTGACCCAGGCGATCACTTCCGTGCCCGCCACCTTCTTCAGCAGCTGCTTGGCGATCGCACCGGCGGCGACACGGCCGATGGTCTCGCGAGCCGACGCACGGCCACCACCGCTGCGGGCTTGGATCCCGTATTTCACCTGGTAGGTGGCATCGGCATGGGAGGGGCGGAAGGCCACCTCCATTTCCTTGTAGTCCTGTGGGCGCTGATCCTTATTGCGCACCACCATCGCGATCGGTGTGCCCAGCGTTTCGCCATCGAGCAGACCGCTGAGAATTTCCACCTGATCCGCTTCTTTGCGTGGAGTGGTGATCTTGCTCTGGCCGGGTTTGCGCCGGTCGAGCTCGGCCTGAATGGCATTGAGATCGAGCGCTAGGCGGGGGGGGCAGCCATCCACGATCACGCCGACCCCACCACCGTGGGATTCGCCGAAGGTGCTGATCCGAAACAGATCGCCGAAGCTGCTACCCATGCCGCTCTCCTGATCCGTCGAGCGTAATGACTCGTCTGCGCTGTCGCCCTAGCACCTTGTGTCAGACCAGCTCGGGGCGTGCCCCTGAGGGCCAGTCCTCCTGCGGGAGGTTGTGCAGCATCGTGAAATCGTCGAAGTCGAATCCTGGGCCGACGCAGCAGCTCACCAGGCAGTAGGGGCCTTCCGGTGTTGCCGCTTGCCAGTGATTGGCCGGGATGACCTGAATGGGCTGTTGCAGGGAAAGCATCTTGTGGGTCGCTGTCCCTCCGTGCTCAGGCAGATCCCAGAGGCTCAATGGAGAACCCTGAAGGTGGATCCACACTTCATCGGCATGGCGCACCTGGTGCCATCGACTGATGGAGCCGCGTTCGAGCAGGAACAGGATGGTGGTGAAGCCCGATCGCTGGGCACCATCGCTGCGCGTAACGCTCTCAGAACTGCGGTGCATTTCGCGGTACCAGCCCCCTTCGGGATGGGGCTGCATCTGCCATTCCTTGATCAAACCGTCGATCACAGCCTGGGCACTGTGCTCGTTTGCTCCGGGAGCCTTGGCGTTGGTCATGCTCTTGCTCCCATCAACCTGTCTTCTTGTAGCCCCTTTTGGAGGGTCTGGTGATTAGCCGTGTTTGCTCTCTGCAGTAGCCAGGGCCTTGGCAGGATCGCCTTTGAGATCCGCAGCTCGGGCCCGTTTGCGATCCACTGATTGCGGTCTGCGTGGGTGGGACCGATGTGGAGCCGTGGTCATGGCCATGGATGCCGGAATGGTTCGCTCACCATGACCACAGGGCTGAAGTGGTTTTCGCCCCGTTTTGTTTTTTTTGGTTTGTGCCTGTCGAGGTGGCGTTAGGCGTTGTGTTGCACCATGAATCCCCCATCCACCAGCAGCATGGATCCGGTGATGAACCCCGCCTGATCCGAGAGCAACCAGGTCACGGCATGGGCCACATCGGCGGGCATGGCCATGCGCCCGAGGGGATGCAGACGCTTGGCTTTTGCCCGTAAGGCCTCGGGTTCGGGGCAGGCCCTCAGGGCCTGATGGGTGAAGCCACCATCGACCCAGCCAGGGGCGACGTTGTTCACCCGGATGCCGCGACTGGCGAGTTCACCGGCAGCGGCGTAGGTGAAACTCAAGACGGCACCTTTGGATGTGGTGTAGGCCCCGCCGTCACTGGAGCCGATGAAGGCCGACACGCTGCCCAGGGTGACAATCGCTCCTCGGCTTGCCGTGAGATGGGGAATCGCCGCTTGGACGGCATGAAGGGTTCCGTTCACATTGACGGCCATCAACTCCTGCCAATCGCTGCTGTTTTGTTCAGCGAGCGGCCCGGTGTGCAGGATGCCGGCCGCCGTGACCAGGCCGCGCAAGCATCCCAACTGCTCCACGGCCTGTTCGGTGGTTGCAACGACGTCGTCGCGGTTGCGCACATCGATGGGGAAGGCAACCGCAACACCTCCTTGGCAGCGGATCGCGGCGGCCACTGTTTCTGCAGCCTCCTGGTTGCTGTCGCAGACCGCGACAGCGGCGCCAGCTGCTGCTGCATCGATGGCGATTGCACGGCCAATGGCACCGGCTCCACCGGTGACCAGCACCAGTCCACCACTGAGATCGATCGTTTTCATGAAGGCTGGCCACCTCTTCCGGCTTAGCCACGCCGCACAACAAAAAGCCCCCACCTTGCGGAGGGGGCTTTCCGATTCAGTTGACCTGAATCGTTTGTTGATTCCAGATCAACCGATGGCGGGAGCTTGCAGAGCCACAGGAGTGGACTCAGCAGCAGCCAGGTCGAGGGGGAAGTTGTGAGCGTTGCGCTCGTGCATCACTTCCATGCCGAGGTTGGCGCGGTTCAGCACATCAGCCCAGGTATTCAGGACGCGGCCCTGACCATCAAGGATGGACTGGTTGAAGTTGAAACCGTTGAGGTTGAACGCCATGGTGCTGACGCCCAGGGCAGTGAACCAGATGCCAACGACAGGCCAGGCAGCCAGGAAGAAGTGAAGGCTGCGGCTGTTGTTGAAGGAGGCGTATTGGAAGATCAGGCGACCGAAGTAACCGTGGGCAGCCACGATGTTGTAGGTCTCTTCCTCTTGGCCGAACTTGTAGCCGTAGTTCTGGGACTCGCTCTCGGTGGTTTCACGCACCAGGGAGGAGGTCACCAGGGAGCCGTGCATGGCGGAGAACAGGCTGCCACCGAAAACACCAGCCACACCCAGCATGTGGAAGGGGTGCATCAGGATGTTGTGCTCGGCCTGGAACACCAGCATGAAGTTGAAGGTGCCAGAGATGCCCAGGGGCATGCCGTCAGAGAAGGAACCCTGACCGAAGGGGTAGACCAGGAAGACTGCAGAAGCAGCGGCCACGGGTGCGCTGTAAGCAACGCAGATCCAAGGACGCATGCCGAGGCGGTAGGAGAGTTCCCACTCGCGACCCATGTAGCAGAAGATGCCGATCAGGAAGTGGAAGACAACCAGCTGGTAAGGACCGCCGTTGTACAGCCACTCATCGAGAGAAGCAGCTTCCCAGATGGGATAGAAGTGCAGGCCGATGGCGTTGGAGGAAGGAACAACAGCACC
The DNA here is from genome assembly GCF_000153825.1 of Synechococcus sp. RS9916. NCBI lineage: Bacteria > Bacillati > Cyanobacteriota > Cyanophyceae > Synechococcales > Synechococcaceae > Synechococcus > Synechococcus sp. RS9916. The sequence continues at coordinate 2,499,422 of NZ_DS022299.1, forward strand.
GGAGATGATGTTGTTGCCGTAGATCAGGGAGCCGGCGACGGGCTCACGGATGCCGTCGATGTCGACGGGGGGAGCTGCGATGAACGCAACGATGAAGCAGGTGGTGGCGGCCAGCAGGGTGGGGATCATCAGCACACCGAACCAGCCCACATAGAGGCGGTTGTTGGTGGAGGTGACCCACTCGCAGAACTGCTGCCAGCCAGTGGCGCCGGAGCGCTGCTGAATGGTGGTGGTCATGAGAACGGAAAACGCCGTTGGGCTTGCGCCCGATGGCAAATAAGGAAGGTCGGATAATCCGACTAAACAAATGTAAAGGCGTTTTGCGCAATGTGTACAACTTGTCCGCTTGTTGGCGGTCAGCCCTGCTGATTTCACTGATCAGCCCCGCTGATCAGTGCTGGGAGGTGCGCAGTTCTTGGGCTTGCTCGGGGCTGATCCGTCCAGCCGCTTCGAGCACATCGCCGATGGTGTCCAGCGTCAGCACCGCTTGGAGGTGAAGACCCTGGTCTTCCAGTCGTTTCTTGGCGCGGGTGTCATCACGGCCGCCATGGTCGAGAAACACCACCACATCCTTCACACTCAGGCCAGAGTCTTTGAGTTTGGCGATCCCTTCCAGCACGCTGCCCCCGGTGATCAGGATGTCGTCGACCACCGCAACGGTTTCTCCTTCGTTGAACTCACCTTCGACGAGTCGCCTGGTGCCATGGGCTTTGACTTCCTTGCGTGGGTAGATCAGCGGTTTGTGCAGCTGCAGTGACAGACCGGTGGCGGTTGGTAAGGAGCCATAGGGGATGCCGGCGATGCGATCGAAGCTCAGCGGTCGCAGCACCTGGGCGTAGCAGTCGAGAACCCGGTGGAAGAGCGCTGGATCGGAAATGATCTGGCGAAGATCCACGTAGTAATTGAAGATTGCCCCACTGGCTTGCTTGAACTCGCCGAACAGCAGACAGCGGATGTCGAACAGATCAATCACCAGCTCCCGCAGTTCTGGGTCGATGCTGGTGGTGACTGCGGAGCGGTTGGAATCCGCTAACGCAGGTGGGGTTTGCTCGGCATGGGGCCAGATCCTGCATTGATCGGAAGGCGCGTCCGGTTGTTGCTGATGGCGCAGGTGGTCTTCCCGTATCTGGTTGATCCTCTGTTTGAGCGCCTTGGTTTGGCCGTTGATATCGCTGTCATTGAGGAGGCTTTGGGGTAGAGGCAGCAGAAGTCCATCCCCGGCTTGGTTGAGGCCGCTGGCCAGAAGGCGTTGCAGGTTGCCTTCTTCTCCCCAGAGCGAGCGGAGCATGACAAACCGTTCTGGAGCGGCCTGGCGAACCCGCTCCAGGATTGTGGGGTCACTCGTGCCAACCTCCAAGAGCAGTTGATCCGGGGTGCCCCAGCTCTGGCTTTCTTTCACCAGCTGCAGATACAGAGGTCGGTCCTCATCGGGGTGATGTTGCAGCACCCGTGCAGCGGGATTGGAGCTGTGGCAATTGATCACCACTCCCTTTCCCGGGTAGAGCAGAAACGGGGCAGCGATGTCTTGGCCGGCCAGCGGATTGAGAGTGACAGCGTCTGCCTGCAGGGTTTTGAACAGGTAGGCCGCAATGGCGCTGGAGCTGTTCAGGTCACCGTGCTTGATGTCGATGATCAGAGGTAGATCGGGAGGGAGCAGTTCGCGCACCTCCATCAGAAGTTCAACCCCCGCCGATCCCATGGCTTGATAGAAGCCAAGGCTGGGCTTGTAGGCGCAAACGTGATCCTCCGTGGCTTCAATGACTGATTTGCACCACGACCGGGCCTGACTCAGCAGTGAGCTCCCGCCTAGGCCTCTCGGGGATGCCCAGTTGCGCAGCATTTCCGGGTTGGGATCAAGGCCGGTGACCAGGAGCGACTGACGGCTAGTCATGGCCTCGGTGAGTGCCGTGAAGAATCCCATGGCCCTCGCTGTGGGTCTCATCAGATTGCGCGCTTGCTCGAGCTCATGTCCCATTCCATCCAAGAAATGAATCAATTGGCGCGCGCGTCGATCCATACCGCCAGAAGCACGATTGTGGCGGCGATGGTGGTGTCGATCATGCGGTTGCTGATGCTGTTGGCCACCGGATCTCCCACCAGGGCAAAAGCGGCGACGATCCAGATGGTCACACCAACGACAGCTGTGGCGTAGTGCACCCAGACGTAGGCGATCAACAGTCCTGCTCCCAGGAGAGAGAGCGGTAACCAGTCCGCTCCTTGTGGGTTGCTCCACCGCACCACCAGTTCGATGAACCCCAGTCCCAGGAGGGTGCCATGCAAGCGATGGGCCACACGATTGCAGGTGCTGGGCAGCTGGGCTCTGCTCATCCAGGCCACCGACATGGGCAGCCAGTACTGATGGGGCCAGCCTGTCGATTCCGAGATGGCTGTTGCAACCATGAGGCTCATGGCCAGTCGAATGCCATGACGCACGTGCACGTCTGACGGATTGAAGGCCTTCAGATCAGTCCAGAGCGGAGGGCTGCGCAGGCGTTCATGCTTCACCTATTGGCAGGCAAGAACCACTGCGCAGCCAATGGTTTGAAGCAATCTCCCCAGCAGAATCAGCCCCATGTCGTGCAGAGCCGAGACCATCGGGCCGGGATAGCCCACGTAAATCGTGAACACCACCAACGTGAGCAGGCTGGTGACAGCCGTTCGCGTGTGGTGGGTTGCTGCAGAGGCGCAGATCAAGTCCATGGCGCCACTGGCGAGAACGGCCAGTGGCGCGTTTTCACCAACAGCGGCCCCGAATCCAGTGGCGAGTGTGAGCCAGCTGGTGGTCCAGGTCATCGTGCGCCAGGGATGCTCGCGTCCCTGGCCGGTTTCGGCGATTGCCGTGAACACCGACCCCAGGGTGAGGGGCAGCAGGGCCCGGGGGGCATTCAGGGTTAGAGCGATCCAGCCCAGCAGGGTGGTGATGCCAGCTCCACGCACCACATCAGCCCAGGCGGCATGGGAGGGCCTGGCAAAGTCCAGCAGTGAAGGAAGGTCCCAGAGGCCATGGCCGCCTTCAGGTCGGTGCATCGCTGCGGCCTTCATCGTGGCCGTGTATCGATCGCCGCATAACAAAAAGCCCCCACCTTGCGGAGGGGGCTTTCCGATTCAACCGAAGCTGAATCTTTTGGAGACTTCAGCCTCAGGCTGTCTCGATCAACCGATGGCGGGAGCTTGCAGAGCCACAGGAGTGGACTCAGCAGCAGCCAGGTCGAGGGGGAAGTTGTGAGCGTTGCGCTCGTGCATCACTTCCATGCCGAGGTTGGCGCGGTTCAGCACATCAGCCCAGGTGTTCAGGACGCGGCCCTGACCATCAAGGATGGACTGGTTGAAGTTGAAACCGTTGAGGTTGAACGCCATGGTGCTGACGCCCAGGGCAGTGAACCAGATGCCAACGACAGGCCAGGCAGCCAGGAAGAAGTGAAGGCTGCGGCTGTTGTTGAAGGAGGCGTATTGGAAGATCAGGCGACCGAAGTCACCGTAGGGCAAGGTCATCAGAAGTTTGCTGCTGATCCACCAACTGAGCAAATGCCTGTTGACAAGCCCACCGCAGAGGAAACCAAGGCGATGAGTTGGATAACTCATAAAGCAGTTCCAGCTGATCATCAAGCTGCAACTCAACGCACGCCCAAGCAGCAGCAATCCTGGATTTTGTGTACTGAGGCGTAGTTTCGGCCAAAGCAGATCGAACCAGATAGCTTTTCTCGTGAAGAGCGCGCAAGCCAATAACACAAGTCAAGTAGTAATGCGTGACGTAGTCTGACCATAAACGTTCTTGCATACTGTCAATTAATTCAAGGCATTCACGGCGATCTATCTGCATCAAACTTGCCGCAGCTCCATACTGACGAGCCTCATCACGATGGCTCAGATTTCGCTCAATATCCTCTGGATTTAGCGTACACTTCCATTCATCATCGAGATCCAGGAGCAACGGATCGTCTAACAAAAGGCGCTTAAAAAGCTTTTGATATTTCTCTGTCTTCAGCAGGTGACCATCTTCGTCAACCTGCAAAAAACTCTTCGCTCTTAACGACATTGAAACTGGTGCCCTAACCAAGTCAAACAGAAGGCTGTGATCGCCAGAGTCCCCAATGTCGATAACTGCTGAACGCCGTTTACCTGCAACGAGATCCGTTAACTGTGATAGCAACGGCTGCATCAGATGTTTTTCTCCGTACAACTTAGAAAGGCAAGATCGAGCAGCACCAGAGACCAAGGCACTTTCATGATCGCAGAGCTCCCTGATTCGAGATTTAGACGCTGCGCTCTTAATCGACAGTCTTCCAAAGGCTTGAATAACAGCTCGAGACTGAGTTACATCCTCACCGTCAAGCAGGCGCAAGAGTTGATCATGCTCCACCTGGGATGGAGACCATCCAATTCTGATTAATGCAGAGATCGCATTAATTACAGCCTCAGTATCGGTGCAGCCCAAAACATCAACGAGAGCAGAAACAGCCTTGGCATCTTTCCTACGCCCTAAAGCTTCAATCGCCTTACGTCGTGTTATTCTATCAAACAGCTCGTCAATTTTAAGCTCATATGTTGCGCGAATAAGTGCATCAAGTGTCGCGCCACTAGAACACAAGCCTAAGCGAGTAGCAGCAAAATAACGATCTGAGGGGCGTGGCACATCAGCAGTTTTTGCGAACAATAGCGAGAGCGCTTCGGCTTCAGAAATGCCTTCGACCAAAACATCAAAACGCTCAGCCATTTGCCAACGCTATCCAAACCTAAAGCTAACAAAAATGCCACCTGAATATCAGAAAAAAAGCAACTCATAAAAGCAAACCATCAGACCCATGATATGAACATCCACAAACTAAAATTTCCCAAAAAGAGAAAAAGCAAAAACAAGAACCGCACAACTGCGCCGACTCACAACTGCGCTCATCGCTACACCTCCGAACAAGCCAAGCTACTCAATGCCAACGTAATGCTGGCAGAATCAAGCAGCCCCGAACTTAGGCGACTACTTAACTCGCTTATCGATTATCTCAATCAAATGAGCATCATGCTTGGCACAAAAATCGACCACGCACTCACGAAGAATATGACCTATAGAAACTGATTCTGTATAACAAAGAAGCTTTAGTTTCTTGTGGAGCTCATCACTAAGCTCAAAGGTCACCCTTTTCATACCAAGACGAGACGACGATGAGCCAAAGGGATCAACTCCCAGGTTGAACCCATTTTACTTCTTCTGATAAGAAGTGGATAGGCACCTCGCCCTGCTTTACAAAGCGCAATAGCCAGGTAAGTAAAAATACTTACCCCATGCAGCAATCCCGAACTCCTGAGTCATCGATCCATCAAAGGCTGACCGTGAATGGCCTACTCCCCAACACCAAACAAAATCATGATTCCAAGGATCAACATCGATAAACTACGAGGCTTGGATAGTTTGACTGGGAAGCTCACCAAAACTTGTGAAATACCTTCGCGCGAAACGACCTGCATGCTTAAAGCCATAGCGTATTGCAACTGCACGGATAGTGGATTCATGGGATTGTGAATGATTGCCTTGCATCAACAAAGCTCTCCGAGACTCTTCTAACCTGACCTGCATCATCATCTCCATGATTCCCATACCAAAATATTCCTGACAAACTCTGTAGAGGGAGGCTTGGCTAGCGCCTAAATGCTTACAAACATCAGTCAATGACATTGGCGATTTCATAGCATCATAGCTATGAGAAAGATGTACGATTTCAGACAGCAAGCCTTGATTTCTTAACTCGGCTTTCCTATATCGCCTTACTGTTCCTTCTTCTAAACAACAAGTGATCAGGTCATAGTACTTCGTAGCATTGACAATCCCTTGGTGCATATCTTTTCTTGCCAACTTTCTAAGTTGCAAGGCAGCGGGATGATCCACATCAAGCCCTCGCTTGTTGGTGAGATTATCTAGAGCGACTTGGGCATTACAAGCTTTTAATGAATCAATTAAAAGAGCTTTATCAAGCATGCATGCCGTAGATGAACAAAATTCTGAATATTTACCCCAAGAGCTTGCAGTCGTGGAATTAAGAGTATTAAGACCTCCAATACTATTGGAACGCATCTCATAACCTTCACAATAACCAAGAGGATCAGCAGAGCTTTTCAACGGCGTAATCCAATTAAAATCAATTGACCAATCCGTACCCCAGCCTTCATAAAGAAGGGTTTTTGAAGCCTTGATTTCAGCAATTGAGACACCTGATGCGATTGCATGGCTCATGGAGTAGGTCCCTTCACCACGATCTAATTGTGTGATTCTTGTCTGCTGACCTAACTCAGCAAGGGTTTCTGACAAATGAAGGGGATCTTTATAAGAGAGAGAGAGTTTTATCATTATCTATACCGCATAAGATCAGAAACCAAAACCGATACACTCCCAGCCTTATCAATAGTTTCTTCTGGGCTTTCGCCAAATGTTGCAAAGTAAAGCTTGCAAAATGTGTTCCAGTTGTTAAAGCCGTAATACAGGGCATTCTGCTTCATTGTAAATATACGCAATCCCTTGGGAACATGTGGATTTAAATATGATTTTTTTACTTGTTCTAGCCTGATACTCTTGATAAGACCAAGAATGCTCATGTCAAAACTAGCTCGACAAGACTCTCTCAGTGATTTTGCGTCTGAATTAAGGTATTTAGTAATTTGAGAAATGGTCAAAGGGGGTAATCCCGGACGGTCCTCATGAAGGAGCTTGACCAAGTCCTCAATCAAATCAGTTTTGTCAGACCTAACCGTACACAGATTTTCAATCTCTGGCGATTCTTCTAATGTTGCGATTGCTAGGTCATAGAAACTTTGACTGCATTTAACACCCTGCTTAAAATGCTTTTCAAAAAGTGCTTTTAACTGAGAGCTTGATGTAGCTTCTGAATCAATGCCAATACACTCCTCAAGTCTGGCATATGCGTTGTAGGCATTCATCTTATCTATTTGCTCTTTCAACTTATCCCACTTCAGACTCATGCAACACAAGACAGTGTTGGCACCAACAATGTCCCATGTATTGCCGCCAGTTTTATTCAAGCGATTAAATCCAGCGATGCTGAATTCCCGCATTTTGTGGCCACCAATAATTGTGTTACTTTTAGAAACGCCGTTCGGATCGTTGATCCAGCAAAATGCAACCGAATTCTGATTGGCATCCTCTTCGTAGAGAAGAGTCTGGTTTGACTTAAAGATCTCAAGATGCACATGATTAATTGGCGCACAAATCGAGCTTGTCAAAAGCTCGCCTTTGGTTAACTGGGTGACATTGCAAGAGAAATTAGACTTGGAGTAATATTCAGCATAGTGACTCTTGCAGTACTCCTCCATGCCCAATAAATCGCTAAAAATATATTCTTTTGCCTTTTTTGATCTCATGCTGATGTTCGCTGAAAGTGTGGCACCTCAGCAAAAACTATTATTTAATTTTAGCCAGTTTAGCTTCAGCAACAAGATTTATGTATTTCCCTAAAGGGGGCGCTCCGATCACGACGCTGTGCTTGCGCCAGGAGCTAAGCATTTCTTGATATAATTTCTTGTTAATTGACTGCCTGCCTGCAGAGTCTCGTGTTACAAGTCAAAGCGGAATGGGTCATTGTGCCAGGTCGCAATTCATAAGTGCGGTATTGCATTCCTATTAATTGTAATACTGTATTTCTTGTCCTCGTTTAAGCATGAAAAGCGGTAGAAGAGGCAGAGGCTTTAATTCAGGTGTCAAAATCCGAATTGCATGCGTTTATCGACAGAGGGCTTTCTGACGAGGCGTTTAGGAATGGGTTAAAGGAGCTTGGACCAGAGGAAATTATTGACTATGCCGCCAAAAATGGATTTAGCTTTTCAGATGAAATCAAAGGTCGGTTCATCAACCGCTGGAAAGGTGTTTATTTCTGTCCTCAGGCAATCATCGTAGGAGAATTGTGCCCAGGGCTTATACCAGCAGGTTACAAGAATCTCATTCATTACGCTCAAACAACATGTAGCTCTTCAAATTTAAAAGAGGAAGAGGGCGATTTTAGATCAGGAGCTCGATACTAGCCTCTTGAATAAGCATGGCCTTGCAGGATCTCCAGAGAAATCGCCCGTAGCGTTGAGACATGAGTAGATTCAAGAATCACTGGAGGTGCCATGCAATCATTCCTTGCCTCCTTCCAGCGAGAGACGCACAAACACCAATGGTCGCCAGCTTTTAATCCGTCAAACTGAAATATCGGATTTGGATCAATAAGATTATTCCCTTGCGCAAAGGTGTATGTCAGGAAGCCTTCGGTCATGACGCTGCAAATTGCATGTTGACCAATGTCTGAATCATCTGTTCTGCAAAATCCGTCTTGGTACCAGCCCGCCATTGTCCGACAGCCGCATGGTCGGAGCGTCTCTCCTAAGACATTAATTAGCTCCATATTCAAGCAATCGTGCGATTTGCTTCTCGGTTAAGCATTCCTAGTGATAAGTCGGCTCGAGCGATTTCTTCAATCTGTATAACCACTCACAGCACAACTTAGCACTGCACTAACGCATCGCTGCATGTGCAGCAGGCAAGCGCTAATCGACTTCTTCGGAGGCGTTTAAGCAACAAAAAGCCCCCACCTTGCGGAGGGGGCTTTCCGATTCAGTTGACCTGAATCGTTTGTTGATTCCAGATCAACCGATGGCGGGAGCTTGCAGAGCCACAGGAGTGGACTCAGCAGCAGCCAGGTCGAGGGGGAAGTTGTGAGCGTTGCGCTCGTGCATCACTTCCATGCCGAGGTTGGCGCGGTTCAGCACATCAGCCCAGGTGTTCAGGACGCGGCCCTGACCATCAAGGATGGACTGGTTGAAGTTGAAACCGTTGAGGTTGAACGCCATGGTGCTGACGCCCAGGGCAGTGAACCAGATGCCAACGACAGGCCAGGCAGCCAGGAAGAAGTGAAGGCTGCGGCTGTTGTTGAAGGACGCGTATTGGAAGATCAGGCGACCGAAGTAACCGTGGGCAGCCACGATGTTGTAGGTCTCTTCCTCTTGGCCGAACTTGTAGCCGTAGTTCTGGGATTCGCTCTCGGTGGTTTCACGCACCAGGGAGGAGGTCACCAGGGAGCCGTGCATGGCGGAGAACAGGCTGCCACCGAAAACACCAGCCACACCCAGCATGTGGAAGGGGTGCATCAGGATGTTGTGCTCGGCCTGGAACACCAGCATGAAGTTGAAGGTGCCAGAGATGCCCAGGGGCATGCCGTCAGAGAAGGAACCCTGACCGAAGGGGTAGACCAGGAAGACTGCAGAAGCAGCGGCCACGGGTGCGCTGTAAGCAACGCAGATCCAAGGACGCATGCCGAGGCGGTAGGAGAGTTCCCACTCGCGACCCATGTAGCAGAAGATGCCGATCAGGAAGTGGAAGACAACCAGCTGGTAAGGACCGCCGTTGTACAGCCACTCATCGAGAGAAGCAGCTTCCCAGATGGGATAGAAGTGCAGGCCGATGGCGTTGGAGGAAGGAACAACAGCACCGGAGATGATGTTGTTGCCGTAGATCAGGGAGCCGGCGACGGGCTCACGGATGCCGTCGATGTCGACGGGGGGAGCTGCGATGAACGCAACGATGAAGCAGGTGGTGGCGGCCAGCAGGGTGGGGATCATCAGCACACCGAACCAGCCCACATAGAGGCGGTTGTTGGTGGAGGTGACCCACTCGCAGAACTGCTGCCAGCCAGTGGCGCCGGAGCGCTGCTGAATGGTGGTGGTCATGAGAACGGAAAAGAAGGTCTCCGAAGAGACGGGTTACGGAAGGGCAGGAAGCCCTGCCGTCTTGCACTGTAACGGAAGATTGAGCGTTGTAACGCAAATGAGATCTCGCCCACGCAAGGGGTGAAAAGCGCCTCTCCGGCTCGGTCGTCGCTGTGAGGTGCCAGCGATTGTTAGCGTCGATTCCTGTTTGAGCCGCTGCTGAGACGCCGCGACCCGCTGCATGGTTTCCGCTTCGTCGTCTTCAGCATCAGCGCCCGCTGCAGGCGAGCGCGTCCTGCTGGTACGCCTCCCTTGCAATCCGATCTTCCCGATCGGCCCCATCTACCTGGCCGACCATCTGCACAAGTGTTTTCCAGGGTTGCCGCAACGGATTCTTGACCTGGCTGCACTGCCCGTTCTGGATGTGGAGCGGGTGCTTCGCACCGTGGTCGATCAGTTCCGCCCCACGTTGTTGGTGTTTTCGTGGCGCGATATTCAGATTTATGCGCCCGTCGACGGACGCGGTGGCAATCCGCTTCAGAACTCGTTTGAGGTGTTTTATGCCCGCAATCCGCTAAAGCGTTTGCGGGGTGCCCTCGGCGGCCTGCGTTTGATGACCAGCCACTACGGCGAGCTTTGGCGCAATCAGCGCTTGGTCAGTCAGGGGTTGCAGATGGCCAGGCGGCATCACCCGGATGCTCGTGCCGTCTTGGGCGGTGGTGCCGTGAGCGTGTTCTATGAGCAGCTCGGCCGCTCGTTGCCCAAGGGCACGATCGTCTCGCTGGGTGAAGGGGAGCCTCTGCTTGAGAAATTGCTCTCAGGAGGTTCGCTGGCTCAGGAGCGTTGCTTTGTGGTGGGTGAGTCTCCACGTCCTGGTTTGATCCATGAGCAGCCGGAGAGTCGCCCAAAAACGGCTTGCGATTACGACTACATCGCCTCGATCTGGCCCCAGCTGAATTGGTATCTGGAAGGTGGTGATTTCTACGTGGGCGTGCAGACCAAACGAGGTTGCCCCCATAACTGTTGCTACTGCGTCTATACCGTGGTGGAGGGCAAGCAGGTGCGCCTCAACCCAGTGGCTGAGGTCGTGAAGGAGATGCGTCAGCTGTATGACCGGGGAGTTCGGGGCTTCTGGTTCACCGATGCCCAGTTCATTCCGGCGCGGCGTTACATCGAGGATGCCAAGGAGCTTCTGCGGGCGGTCAAGGCGGAAGGGCTGACAGGGATTCGCTGGGCTGCCTATATCCGTGCCGACAATCTGGATCCCGAATTGGCTCAGCTGATGGTGGAAACCGGCATGAGCTATTTCGAGATCGGCATCACCTCAGGCTCCCAGGAGCTCGTGCGCAAAATGCGCATGGGTTACAACCTGCGCACCGTGCTCGAGAGCTGCCGCATGTTGGCTGCCGCCGGTTTTCGTGATCACGTGTCGGTCAACTACTCTTTCAACGTGATTGACGAGCGTCCGGAGACGATCCGACAGACCGTGGCGTATCACCGTGAGATGGAGCGGATCTTTGGTGCCGATCGGGTTGAACCCGCCATCTTTTTCATCGGCCTGCAGCCGCACACCCACCTTGAGCAATACGGCTTCGATCAGGGCCTAATCAAGCCGGGCTACAACCCGATGAGCATGATGCCCTGGACAGCCCGCAAGCTGCTCTGGAATCCGGAGCCCATGGGCAGCACCTTTGGTCGGATTTGTTTGGAAGCCTTTGACCGTGATCCCAGCAACTTCGGTCGCACTGTGATTGACCTGCTCGAGAGGGATTACGGCAAAGCCCCTCTCGAGCAAGCCCTGCGCGCGCCTGTTCAGGGACGCGCTGCCCTCGCCAACGCTGTGAGCTGAACGCCTAACAGCAGTCCCATCGCCAGGATTCCCACCAGCCCCCCAAGGGGATTACCCCCTGGGCCGACCAACCAGAGCGGGGCTTGTGGTGACCACTGCAGCAGTCCTGCCTGCAGCACAAACCAGCCTCCAACCAGGCCGCCGTGCAGTCCGACGCACCCCCACAGCGATCCCTGGTCGAGGCGCCGACGGGTGGCCAGTGCCATTCCTAGCAGGAAGAGGCCGAGCAGGAGCCCGAGCATGGGCCAGACCCCCAGGTTGAAGCGGGTGTGCACCAGGCTGAAAATCAGAGCCTGGGCCGGCACGGCACGACGCGCACCGATCAGCAGCGTCAATTCTCCCCAGAGCCATCCGCGAAACAGCAGTTCCTCGGCCAGGCCCACGCCGAAGCAGAGCAACAGTGCGTTCAACCACTGTCCTGGACCGGTATCCCCAAGCCAGTAGGCCCAGCGTCCAGCGAAGCTGATCAGGCTGATCAGCAGCAGCAGGCCGGCGGCAGACGTCAGGCCAAAGATCAACCCCAAACGCTTGGCCGGCGCATCGTTGGATCGCTGCAGTCCCAGTTGCTTCCAGGGGTGACGGGTGCTCCAGCGGATGCGGACCCAGCTCGGCAGCACGACCAGGAACAGCACAAAACTGATCACGGTGCCCAGCAGGTCCCGGCTGGCGGTGGGCAGGGTTGGAATTAGGCGCGCCACCGGTTGCATCACCAGCCAGCCCAGTCCGTAGAGCAGTGGGATCAGAGTGATGGTGGGAATCCAGCGCCAGCGTTGGCCGAGCCAGCTGGTCCAAGCTGGATGAAAACGAGGGCTGCTCAGCTCTCTGGCTCCAGCGTGCTGGTCAGTCCCTTGGCCTTGAGGGTTTCGCAGTAGAACTCAGCCGGTTCGAGGTCGCAGACGATCACCAGACCGACACCTGAGTTGTGGGCTTCGAGCATCACGGCCATCGCATCCTGCTCACTCAGCTGGGGAACCACCTGCTGAAGGGTGCTCACCACATATTCCATGCTGTTCACCGGATCGTTGTGCAGGAGCACCTTGTAGCGGGGTGACCGCTTGCGGACCCGTTCGGTTTGCTTGTCGAGAACGGCAGCCCCACCTGGGCCTGGGCTCGTGGTGTTCACCGCCATAGCCGACTCCCTTCGAAGGCTCCAATCTACGTGGCGGGATTAAGGAGGAACCCCTCCCTACAGGGATTGGTGGGGAGGGGGCGATGGCTCAGAGGGCGCGGATCCGGCGCATGGCCTCGTCAACATTGGCGCGGCTGTTGAACGCGGAGAGTCGGAAGTAACCCTCACCGGCGGCGCCGAAGCCGCTGCCAGGCGTTCCCACCACGTGGGCTTTGTTGAGCAGGTGATCGAAGAAGCCCCAGGAGTCCATGCCAGTTGGGGTTTTCAGCCAGACGTAGGGCGCATGCTCACCACCATGAACCTCGATGCCTGCGGCACTCAGTTCCCGACGAATGATGGCAGCGTTCTCCATATAGAAGCCCACCAGCGCTTTGATCTCTAGTTGGCCCTGATCGGAGTAGACCGCCTCAGCCCCTCGCTGGATGATGTAGCTGACGCCGTTGAACTTGGTGCTCTGACGGCGATTCCACAGGCCCCAGAGTTCAACGTCGGAGCCGTCTTCAGCTTTTCCTTTCAGCCCCTTGGGCACCACGGTGAGAGCACAGCGGGTGCCGGTGAAACCGGCGTTCTTCGAGAAGGAGCGGAACTCGATGGCGCACTCGCGAGCACCCTCAATCTCATAGATGGAATGCGGCAGTTCGGGGTCCTGGATGAAGGCCTCATAGGCCGCGTCAAACAGGATTAGCGCCTTGTTGGCACGGGCGTAATCCACCCAGGCTTTGAGCTGGGCCTTGGTGGCCACCGCGCCTGTGGGGTTGTTGGGGAAGCACAGGTAGATCAGGTCCACCGGCTCGCTGGGGATCTGGGCGGTGAACCCGTTCTCGGCACTGATCGGCAGATAGGTCAGACCGCCATAGCGACCGTTGTCGCCGGCGTCGCCGGTGCGGCCCGCCATCACATTGCTGTCGACGTAAACGGGATACACCGGGTCGGTGACCGCGATGCGATTTCCGCTGCCCAGGATGTCGAGGATGTTGCTGCTATCGCACTTCGAGCCATCGGAGACAAAGATCTCTTCCGCCGTGATGTCGCAACCGCGTGACTGGAAATCGTGCTTGGCGATGGCTTCCCGCAGCCAGCCGTAGCCCTGCTCAGGGCCATAACCGTGAAAGCCTGCATTGGTGCCCATCTCGTCGACGGCGGCCTTCATCGCCTCGCGGCAAGCGAGGGGCAGGGGCTCGGTGACATCGCCGATGCCCAGACGGATCAGAGCCGCATCAGGGGTCGCCTCGCTGAAGGCCTTGACCCGCCTTGCAATCTCGGGGAAAAGGTATCCGGCCTTGAGTTTGAGGTAGTTGCTGTTGACCTGAACCACGGAATAACGGGATGTCTTGCCCGGCATCCTGCTACGCGGCGCGGCGTGCTGTCGGTTTGCGGTCGGTCCATACGATGGAATCACTGCCCTGCTGGCCATGACCGTCGCGTCCCCGAGTCTGGAGCCGGTCGATTTCGACAGCCTGGTGAATGCCGGCATCAATCGACCTGCCCGCTACATGGGCCATGAACTGGGAGTCGAGCCTCGCGATTGGTCGGCTGCCCGTGTGCGCTGGGCTCTCACTTATCCCGAGATCTACGAGGTGGGCTCCAGCAATCTGGGCCACATCATTCTGTATTCGATTCTTAACGCCGTACCTGGCCAGCTTTGTGACCGTGCCTATCTGCCGGCCCCGGATCTGGCGGAACGGTTGCGGGAGCGGCAGCAACCGTTGTTTGCGGTCGAAAGTCGCCGTCCCTTGCCGGCTTTCGACATCCTCGGCTTCAGTCTCAGCTACGAGCTCGGGGCGACCAACATCCTGGAAATGTTGGATCTCGCGGCAGTGCCTCTGCGCGCTGCTGACCGCGGCGATCTCCCCCTCAGCGATCCCGAGGCGCCACCGCTGATCTTTGCCGGTGGTCCAACGGCGACCAGCAATCCTGAGCCCTATGCGGCCTTCTTTGACTTCATCGCCCTTGGAGACGGGGAGGAGCTGCTGCCGGAGATCGGTCTGGTGGTGGCGGAAGCGAAGGCTGCCGGTTGGTCCCGTTCACGCCTGCTACGTGATCTGGCGCAGGTGCCTGGGGTCTATGTGCCGTCTCTGTATGCGCCCGGAGCGGATGGAGTCACGGTGGAGCCGTTGCACCCAGAGCTGCCATCCCGCCCTCTGCGGCGGGTGGCCACGCCCATGCCCCACTACGCCATGGGCCTTGTGCCCCATGTGGAGACGGTGCATGACCGACTCACGGTGGAGATTCGACGCGGTTGTACCCGTGGGTGCCGTTTTTGCCAGCCCGGCATGCTCACCCGGCCTGCTCGCGATGTTGAGCCCGAGGCGGTGATTGAAGCGGTTGAAACCGGCATGAAGCAGACCGGCTACAGCGACTTTTCGTTGCTCTCGCTGAGTTGCAGCGACTATCTGGCGCTTCCGGCCGTTGGGGTGGAGCTGCGCAATCGGCTCGCGGATCAGAACGTGACGCTGCAGCTTCCCAGCCAGCGGGTGGACCGGTTTGACGACGACATCGCCCACATCCTCGGTGGTGGTCGTCAGGCTGGGCTCACCTTCGCTCCCGAGGCCGGCACCCAGCGCCTGCGCGACATCGTCAACAAAGGACTGACGGATGACGACCTGCTGAATGGCATCCGCACGGCGATGCAGAACGGCTACCGCAAGGTGAAGCTCTATTTCATGATCGGTCTTCCTGGCGAGACCGACGCCGACGTCCTCGGCATCGCCGAGACCTGCGTGATGCTTCAGCAGCGGTGCAGAGATCTGGGGCGGCTGAGCCTCAACATCACGATCAGCAATTTCACGCCGAAGCCCCATACACCGTTTCAATGGCACAGCGTTTCCACCGCTGAATTTCAGCGACGGCAGGGCTTGCTGCGGGAGGCTACCCGCCGGTTGCGTGGGGTGCGCTTCAACTTCACGGATGTCCGTCTGTCGGCGATGGAGGACTTCGTGGGCCGTGGCGATCGCCGCTTGGCTCCAGTGATTGAGGCTGCCTGGCGGGCCGGCGCGGGCATGGATGCCTGGTTTGAAGCATTGGATCGCACCTACGAGGCCTGGACCGGTGCCATCGCTGCGGCCGGATTGGACGGGCGTTATCGCGCGTTGGAGCTGGGGGGCTGGGGCGCGGCCAATGCGCTGAGCCCGGAGGATCTCGACAGTTTTTGTGCCCAGCCGCTGCCCTGGGATCACATTGACTCAGGCATTGATAAAAGCTGGCTGGCGGAGGACCTGCAGCGGGCGCTGGCGGCGGCTGTGGTGCCTGATTGTTCCTTCGATGGCTGCAGCACCTGCGGGGTGTGTGGCCCTGACCTGGGTCACAACGTGGTGGTGCCGCCACCGGTGATCCCGACCCAGGTGCCCACCCAGCCGCCGGCCAGTGAACGGGTTTCCCGGTTGCGTTTCCGGTTCAGCAAGACCGGAGCGATGGCGTTGCTCAGCCACCTGGACGTGGTGCGCATGCTTGAGCGATCCCTGCGCCGTTCCGGGTTGCCGGTGAGTTTCACCGGTGGTTTTCACCCTCTTCCCCGGCTTCAGCTGGCTCTCGCACTTCCTCTGGGGGTGGAAGCCCATGGCGAATGGATGGATCTGGAGTTTCTGAAGGCCATGGACCCTGAGGAGGTGATGCAGGCATGGCAACAGACCCTCCCCGATGACTTTCGGTTGTTGTCAGCCCAGTCGGTGCCTGTGTCGGATCCCAGCCTGTCGCAACGTTTGGCTTCGGCCCAATGGCGATTCAGCCTGTCACCGGCATCCAGTGATGGCGGGCGGGATGCGTTTGTCGAGAGTGTTGCGTTGGCTTGCCGGGGCCTGATGGAAAGCGGTCAGTTGATGTGGCACGACACCGACAAGAAGGGTCGGCCTCGGGAACGGGATTGTCGACCGTCGCTGCTTGATCTGCGCTGTCAACCCTGCAATGGGGTGGGTGCCCCTGTGGCCGAACTGGAGCTGCACGCTGCGATCGATGCCATGGGACGCAGCCTCAAGCCATCTCAGATTCAGCATTGGTTGCAGGAGCAGCTCAACCAGGATCTGCAGATGGAGCGGGTGCAACGCCTTGCGCTGCTGCTGCAGTGAACAAAGATCCCCGGTGCTAAGTTGACTTCAAGACGAAAGGCTTTGGGCGTTTGCGCCACTGCCGCGTCCCGGTCTTTCTATTCCCAGATCCTGAGGAACGAGAGGCCCATCGCCTCCGGTACTTCGACCCGTTCGCGTCGAAGCCGAGTGCTGATTCTCAGAGGAGTCACGACTCCGTTTCATTCCACGGCTCCGGCCTCAATCTTTTTTTCACCCGATTGATCGACCGCGTGTCGTCGATCGGATTTACGTCCCTGCGGGCGATCGACCGACTTATCCATGCCTCAACAGATCATCATCGCCGAGCAGCTGCGTATCGCAGCAGTGCTCTCTGATGAACGGGTTGATGAACTGATCGTTGCCCAGGGTCGCTATCAAATTGGCGATGTGTATCTGGGCACGGTTGAGAACGTGCTTCCCGGCATCGATGCCGCCTTTGTGAACATTGGCGAGAGTGAAAAAAACGGCTTCATTCACGTCACGGATTTAGGCCCCTTGCGGCTGAAGAAAGGGGCCGCAGGCATCACGGAGCTCCTGGAACCACGCCAGAAAGTGCTGGTTCAAGTGATGAAGGAGCCCACCGGCACGAAGGGCCCCCGTCTCACAGGCAATCTGGCCTTGCCGGGTCGCTACCTGGTGCTTCAGCCCAGTGGTCAGGGGGTGAACATCTCGCGGCGGATCTCTGCAGAAGGGGAGCGCAACCGTCTGCGGGCCCTTGGAGTTCTGGTCAAACCCCCTGGTGCTGGCCTGTTGATTCGCACTGAGGCGGAGGGTGTCAGCGAAGAGTTGCTGATCGATGACCTCGAAACGCTTCTGCGCCAGTGGGAAGCCATCCAAAAGGCGGCGGAGTCAGCGGTGCCACCCGTGCTGCTCAACCGCGATGAAGATTTCATCCATCGCATCCTGCGTGACCATGCCGGTCCCGACCTGGTGCGGGTGGTGCTGGACGATCCCGGCGCTGTCGACCGGGTGCGTGACTTCCTGGGCCAGGACGACAACAACGTGTTGGTCGAGGCCCACAGTGAACCCGCTGAGATCCTCGAACATTTCAAGGTCAATGCCGCGATCCGCGATGCTCTCAAGCCTCGTGTGGATCTTCCTTCTGGCGGCTACGTGATCATCGAGCCCACCGAGGCGCTCACGGTGATCGATGTGAACTCCGGTTCATTCACCCGCTCGGCCAACGCCCGGGAAACGGTGCTTTGGACCAATTGCGAAGCGGCCGTTGAAATTGCCCGCCAGCTCAAGCTGCGCAACATCGGTGGCGTGATCATTGTCGATTTCATCGACATGGATTCCCGTCGTGATCAGCTCCAGTTGCTGGAGCATTTCACCGCGGCGATCCGTGATGACGCGGCGCGCCCACAGATCGCGCAGTTGTCTGAATTGGGCCTGGTCGAGCTCACACGCAAGCGTCAAGGCCAGAACATCTACGAACTGTTCGGACGGGCTTGCCCCAGTTGCGGTGGCCTGGGCCATGTCGCGGTGCTGCCGGGCAAAGATCTGATGCAGCCTCTGGCTGCGGCGACCGGTCTGGTGCGTTCGGCGGCCTCGGCCCGTGCCGAAGCGGCTCCACCAGCGGAGTCCGGCGGTGGCCGCCGCCGCCGTGGTGGTCGCGGTCGCGCTGCAGCTGCAGCCGTCTCTGCGCTTGATGAAGGGGTGGATTCGTCCACCAAGGCTGATGACGTCACGGGATCGTCTGCCGAGTCCAATGGGGCTTCGCTCAGCGCAGCTGTCGAGGCTCCCGTGCGTCGCCCTGAGCCTGAACTCCTGGCAGTGCCCATGAGTGATGCGCAGGAGCAGGTGTTTGGCTGGCTGGGCCTCAACCCGGCTTTGCTGCTCGATACCCCGCCCGACAGTGACAACCTGATGGTGCGGGTGGTGCGTCCCGGAGAACGTGAGGAGGAGGTTCTCGAGCAGGCCCGTCAACAGTTGGCGGCGAACTCCGGACGCCGTCGTCGTCGCGGTGGCCGCGGTGGTGGTCGTTCCGGTGGAGGCCGGTCCAGTAGTGCCGCTGAAGGTGCGACCAAAGCCAACGCCTCCGCATCCGAACCGTCCACACCGCTGTTGGTGGAAATCACTCCTCTGGAGGTCACAACGTCCAGTTTTGAAGAACCATCCATCACGATCACGCCGGCTCCTCATGACGCTGTGGCCTCTTCTGTGAAGGCCACCCCTGTCGCTGCGACGGTGACGAAACAGGCCTCACCTGAACTTGCTGCTGATGGCGATGCCGACGCCGGAGATCAGGAACCGCGCCGCCGTCGCCGCCGATCGTCGGCTGCTGTCGCTGACTGAATGAGGCCCCGAGATGGTGGCCTGGGAAGCGGGTGTGGATGAAGTGGGACGGGGCTGTTGGTTTGGTCCCGTTTTTGCTGCTGCGGTTGTGCTCTCCGAGGCTGCAGCGTCTGCGCTGACCGCCGAAGGACTCACCGACAGCAAGGCCCTGACAGCCCGACACCGGGCTCGGCTCGTGCCCCTGATCGAAGACGCGGCCGAGGCCTGGGCTCTGGGGCAAGCTTCAGCCCGGGAAATCGATCATCACGGCATCCGCAGGGCCACTGAACTGGCCATGCTGCGGGCGTTGCAACGGCTGCCGCAGCAGCCCGCCCTGGTGCTGGTGGATGGGGTGCTGCCGCTGCGGCTCTGGCCGCACTCGCAGCAGACGATTGTGCGGGGAGACAGCAGCAAGGCCTCAATTGCTGCCGCCAGCGTGCTGGCCAAGGAGTCTCGGGATGCACTGATCCGTCGCCTGGCCGAACGCTTTCCGGGTTACGGATTGGAACGTCATGCCGGTTACGGCACGGCAGTGCATCGCCAGGCTCTGCTGGCCCATGGGCCGACTGCCATGCACCGATGTTCCTTTCTGAAGAAGGTGCTGCCCCCAGGCTGATGTCAGGCCGCCTGCTCGGAGCTGCACCAGTCGCGGAAGTCACCCACCAGTTGCTGACCAACACGACCTTTGATGGTCAGCAGGATCCCGTTCAGAATCGATTCCCCCGTGCTCTCAAGCACTTTGCGGGGGATCAGACGCAGCAAGGGGGGTTGGCTCACTTTCACCCCCAGGGTGGCCACACCTTTCAGCCCGGTGCCGCTCGCTTCCAGCACGGATTCCAAACTGAGCGCGAAATCATCGACTAAACCCAGCCCTTCAAGTTGGGCATCCACCGCGCGCATGATCAGGGTCTGACCTTCCCTGTGCACGTTGAGCGACACCACCGGTTTGACCTGCAGCTGAAACACCTGAATCGTGGTCACGGTGTAGCGGTACCGCCCTGGCTCCAGTCGTTCGAGCTGACTGGGATCGAGCAGGGCCTTCACCACCCGGTCTTCTTCCTGCAGGTAGGCCGGCAGGCGGTCGATCTGGGTCTGAACAGGCAGATCCAGCTTCTGGCTGGCGCTGAAGGCCAGGGGCATGGGCGGTGGCTGACGCGGCATGATCCTATCGAGTGTTTCTGCGCTGATCGATGCCCATCTCTGTGGCGTTCCTGGGCCCTGTGGGCACCTACGGAGAGAAGGCGGCTCGGGCGCTGCTTCAGCTCGAGCATCAGGACGAGGCGCGCTTGGTGCCCTGTGTCGGCCTGCGGTCTGTCGTGGAGCATGTGGCCGATGGTCGTTGTGACGCGGCCGTGGTTCCGGTCGAGAACTCTGTGGAGGGGGGCGTGACCGCCAGCCTGGATGCGCTTTGGTCGAACCCAGACCTTTGCATTCGAAGGGCCCTGGTATTGCCCATTCGTCATGCCCTGCTCAGCAGTGGTCGGATGGAAGAGATTTCCGAGGTGTTGTCCCATCCGCAGGCACTTGCTCAATGCAGTGGGTGGTTGGCGCGCCATCTCCCCAATGCACTGCAGCTGGCTACCACTTCCACAGCTGAGGCTGCCCGCATGGTGCAGGGCAGTCGCTTCCGGGCCGCAATCGCCAGTCGTTCACTACATCAGGAGTGTGAACTGACTGAGCTGGCCTATCCGATTAACGATGCGGCAGGCAACTGCACCCGGTTTCTGTTCCTGCAGCGTGGTGAGCGGCGCCCCCATGGTGATGTCGCCAGTTTGGCATTCTCGCTGCACCGCAATGCGCCAGGGGCGCTGCTGGAGGCCCTTGCAGCGGTAGCGGATCTGGGGCTCAACATGAGCCGGATTGAATCCAGACCGTCCAAGCGGGAACTGGGTGAGTACGTGTTTTTTGTCGATGTCGACCTCCCCGCAGGTGAAGGCGGCCATCTGCAGCAGCTCACCGAGCGGCTGATGCCTCTTTGTGAGCACTTAGCCCAGTTCGGGGCTTACCCCAGCAGCGAATGGGTCGAGGACTGATGGGTGCCAATGGGCTCGAGCTGTTGGGGGCGCAGCTGATCCCAGTGTTCAAAGGGCTGCAGCACCCAGGGGTTGTGGGGAAGCTCCATGGCCCAGAAGTCCGGTTGGACGGTGCTGCTGGCTTTGTGCCAGAGCACGGCAGTTTTGATCTCGGCGCCTGGGAGGGTGTCGGCTAGCCATTGGCGGGCTGCGATCAGAGTGGCGCCACTGTCGGCCAGATCGTCCACTAACAAGAGTCGTGGACCGAGCTTGCTGCAGGTGTGGGCTAATTGGCTGCCAAGCGTCAGGGACCCTTGGTTGCGATCACCTTCGCCTTCGTAACTGCTGGCTGCCATCACAACCAGTGGCGTCTGGAAGATCCGGGACAAGGCATCGCCCACGCGCAGGCCACCGCGGGAGAGGGCCACGACTTGATCGAACCCGGCTTGCGCGTTGTGGACTTGCAGGGCCAGATGTTCGATCAACCGGTGGTACTGCTCCCAAGTGATCGCCAGTTCACCGCTGGTGTGATCCACCAGGGGAGGGGCTTGGGTCATGGCTCCTGCTGGCGGGTGGTGCGGAACACTCCGAACTGCATCAGACCGGTGGCGAAAGCCCAGTGCATCAGCAGCAGGGTGGGTGTTTCGCGCAGGCCCTGAAGCACGGCGGAAGGACCAAGGCCGAGCACTGCTCCGGGGCGCCGAAGGCCTTCAACGACGGAATCGATCCACGAAGGAAGTGTGGCTCGGGTCCAGTCACCCACCTCAATGGTCCCGCGCTGATGGGGGCTGGCCTCCAGATTGCGATGGAATCCTTTGATGCTGGAAAATTCGGGGTGGGCCCATTGGGTGAGCAGTTGGTGCATCACCCAGCGTTCGCGGCGATTCATCTCGCCGTCACTGGGATCACGCCTGTTCCAGTCGGCCACCGCCAACGTTCCACCGGGCTTGAGCACGCGCAGCAATTCGTCGGCGTAGCGCTGCTTGTCGGGCATGTGCGGTCCTGCCTCCACGCTCCACACCGCATCAAACTGTTGGTCTGCCAATTGCAGATCAAGGGCATCCATCACAGCGAAGCGGCAGCTGAGTCCTGCAGGCGTTAGGGCTGTGGCCCTGGCCACCTGGGCGGGACTGATGCTGATGCCCAGCACATCGAAGCCATAGTCGCGGGCCAGGATGCGCGCACTGCCGCCAATGCCACAGCCCACATCAAGGATCTTCGTGCCTGGTGATAAGCGATCCAGGCCACTCCAGTGCACGAGAGCATGCACAAAATCGGCTTTCGCTTCGCGAAAATCCCGTTGTCGCGGTGGATCTCCGTAGTGGCCGAGGTGGACGTGCTCACCCCAGAGGTTCTCCAGTAAGCGATCTTCGGTCCAGGCGTCATAGGCCGCGGCGACGCTTTCACTGGAGTGATAGGCGCGGTTGCGCTTCGCCCACAGCAGAACGCCAGCAGCAACCGCCACGGGCAGGCCGATCACCAGCCCAAGAACAGCAGAGGAACTCATCAGTCGACGTTGGCCAGGGTGTCGCGCAGCACGGTGCGTGCCGCCAGTTGGCGCCGGGTCTCATCCAGCATTTCAAATTCAAGCTGCAGACGCTCACGGGTGTCGGTGAGTTCCAGAAGCTCCTGCTGCTGTTCTGCGACGGGGCCTCCCAGATGGGCACCGATCCAGAAGGACAGCTCCCGGGGCAGATCGGGAAGATCGTCGGGAAGAGATGCTGCCGAACCGGTCAGTTTGCCGGTGAGTTCGACCACGTCCTTCAAGGCTTGATCGACGCTCTGCGACAGGGTCTTGAGCTGCTCTGAGTCCTCCACGGGCTCATCTTCGATCCAGCTCACCATCGCCGTGCGGAACGGCGTCTCCCTCACCACATCCAGCACGCGAAAACGTTGCTGTCCCAGCGTGACGATGTTGCTGCGACCGTCTTCCGCAGTCTGATGCTGGAGCACTTCCGCACAACAACCCACCGTGGCCATGGTCTGGGTCTGAGGATCCCAGCGCACCACGCCAAAGCGGCGATCATCTTCAAGCACGCTCTGCAACATCATTCGGTACCGCGACTCGAAGATGTGCAGTGGCAGGACATCCCTCGGAAACAGGACAACATCCGGCAGAGGGAAGAGGGGCAACTCTCTGACGGACAGGTCAGCCACGCAGAACAATTTCAGAAGAAATAATCCTAGGCAGCTGACCTGGGCGACGGCTGAAGCTCAGAGCTTCACTTCAATATCAACACCACTGGGGAGGTCCAGCTTCATCAGGGCGTCGATGGTTTTAGCCGAAGGGCTGTAGATATCGATAATGCGGCGATGGGTGCGCGTCTCGAAGTGCTCACGGGAGTCCTTGTCCACGTGGGGAGAACGCAGCACGCAATAGATCTTGCGCTTGGTGGGCAGGGGAATGGGGCCGATGGCGGTTGCAGCCGTGTTATCGGCGGTTTCAATGATTTTGTCGCAGGACAGATCCAGCATGCGGCGGTCAAACGCCTTCAGGCGAATGCGGATCTTCTGCTGAGCAATAGCGGTGGACATAGGGGGCGCAGAACGGGTCCTGTCAAGGACGAAAAGGGTGAATTGTCGAGGTTCAATCTGTGCTGGAGCTCAGCTCACTAACACCAGAAAAATTTAAAGGATGGGCAGGTCGCGAACGACCCACCCATCCCGTCAATCAAGCGACTGGGATCACTCGATGATCTTGGAGACCACGCCAGCACCGATGGTGCGGCCGCCTTCGCGGATTGCGAAGCGCATGCCTTGCTCGATGGCCACAGGGCAGATCAGCTCACCGGTCATCTTGATGTTGTCACCAGGCATCACCATTTCGACGTTGGAGCCGTCTTCAGCGGTGAAGGCAGTGATCTGGCCGGTCACGTCCGTTGTACGGATGTAGAACTGCGGGCGGTAGCCAGCGAAGAAGGGGGTGTGGCGACCACCTTCTTCCTTCTTGAGCACATACACCTGACCCTCGAACTTGGTGTGAGGGGTGATGGAGCCGGGCTTCACCAGCACCATGCCGCGCTCGATGTCTTCCTTCTGGATGCCACGCAGCAGCAGACCCACGTTGTCGCCAGCCATGCCCTCGTCGAGCAGCTTGCGGAACATTTCCACACCGGTGACGGTGGTCTTGCGGGTGTCCTTGATGCCGACGATTTCGATTTCTTCGCCGACCTTGACCATGCCGCGCTCGATACGGCCGGTGGCCACGGTGCCACGACCGGTGATGGAGAAGACGTCTTCAACGGCCATCAGGAAGGGCTTGTCCACCTCGCGCTCAGGCTCGGGGATGTTGGCATCAACAGCTGCCATCAGCTCTTCGATCTTGGCTTCCCATTCGGCTTCGCCTTCGATCGCCTTTAGGCCGGAGACCTGCACCACGGGGATGTCATCGCCGGGGAAGTCGTAGCTGGAGAGCAGTTCGCGGATCTCCATCTCCACCAGTTCGATGATCTCTTCGTCATCGACCATGTCGCACTTGTTCAGAGCGACAACCAGAGCGGGCACGCCCACCTGCTTGGCCAGCAGGATGTGCTCCTTGGTCTGGGCCATGGGGCCGTCGGTGGCGGCACACACGAGGATGGCACCGTCCATCTGAGCGGCACCGGTGATCATGTTCTTCACATAGTCCGCGTGACCAGGGCAGTCAACGTGGGCGTAGTGACGAGTCTCGGTTTCGTACTCAACGTGAGCGGTATTAATGGTGATACCGCGCTCACGCTCTTCAGGAGCACCGTCGATGTCGGCGTAGTTCTGAACTTCAGCCTGACCCTTTTTGGCGAGCACGTTGGTGATCGCAGCGGTGAGGGTGGTCTTGCCGTGGTCAACGTGGCCAATGGTGCCGATGTTGACGTGGGGCTTGTTCCTTTCGAACTTCTCGCGTGCCATTTTGGTTAAAGAATCGGGGGTGAAATTAGGGTTGGGTAGAGATCAGGAATTGCCCTGATTCTTGGAGATGATGGCTTCTGCCACGTTGCGAGGAACATCCTCGTAGTGGCTGAATTCCATCGAGAAAATACCCCGACCCTGGGTCATGGATCGGAGCTCGGTGGCGTAGCCGAACATCTCGGCCAAGGGCACCTTGGCCGAGACCTTTGACGTGCCGTCGTCAATGGCCTGACCTTCAACCTGTCCCCTGCGGGAGGACAGGTCGCCGATGATCGAACCGAGGAACTCCTCGGGGACCTCGACCTCGACCTTCATCATCGGCTCAAGCAGAACAGGGTTGCACTTCTTGACCGCATCTTTGAAGGCCATGGAGCCGGCGATTTTGAACGCCATCTCCGACGAGTCCACATCGTGATAGGAACCGTCAACCATGGTGACTTTGATGTCAATCATGGGGAATCCAGCGATAACACCGGACTCACAGGTCTCCTTCATGCCCATTTCAGAGGGCTTGATGAATTCCTTGGGAACGACGCCGCCAACGATTTTGTTGACGAATTCGAAACCGGATTCGGGCTCGCCCGGCTCCATTTCGATCACCACATGGCCGTACTGGCCCTTACCACCGGTCTGACGGGAGAACTTGCCCTCGCCCTTGGACGAAGCACGGATGGTTTCTCGGTAGGAAACCTGAGGAGCGCCAATGTTGGCTTCCACTTTGAATTCGCGCAGCATTCGGTCCACCAGAATTTCCAGGTGGAGTTCGCCCATGCCGGCGATCACGGTCTGGCCAGTTTCCGCATCGGTGTTGACGCGGAAGGTGGGATCTTCTTCCGCCAGAGCGACCAGAGCTTTGGAGAGTTTCTCCATGTCTCCTTTGGTCTTGGGCTCGACAGCCACGGAGATCACCGGTTCGGGGACGAACAGGGTCTCAAGGACGATCGGGTCGTCGGCCGAACAGAGGGTGTCACCGGTGGTGGTGGCTTTCAGGCCCAACACAGCACCGAGATCGCCAGCACGCAGTGCGTCAACTTCCTCGCGGTCGTCAGCCTTCAGCACCACCAGGCGGGAGATGCGCTCCTTCTCGCCTTTGGTGGAATTGAGCACGTAGCTGCCTTTCTCAAGGACGCCGGAGTACATCCGGACGAAGGTGAGCTTGCCGTAAGGATCGGCCATCACCTTGAAGGCCAGAGCGCTGAAGGGAGCCTTGTCGTCGGAAGGACGGACTGCTTCCTTGCCGTCGGGCAGCACGCCCTGAATCGGGGGGACGTCGACAGGAGCAGGGAGGTAATCAACAACCGCGTCGAGCACCAGCTGCACGCCTTTGTTCTTGAAGGCAGAGCCACAGAGAACGGGAACGAGACCGTGCTTCAGCACGCCTTCGCGAATGCCCTTCTTCAGCTCTTCAGTACTGAGTTCGCCTGATTCCAGGAACTTTTCGATCAGGGCCTCGTCGGTCTCGGCAACGGCTTCCATCAGCACATTGCGCCATTCCTCAACCTGGTCCTGCATGTCGGCAGGGACTTCGGTCACCTCGATGTTCTGACCCAGGTCATCCTTATAGATGTGAGCCTTGTTCTCAACGAGGTCGATAATGCCGCTCAGTTCACCTTCAGCACCGATGGGGAGCTGGATGGGAACAGCATTCGCCTTAAGGCGATCCTTGATCTGGCCGTGGACTTTCAGGAAGTCAGCGCCGGTGCGGTCCATTTTGTTGACGAACACCATCCGGGGCACGGAATAGCGATCGGCTTGGCGCCAGACAGTTTCTGACTGAGGCTGCACGCCACCCACGGCGCAGAACACTGCAATCACGCCATCGAGCACGCGCATGGAACGCTCCACCTCGATGGTGAAGTCCACGTGACCGGGAGTGTCGATGATGTTGATCCGGTGGTCATTCCAGCTCGTGGAAATGGCCGCAGCGGTGATGGTGATGCCCCGCTCACGCTCCTGGGCCATCCAGTCGGTCACAGCTGCACCGTCGTGCACCTCGCCGATCTTGTGCACCACACCGGAATAGAACAGGATCCGTTCGGTCGTGGTGGTTTTGCCCGCGTCAATGTGGGCAGCAATACCAATATTTCTGACGCGTTCCAGGGGAAAGGCGCGAGCCACAGAAAACTCCGGGGTGGGGCGTAAAAAGGCGGTGGAGATCCTACAGGTCCGTCCCGGCTGATCGAGGCTGCCGGGACGACTGCTGGATCAGTAGCGGTAGTGGGCGAAGGCTTTGTTGGCTTCGGCCATCTTGTGGGTCTCTTCGCGCTTGCGAACAGCGTTACCGGCTTCGTTGGCGGCATCCATCAATTCGCCGGCCAGTTTCTGGGCCATGCTGCGGCCGTTGCGGGCACGGGAGAAGCTCACCAACCAGCGCAGGGCCATCGCAGTGCCGCGCTCCTGGCGAACTTCCATGGGCACCTGATAGGTGGCACCACCAACGCGTCGGGCGCGTACTTCCACCAGAGGAGTGGCGTTCTTGACGGCGGTTTCGAACAGCTCGATGGGGTCATTGCCAGTGCGTTCGCCAATCAGGCCGAAGGCGTCGGACAGGATCCGCTGCGCAGTGGACTTCTTTCCGTGCTTCATCAGACGGGCCACCATCATCGTGGCGAGACGGCTGTTGAACTGAGGATCGGGAAGGATCGGGCGCTTGACTGCGGTGTTACGGCGTGACATGAACTGTCAGTGGAAGGGAACTTGATCTGCGTTGGGATGGGTTGGGGCACCGCTCATCGGGTGCCCTTCGCGCATCACTCCTTAGGCGTCTTGGCGCCGTACTTGGAGCGGGACTGACGACGGTCCTTGACACCGGCGGTGTCAAGGGTGCCGCGGATGATGTGGTAGCGAACACCGGGCAGGTCCTTGACCCTGCCGCCGCGAATCAGCACCACGGAGTGCTCCTGGAGGTTGTGACCGATGCCACCGATGTAGGCGGTCACCTCGAAGCCTGAGGTGAGGCGCACACGGGCCACCTTGCGCAGGGCCGAGTTGGGTTTCTTCGGCGTGGAGGTGTACACGCGAGTGCACACGCCGCGGCGCTCAGGGCAGGAACGCAGAGCAGGCGATTTGGTCTTCGCCTTGACGCTCTGGCGCTCGTTACGGATCAGTTGTTGGATAGTTGGCATCGACGGTCGGGTTGCGGCCGGAGACCCGACCTGGTTCGACAATCCACCACCATACCGGGTCGCCTGATCCCCACCTCAGAGGCGCGTGAAGGCACTGCCGCAGGCGCAGCTGCGGATGCCGCTGCGTGCTGTGACGAGGAAGCCGCCGCCGCTGAGATCACTTCTGTAATCAAGGCAGAGGCCCCCGAGCTTGGTCACTTGTGCTGCCGGGGCATGCAGGGTGATCCCATCGCCACGGGCCACGGGAATCCCGCCCATGGCGCCTGGTTGCAGGCGGATCACGTGGGCTTCACAACTGCCTGAAACCAGATCAAGATGCATCTGGCCCGGGGTTCCCGCAACGGCAGCCTGGCGACCCAGTTCGGCGGCGGCGGCGGGTGTGATCTGCAAATTGGCGCCCATCGGCCCGGAGTCAGACAGGGAATGCCCTCACTTTGACACCAGTCCAACAGCGTTTTGCACCCTTGGGGCGATCCCTCGACCGGTCATGACCAGCCGATTGGCGACCAGGAGCGATGTGGAGCTGCCTCCATCGAGGTTCAGGGCATCGCTGATGCCGAGTTGGCGGAGGGCAAGGCTGCTCTCCAGAAGGGTTGGATCACTGCCGCCGGCACCTTTCAGCGTCAGCAGCCACAGACGGGATTGGTCCTGAGCGATCACCGTGCGGGGTGCTCCTTGGTTCAGGAATCCAGCGCTGAATCCTTCCTGTCGGCCATTCAGGACTACCCGACCGTCTTTCAGCAGCAGCGGACCCCCGCCCAGCACATTCGGTTGGTTGCCCAAAGGGTCTGAACTCGTGGTGCGGATCGTGACCTGTTGACCCAGTTGGGCTGGGAGTGGAGCGCCAGCACGGGCCACCACCAAATCGCCTTCCCGAGGAATCGGTACGCCTCGACTGAGCGCTGCGCGGTCATGAACGGAGCTCACGCGCCCATCGATCACCGTCAGGGCCTGTTCATGGCCGCTCAGGGCCCGATAGACCGGGCCCCATGCCCGGTCGTAGCGGCTGAAGCCCCGTTGTACGTAGCCGCTGTTCAAATAGCCAAGGCCCCATTTGCGCCCACCTTCGACACGCAGTTCCTGATACAGACGCAAGCGGCCGAACTGCAGGCGGTTGTCATTGCTCCATCCCACCGCTCCTCTGTTCAGGATTGGTCCTGATAGCCAGCTGCCATCACGTTTGACAGCGCCCAGTGGGATCTGACGCACTCTGTTGAAGAAGCCACCGTTGATGGACACAAGGGCACCAGCGGGCTGGGATAGCTGGTTCAAGAAGCGCAACCCCTGTTGCCCACTGGTGGGTGCGAGGGGACGCAAGTCCAATCCCTGAATATCTGGATCAGTGCCAACCCTGTAGATCATCAAGGGTTTGACTCCCACCTTCACGACGCGCCGATCGAGCACCAGTCCCCGGCGCATCAATCCTTGAATCGTCGGGTTGAGAAGCGAGCTTGCGAAGGGGTCTCGCCCATGACGGGGCGCTTGCCCCGCTGTGCTGAGTCCATCCAGCACGATCCGCCAGGGGCGCGACAACGTGAGGGTGGAGAGGGCGGTGCCTTGCCCCTCCAGGGTGAGGGTGTTGTGCCGACGCCGTGGCTTCAACCCCATCGCCCGCAGCTGGCCTTCCTGTGTGGGTGTGGCGCGGAGCCCCAGCAGCAGATCATTTCCTTGACGTTGCAACAGCGCTGGCCCATTGAGGTCGAGCACCAATCGGTTGGCTGTGCTCCCTTTGCCTCGCCTCAGGCCAGTCACTCGCGGAGCCGAGAGCTCGATGGAGAGGCTGTTGCCGCTGCGATGGAAGCGCACGCCAGTGCTGCTGAGCCATCGACTGACATCGATCCCCACTTCGTCGTCGATGGTGCGTTGGGGCAGGCTGCTTAGCAGGGCTTTATTGCCGTACCACTCCAGTTGTTCCCCGGCCCGGCTCTGCTGGCGTTGAAAGCCGAAGCGGCCGACCAGCACATCGAGCGGTAGCCACAACTGCTCGGGCTGACGTTGGTCGCTGCCGACCCACAGCCATGGGCTCTTGATGATGGCTCCGCCAAGGCGCAGTTGGGATCCCCGCGTCGGTTGGGCGGCCCGGACTTCCGGGATCGGCGTGGGAAGCGGCGGAGGCGAAACCATGGCTTGGACGCTAGCCGGATTTCGTGAGCGCACCATGCCTCCTTAGGATCATCAATCGCGTCAGCACCGACAGGTGCATGCGTTGCGGCTGACGAACGATTCGACCGAAAGACATGACCCAATTTTCCTCCTCTGTTTGGCCCCACTGCGATACCCCCGCTCCTGCAGCGGTGGCCGGAGAGAAGGACGCCTGTGGCGTGGGTTTTCTGGCTCAATTGCAGGGCCAAACCAGCCATTGGTTGCTTCAGCAGGCCCTGCGGGGTCTCGGCTGCATGGAGCACCGCGGTGGTTGCGGAGGAGATAGCGATTCCGGGGATGGTGCCGGCGTGCTTTGTCAGATCCCTTGGGCTTTCCTGAGAGAGGTCTGGCCTGAGGCAGAAGCGGCCAAGGGACTGGGCATGATGTTTATGCCGACGGATGCCGTCGGTCGTGAAGACGTCCGCCGCCTTTGCGGCGAGGAAGCCAAGGCGCTTGGCCTGCGTTCGTTGGGCTGGCGCGTGGTTCCGGTGGATGCTTCGGTTCTGGGCCCCCTGGCCCGGGCGACGGCCCCGGTGATCGAACAGTGGGCGCTCGACACCGATGCAGGCGATGCCGACTTCGAAGGATTGCTGCTGCGTCTGCGCCGTCGCATCGGAGCTCGCATCCGTGCCGCTTTTGGGGGCGACCCTGCCCATGAGCTCTACGTCGCCTCCTTGAGCAGCCGCACCGTCGTTTACAAGGGCATGGTGCGCTCTGAGGTGCTGGCGCAGTACTACGCCGACCTCCGCGATCCCCGGTTCGCCGTGAGCTTCGCGGTGTATCACCGCCGTTTCAGCACCAACACGCTGCCGCGCTGGCCGCTGGCCCAGCCCATGCGTCTGCTTGGTCACAACGGTGAAATCAACACTCTCCTGGGCAACCTCAACTGGGCGAAGGCGTCCGAAGCCAGCCTGGAGAACGTCTGGGGCGATGCCGCTGACGACCTCATTCCCGTCGTGAATCCTGCGTTCAGTGATTCGGCCAACCTGGACGCCACGTTGGAGCTGATGGTCCGCAGCGGTCGTTCGATCACCGACAGCCTGATCACGTTGGTGCCGGAAGCATTCCGCAATCAGCCCGATCTCGACAGCCGTCCAGATGTGACGGCCATGTATGAATTCAATGCCGGCATTCAGGAGCCCTGGGATGGCCCGGCCCTGCTGGTGTTTGCCGATGGCAAGCGGGTCGGCGCCACCCTCGATCGCAATGGTCTGCGTCCCGCCCGCTGGTGCACCACCGCTGACGGTTTCGTGATCATGGGATCCGAGACCGGTGTTGTTGATCTCAGCGACAAAACCGTTGTGCAGAAAGGGCGTCTCGGCCCTGGTCAGATGCTGGCCGTTGACCTGGAGAGCGGTCAGTTGCTGGATAACTGGTCCGTCAAGGAGGACGCAGCAAGTCGTTTCCCTTACAAACAGTGGCTGCAGCAGCACCGCCGCAGCGTTGCGCCGCAGCCCTGGACCCAGACCCGTCAGGTGGGCGAGCTTGATCTGCTTCGGCTGCAGACCGCCATGGGTTTCACGGCTGAGGACTTCGATCTGATCATCGAAGACATGGCGGCCCTCGGGAAAGAGCCCACCTACTGCATGGGAGATGACATCCCACTGGCGGTGCTCTCCGACAAGCCCCATCTGCTTTACGACTACTTCAAGCAGCGCTTCGCCCAGGTCACGAATCCGCCGATTGACCCGTTGCGCGAGAAGCTCGTGATGAGCCTCGAGATGCATCTGGGGGAGCGTCGCCCGGCGCTCAAGCCCCAGCCCGAGGCGGCTGCCGTGATTCATCTCGAAACCCCTGTTCTGAACGAAGCCGAACTGACCGCGATCGCTCAGCAGGGCCTGCCGGTGACAACCCTTTCAACCCAGGTGGCGGTGGAAGCCTGCACCGGTGGTCTGAAGGCATCGCTTGATGCGCTTTGCCAAGCCGCGGAACAGGCGGTGCGCGGTGGTGCCCAGGTGCTGGTGCTTTCGGATCGGGTTGATGCCTCCGGAGCCTCTGCTCAGCTGAACGCCACCACGGTGGCGATGCCGGCTCTGCTGGCCGTCGGTGCGGTTCATCACCATCTGCTGCGTCAGAAGCTGCGCCTGCAGTGTTCGCTCGTAGCGGACACTGCCCAGTGCTGGAGCACCCACCACGTGGCCTGCTTGATCGGCTATGGAGCCAGTGCGGTCTGTCCCTGGCTCACCTGGGAGACCACGCGTCACTGGCTGGAGCACCCCAAAACCAAGAAGCGGATCGAGCAGGGCAAGCTTCCCGCTCTGGATCCCGATCAGGTGCAGGCCAATGTCCGCATCTCCCTGGAGAACGGGCTACGCAAGATCCTTTCCAAGATCGGCATTTCACTGCTCGCCAGCTACCACGGCGCGCAGATTTTCGAAGCGATCGGTCTCGGTGCCGATGTGATCGAAACCGCCTTCAGCGGCACCACCAGTCGCGTTGCCGGCATGACCCTGGCGGAGCTGGCTAACGAAACCCTGTCGATGCATGCCAAGGCGTTCCCCGAGCTGGATCGCACCAAGCTCGAGTTCATGGGTTTCGTGCAATATCGCAGCGGTGCGGAATACCACCGCAATAACCCGGAACTCTCCAAGGCCCTGCATAAAGCGGTGGCCCAAGGTCCTGGTTACGACCATTTCTCCACCTACCAGGGGCTGCTCGAGAACCGTCCAGTGATGGCCCTGCGGGACCTCCTGGAGTTCCAGCTGGCTCCCACGCCGGTGCCGCTCGACCAGGTGGAGAGCGTGGAGAGCATCTGCTCTCGCTTCTGCACCGGGGGCATGAGTCTCGGAGCTCTGTCCCGGGAAGCCCATGAAGTGCTCGCGGTGGCGATGAACCGCATCGGTGGGAAGAGCAACAGCGGCGAAGGGGGAGAGGATCCCGCCCGTTTCCAAGTGCTCAACGATGTCGACAGCGAGGGACGCTCCGCCTCCTTCCCGAGCATCGGTGGCCTGCGTAATGGCGACACCGCCTGTTCCGCCATCAAGCAAATCGCCTCAGGTCGTTTCGGTGTCACGGCCGAATATCTGCGCAGCGGTAAACAGCTGGAAATCAAGGTGGCCCAGGGGGCCAAGCCCGGAGAAGGCGGCCAGCTGCCTGGCCCGAAGGTCGACAAGTACATCGCCTGGCTGCGCAACAGCAAGCCGGGGGTGGCACTGATTTCCCCCCCGCCGCACCACGACATCTATTCCATCGAAGATCTGGCACAGCTGATCCACGATCTGCACCAGGTGCATCCCGCCGCTCCAGTCAGCGTCAAGCTTGTGGCCGAGATCGGTATCGGCACCATCGCTGCTGGTGTGGCCAAGGCCAATGCCGACGTGATTCAGATTTCCGGTCACGACGGCGGCACCGGGGCCTCACCGCTGAGTTCGATCAAGCACGCCGGTGGGCCCTGGGAGCTGGGTCTCACTGAGGTGCATCGCGCCCTGCTGGAGAACGGTCTGCGCGACCGGGTGCTGCTCCGGGCCGACGGTGGTCTCAAGACCGGCTGGGACGTGGTGATCGCTGCGTTGCTGGGGGCTGAGGAATATGGCTTCGGTTCGATCGCGATGATCGCCGAGGGCTGTGTGATGGCCCGTGTCTGCCATACCAACAACTGCCCGGTGGGCGTGGCCACGCAGAAGGAGAACCTGCGCAAGCGCTTCACCGGTGTGCCCGAGCACGTGGTCAATTTCTTCTGGTATGTGGCCGAAGAGGTGCGCCAGCTGATGAGCCTGTTGGGCGTGACCCGCCTCGAGGAGCTGATTGGTCGCACCGATCTGCTCAAGCCCCGTCAGGTGTCTTTGGCCAAGACCCAATCCGTGGATCTCTCCAGCCTGCTGGCACCAATCTCCGGCTCGGAAGACCGCAGCTGGTTGCGTCACAGCGCCGAGGCCCATGGCAACGGTGTGATCCTGGAGGATCAGCTGTTGGGGGATGCCGAGCTGATGGCCGCTTTGGAAAACCATGGCAGCGTCAGCCGCACGATCGAGATCATCAACACCGATCGCAGTGTCTGCGCTCGCCTGGCGGGTGAAATTGCCCAGCGTCACGGCAACCGTGGCTTCAAAGGACAACTGGATCTCAACTTCCGTGGTGCCGCCGGCCAGAGCTTTGGAGCGTTCCTGGTGCAGGGGCAGAACGTGCGTCTCGAAGGAGAAGCCAACGACTACGTCGGCAAGTGCATGAACAGTGGCCGCATTACCCTGGTGCCAGCCGATGGCTGTGCTGCCCCTGGCGAGCAGGTGATCCTTGGTAATACCTGCCTCTATGGCGCAACCGGTGGTGAGTTGTTCGCCCATGGCCGTGCCGGTGAGCGCTTCGGTGTCCGCAACAGTGGAGCTCGCACTGTGGTGGAAGGAGCCGGTGATCACTGCTGTGAGTACATGACCGGTGGTGTGGTGGTGGTGCTGGGCAGCACCGGCCGCAACGTCGGCGCCGGAATGACCGGTGGTGTCGCTTTCATCCTCGATGACAGCGGCGGCCTCAACGCGCGTGTGAATCACGAAATCGTTGAGGTCTGCCCCCTCAGCACCTCTGAGCAGGAGTCCATGCTCAAAGGCCTGCTGGAGTCGCATGTGGAGGCGACGGGCAGTGAAAAAGCGTCCGCACTGCTGGCCGACTGGGGTGCGGCTAAGGCCCGCTTCAAGGTGCTGGTGCCTCCGAGCGAGCGTGCTGCCATGGGTCTTGTGGATCGGGCGGCCGTTGCCGCCTGATCCGGCAGCGCTGCCGTGCCCTGGTTCATCAAACAGGAAACCTTCACGACGGCCATGACGACGCTGCCCGCTGAGCAGCGTCGTCAGCATTGCGAGGACCATCGCGCCTGGGTTGAGGCTCAGCGGAGTTCGGGTCTGCGCATCGCTACTGGTTTTCTGGTGGATGGGGACCACAAGCCCGGTGGCGGAGGCCTGCTGGTGTTTGAAGCTTCCAGCTATGCGGCTGCTAAAGAGCTGATCCAGCAGGACCCGATGATCGCCCGCGACCTTGTCGAGTGGAGCCTTCACGCCTGGAGGCCGGTGAGCGGTGATTTGCAGGCCTGAAGGGCTCAGCTCAGCGAGGGTGCGCCAGCATCAACCGCTGTACTTCGCCAGCGTGATAGCTGCTGCGGGTCAGTGGGGTGCTGACCACCTGGAGAAAGCCCAGATCGGCTTCTCCGGTGTGGCGATACCTGTCGAATTGCTCAGGCGTCACAAACCGATCCACCGGCAGATGTTTGGGCCCGGGTGAGAGGTATTGCCCGATGGTGACGATGTCGACCCGATGGTTCCGCAGATCGCGCAACACGTCGATCACTTCGGCGTCGGATTCGCCGAGGCCCACCATCAGTCCTGATTTGCTGTAGGCCCGTGGCCAGCCATCGCGAACTCTCTGGAGCAGCTCCAGGGAACGCTCATAGATCCCTTGAGGCCTGGCTTTTCGGTAAAGCCTGGGCACGGTCTCGATGTTGTGGTTCAGCACATGGGGGGTCGCCTCCATCACAGTGGCGAGGGCATCCCAATTGCCGCAGAAGTCGGGGATCAGCAGCTCGATGGTGGTGAGCGGTGAGCGCTGTTTGACCTGTTCGATGCAAGCCACGAACTGGGAGGCTCCACCGTCCTCGAGGTCATCGCGGTTCACCGAGGTGATCACCACGTGCTTCAGGCCAAGCCTGGCGACCGCTTCGCCGAGCCGTTCGGGCTCCGATGGATCAAGCGTGCGCACGCTCTTGTCGAAGTCGATGTCGCAATAGGGGCAAGCCCTGGTGCAGCCCGGGCCCATGATCAGGAACGTGGCGGTGCCCCCGGCAAAACACTCGCCGATATTGGGGCAGCTTGCTTCCTGGCAGACCGTGTTCAGGTTCAGGTCGACCAGCATGTCGGCGACAGCGCCGATGCGCTCCCGTTGCGGTGCCTTCACGCGCAGCCAGTCGGGTTTCTGCAGGGAGGTCATCTTCTAAAGTCCCGTCATCGGGATGTAGCGCAGCTTGGTAGCGCACTTCGTTCGGGACGAAGGGGCCGCAGGTTCGAATCCTGTCATCCCGACTGCACGGTTCAGTCGAGCCGATCCGTCGCTCCCTTGTTGTGAGCTCGGTTGATTGGTTCTACTTAGCTCAGCTCGGCGCCGGGGTAACCCCGTGGTGTGACCAGCTTTCCTGCGGAGGCGCGGCTACTGCTATTGCCGATCACCAGCACGGTGAGCATGTCGACAGCCTCCACGGGCAGTGAACCCAGTTCCTGCAGTTCCACGGACTCCTCACGCCGACCCAACTGCCGTGCCAGGACTACTGGTGTGGATCCGGGGCGTCCTTTGAGCAGAATCTGGCGGGCCTTCTCAAGCTGCCAGTCACGGCCCTTGGAGCGCGGGTTGTATAGGGTGACCACGAAATCTCCGGATGCGGCGGCTTCTAGCCGTTTCTCAATCACGTCCCAGGGGGTCAGTCGGTCGCTAAGGCTGATGGTGCAGAAATCGTGCATCAGCGGTGCTCCGGCCCTGGCGGCGGCTAGTTGCAGGGCGGAAATTCCAGGGTGCACCGTGAAGCGAGGCCGCTCCTGCTCCGGAAGAGAAAGCCAAAGTTCCAAGGCCAGGCCGGCCATGCCATAGATGCCGCTGTCGCCCGATGACACCAGCGCCACCTTGGTGCCCTGGCGGGCCAGCTCCAGAGCCTGCAGACAGCGGTCCCGTTCCCGGGTGAGTTGCCCATCGATCCGCACTTGATCGGCACGGCGCAAGGGTTCGAGCAGATCGAGATAAAGGCCATAGCCCACCCAGGCCACGCAGCGGCTGAGGGCACTGCGGGCATCCGGGGTCAGCAAGGCCAGATCACCAGGCCCGCTGCCGATCAGGTGCAGCTCACCGCGTTGGGGTGCAAAGGGTTCCGGGGCTTCCGCGATGGCCACGGTGACGGCTCCCTGCTCACCCGGGCCGGCTTTTTCAATCCGTTTGGGCAGTCGCAGTTGGGCTTCGGGCCCGGCGGCTCGCAGGGCGGCCGCTTCGGCCACCGATCCCGTGCCCATCTCCGCCTGCACCACCGGGGATGGCGTGGGCACTGTGATGGCGTCCAGCTCAGCAGCGGTGTGAAGTCTGAGGGGCCATTCCCGCTGGTTGGTCAGTTCCAGCAGCGCGGTTTCATCCCCCTTGCGGTCGATGGTGCTCAGGCCTGCCACCGCTTGCTGTGCCAGTCCCGCCTCCTTCAGGGCCGCCGCGATGGCACGTTCGATCAGGCTGAGGCTGGTGTTGCGTTCAC
Source organism: Synechococcus sp. RS9916 (assembly GCF_000153825.1). Taxonomy (NCBI): domain Bacteria; kingdom Bacillati; phylum Cyanobacteriota; class Cyanophyceae; order Synechococcales; family Synechococcaceae; genus Synechococcus; species Synechococcus sp. RS9916. The sequence goes on from NZ_DS022299.1 coordinate 2,536,790, forward strand.
ACCCCACTCCGAGCCAGAGCACGGGGGGGTGCCAGCGACACGGTATTGCCCCACGGCCGGTGGCCCGTTCACTCGTGATCAGCAAGCCTTGCTGTGGATGCGTGCTCTCGGTGCTGTTTGCGCTGTCGCTGAGGCTGGCCGCGGCGCCCTTGGATTGGCGCCAGAGCAGGCTTCCGCAGTTCTGCTCGGCCGCCAGCTGCTCTCCCTGAGACTGCCCCACCATCAGCTGCCGCCAGCTGCTGCTGTCGCCGCTGGGTGTCCAGCCCCAGTCGCGCCCGAAGGCATCGAGTGCCAAGCGCTGCTGGCTGGTGCAGTCGCCGGTGATCACCGCTGTCGCACCCAAGAGGCTGGCGAGTTCCTGGGCCAGGGCTTCTCCTCCAGCCTGATGCCCTCCCAGCAGTGGCACCACCATCTGTGCCGATGCATCCAGCACCAGCACCGCTGGATCCTCTTGCTTGGTGCCGATCAAGGGCGCAATCAGTCGGGTCACGGCCCCGATCGCCCCAATCACCAGCACAGTCCCGTGCCAGTGCTGCTGCAACAGCTCCGCAGCCTTGCCTCGAATCAGATCGCTGGGAACTGTCGTCAGTGTTGAAGCGGCCCCTGCGCTAAGGGCGATTTGATCCACCTGGCCGGCCTGCTGAAGACGCTCCAGCAGGGGCAGGGCACTCCGCGATAGGCCGAGGGCAAAGCGATGGTTCGCCAGGGAGGGAGAAGTGGGGGCGTTCAGGGCGGCAGGCTCGTAACTCAGCGCTGGGTGCCGTCAGGGTTCAACAGCTCCCGCGCTGATCCTCCCAGGCTGCTGGTGGGCCCCAAGCGCTCTTCCTTGGAGTCGGGCGTCAAGGGTGCGGGTGGGCGAGGCTTGCTGCTGGTGGTGTTCTGTGGTGCAGCGATGGCAGCTTCCTGCTGCTGTGGCTCCGGCCTGGCCTGATTGTTGTTGTCAGTGGTCTTGGCTTGCGCATCCGCATCGGACCCTTTCGCTGTTGCTGTCTCCTCGTTCTTCAAAGGGTCTGCTGCCTTTGTGGGTGCTGCGTCCGCCGCCGGGACTTTGTTCCCGTCAGGGCCAGTGCCGGCGTCATCCGGAGCGGCGCTGGTCGGGCTGGTCTTTTGCGGTGCGACCTGCGTTGCAGGCAGACTCTCGTCGTCTGTTTGGGGTTCTGGTTTGGGTTCTGGTTCGCCCAGAAGGCGCGCCAGTTCGTTCTCCGTCAGTCGCGACTGCAGCCAAATGGGCCGTTGCTTCGGCCGCTCTGGGATCGCCCGCAGTTGATTGTTGAAACTCGGCGTGATGGGATCCCCTAAACCGTCCAGTAGCTCCATTTGCACGCTGCCCTGGGTGGTGCTGCTGCCGCTTTGGCGGATCCAAACGGCTTCCTGACGGTCGACCAGGAAACTGTCTCCATTCACGGTCAGGCGTAGGCGCCAGCGCCCATCGCCTTCGCGCAGGTTCTGCAGCGGGGCATTCCACACCAGCCAGTCGAGCAGCAGAGGATCTCCACTCCTCAGATCTGCAGGGCTGACCATCACGAGCCAGGGTTCGTCACGCTCTGGTTGGGTGCCCTTGAGGGCCTGTAGTTGATGGAGGCGCCATTGCAGGCTGGCTCCAGGGCTTTTGACGGCTTCTCCCCAGGGGTAGGCGGCATAGGCGCTGAGCCTATGGCTGCCGGGAGCTAAGGCGGGAAGGGTGATCTGGATGGACGAGCCGCCGCCAGGTTTCGGGCTGGCTTCGCTGAAGCGCAGCGGTGGCTGGTCATCGATCTGAAGGGCGACATGGGGGCCGATGCCCAGATCGGGGTCACTGGCGAGGGGCCAGTCCTCCACGTCGAGCTCCAGGGTCCACTCCGCCCCTTGAATCACGCTCCCATCGCTGGGGGCTTTCACGGTCAGCCGCGGTTGATGGCTTGCCAGGTGATTGCGGAGCTGCTCCACACCTCCCGGGGCGGCCACTTCCTGGAGGCGACCACTCGGTCCAGCGGCGGGAATGGGCCTCCCGGCCTTTGCGCGGGGCACGGTTGTGCTGCGGTCCCCCCAGGGAAGGCCGGGCAAGGCGAGTGCTGGTGGTGGAGCCATTCCTGCTATGGCGATCAGCAAGCTGATCAGGATGGCGGCAGCGCGGCGTCGTGCCAGCGGGGCCATGGAGGCTGAAGCAGTTCAAAGACATTCTGATCAATCCATCAACCCTCGATCGCAGTCGCCGAGTTTGTGTTAGCGAAGCCTTAAAAGTGGGCGTTTGAATATTATTGATTGGTCAAAAGTGCCTGCCTGGCGATGTTAGTCATCCTCAGGCAGACCCCCTGCCCCGACTGGCGCGCAGACGGATTGAACCTTTGTAACTCCCTGGGTCTTTGGGTAGGGCTCCGCCTCTATGCTTCCGCCAGCGGTCCCCTCTTTGGGGCCCTAAAGCTCCAGTGGTGGTAAGGGGTTTCGGCTTCTGAAAACCACTGGCGCCCGGATGCGGCAAGGCCATGCCGAGCTGCGACCGGGGCCCCGATGAACTCCGGTTCGTCGGAGGGGTGGCCCTCCACCTCGATCCCGTCCCTCGAGGAACGACTCGATGACCAAAAGCCCACCAGAGCGTGGGAGCACTCGCAAGAGCAAATTCGTCAAGGTCGACAACCCTGCGACCTTTGAGCTGTTCGGCAAGCCCGGACACTTCGACAGAGCTCTTGCGAAAGGTCCCAAAACCACCACCTGGGTTTGGAACCTCCACGCCAATGCTCACGATTTCGACTCACACACGAGTGACCTCCAAGAGGTTTCTCGCAGAATTTTCAGTGCACACTTCGGCCACCTTGCCGTTGTGTTCATTTGGCTGAGCGGCGCCTTCTTCCATGGTGCCCGCTTCTCCAACTACTCCGGCTGGCTCGCCGACCCCACCCACGTGAAGCCAAGTGCTCAGGTGGTGTGGCCGGTGTTCGGTCAGGAGATCCTCAACGGTGACATGGGTGCCGGTCATCAAGGCATTCAGATCACCTCCGGCCTCTTCCATATGTGGCGCGCCTGGGGCATCACGACTGAAACTCAGTTGATGGCCCTTGCAATCGGCGCTCTGGTGATGGCCGGCCTGATGCTCAATGCAGGTGTCTTCCACTACCACAAGGCAGCTCCAAAGCTGGAGTGGTTCCAAGACGCTGAAGCCATGCTGAACCACCACCTGGCGGTTCTGTTCGGTATGGGTTCCTTGTCATGGGCCGGTCACCTGATCCATGTCTCGGCTCCCACGACCAAGTTGATGGATGCCATTGATGCCGGCCAGCCGCTGGTGCTCAACGGCAAAACCATCGCTTCCGTGGCAGACATTCCTCTGCCCCACGAATTTTTCAACCAGGATCTTCTGGCTCAGCTTTATCCGGGAATTGGTTCCGGTATCGGTGCCTTCTTCAGTGGTAACTGGGCTGCTTACAGCGACTTCCTCACCTTCAAGGGTGGTCTGAATCCTGTGACTGGAAGCCTCTGGATGACGGACATCGCGCATCACCATCTGGCGATTGCTGTGATGTTCATCGTTGCTGGTCACATGTACCGCAACAACTACGGCATCGGTCACTCCATTAAGGAGATTCACGAAGCCCATCAGGGAGATCCTCTTCTCTTCCCTGCAAGCAACGGCCACAAAGGCATTTACGAGTTCATGACGAACTCCTGGCATGCCCAGCTGGCCGTCAACCTTGCAATGGGCGGCTCCGTTTGTATCGTCGTCGCCCAGCACATGTACGCGATGCCTCCGTATCCGTACATCGGTATCGACTACCCGACTCAGATCGGTCTGTTCACCCATCACATGTGGATTGGTGGATTCTTGATCGTTGGTGGTGCAGCACACGCTGCGATCGCCATGATCCGTGACTACGACCCCGCGCAGCATGTGGACAACGTGCTCGACAGGGTCCTCAAGTCTCGCGATGCCATCATCAGCCACCTGAACTGGGTTTGCATCTGGCTTGGAGCCCACAGCTTCGGCCTCTACGTCCACAACGACACGATGCGTGCCCTGGGCCGTCCCCAGGACATGTTTAGTGATTCGGCGATTTCCATTCAGCCGATCTTCGCTCAGTGGATCCAGGGAATCCATGCTGCTGCAGCCGGCAGCACCGCTCCCAACGCCCTCGCCGGTGTGAGCGAAGTGTTCAACGGGTCCGTCGTCGCTGTCGGTGGCAAGGTCGCCGCTGCTCCGATCCCCCTGGGCACTGCGGACTTCATGGTCCACCACATCCACGCCTTCACGATTCACGTGACGGTGCTGATCCTGCTGAAGGGTGTTCTCTACGCCCGTAACTCCCGCCTTGTGCCCGATAAGGCGAACCTCGGCTTCCGCTTCCCTTGCGATGGCCCTGGTCGTGGCGGCACCTGTCAGGTTTCGGCTTGGGACCACGTGTTCCTGGGTCTGTTCTGGATGTACAACTCCCTCTCCGTCGTGATCTTCCACTTCTCCTGGAAGATGCAGAGCGATGTGTGGGGCACGGTGAATGCGGATGGTTCCGTCCAGCACATCACCAATGGCAACTTCGCCAACAGCGCCATCACCATCAATGGCTGGTTGCGTGACTTCCTGTGGGCTCAGGCCGCACAGGTGATCAACAGCTATGGCTCCAACACCAGCGCCTATGGCCTGATGTTCCTTGGTGCCCACTTCGTCTGGGCATTCAGCCTGATGTTCCTGTTCAGTGGCCGTGGCTACTGGCAAGAGCTGATTGAGTCCATCGTCTGGGCTCACAACAAGCTGAAGGTGGCTCCTGCCATCCAGCCCCGTGCGCTGTCCATCACCCAGGGCCGTGCCGTGGGTGTCGCTCACTACCTCTTGGGCGGCATCGCGACCACGTGGGCCTTCTTCCACGCCCACATTCTTGTGGTCGGCTGACCTCTCCTGACCTTTCCCTCTAATGGCAACGAAATTTCCTTCGTTTAGCCAGGGTCTGGCACAGGACCCGACAACCCGCCGCATCTGGTACGGGATCGCCACGGCTCACGACTTCGAGAGCCATGACGGAATGACGGAGGAGAAGCTTTATCAAAAGCTCTTCTCCACTCATTTCGGTCACCTCGCGATCATCGGCCTCTGGGTTTCGGGAAACCTGTTCCACATCGCCTGGCAGGGCAACTTCGAGCAGTGGGTCGCCGACCCCCTGCACGTTCGCCCGATCGCTCACGCAATCTGGGATCCCCACTTCGGTCAAGGCGCTATCGACGCCTTCACTCAGGCGGGTGCTTCCTCCCCGGTGAACATCGCCTATTCAGGCCTGTATCACTGGTTCTACACAATCGGCATGACCACCAATGCCGAGCTGTATCAGGGATCCATCTTCATGATGATCCTGTCGGCTTGGGCACTGTTTGCCGGTTGGCTTCACCTTCAGCCCAAGTTCCGTCCTTCCCTGGCATGGTTCAAAAACGCTGAATCACGCCTCAACCACCACCTCGCCGTTCTCTTCGGCTTCAGCTCGATCGCTTGGGCCGGTCACCTGGTTCACGTGGCCATCCCTGAATCCCGCGGTCAGCACGTTGGTTGGGACAACTTTCTGAATGTTCTGCCCCACCCTGCAGGTCTTCAGCCCTTCTTCACCGGTAACTGGGGTGTGTATGCCCAGAACCCTGACTCCACAGGTCAGATTTTTGGCACCGCCGAAGGTTCTGGCACCGCGATCCTCACCTTCCTGGGTGGCTTCCACCCCCAGACCGAAGCTCTGTGGCTCACCGACATCGCCCATCACCATCTGGCCATCGGTTGCCTCTTCGTGATCGCTGGTCACATGTACCGCACCAATTTTGGTATCGGTCACTCCATCCGCGAGATCCTCGAAGCCCACAACCCACCCAAGGGCACCCCTGGTGACCTTGGTGCTGGTCACAAGGGTCTCTACGACACCCTCAACAACAGCCTGCACTTCCAGCTGGGTCTTGCCCTCGCCTGCCTTGGCGTTGTCACCAGCCTGGTCGCTCAGCACATGTACGCCATGCCGTCGTACGCCTTCATTGCGAAGGACTACACGACTCAGGCAGCGCTGTACACCCATCACCAGTACATCGCCATCGCCCTGATGTGCGGTGCCTTTGCTCACGGTGCGATCTTCTTCATCCGTGACTACGACCCCGAAGCCAACAAGGACAACGTCCTGGCTCGGATGCTCGAGCACAAGGAAGCGATCATCAGCCACTTGAGCTGGGTCTCCCTCTTCCTCGGATTCCATACCCTCGGCCTCTACGTCCACAACGACGTGGTTGTTGCCTTCGGTACTCCCGAGAAGCAGATCCTGGTTGAACCTGTGTTCGCCCAGTTCGTGCAGGCCGCCTCTGGTAAGGCCATGTACGGCATGGACGTGTTCCTTTCCAATGCGTCTAGTTCTGCAAGCCTTGCTTCCCAGAACATCCCTGGTGAGCATTACTGGCTCGATGCCATCAACGGCAACACCGATGTGTTCCTGCCGATCGGCCCTGGTGACTTCCTCGTGCACCACGCCATCGCCCTCGGACTGCACACCACCACCCTGATTCTGGTCAAGGGTGCTCTGGATGCCCGTGGCTCCAAGCTGATGCCCGATAAGAAGGACTTCGGTTACTCCTTCCCCTGCGACGGCCCTGGCCGTGGCGGCACCTGTGACATCTCTGCCTGGGACGCCTTCTATCTGGCTGTCTTCTGGGCCCTGAACACGGTGGGTTGGCTGACCTTCTACTGGCACTGGAAGCACCTCGCCATTTGGCAGGGCAACGTTGCTCAGTTCAACGAATCCAGCACCTACCTAATGGGTTGGTTCCGTGATTACCTCTGGCTCAACAGCTCGCAGCTGATCAACGGCTACAACCCCTTTGGCAGCAACAACCTGGCAGTCTGGTCCTGGATGTTCCTGTTCGGTCACCTGGTTTGGGCAACCGGCTTCATGTTCCTCATCTCCTGGCGTGGCTACTGGCAGGAGCTCATCGAGACCATCGTTTGGGCTCACCAGCGCAGCCCCATCGCCAACATGATGGGATGGCGTGACAAGCCTGTGGCTCTGTCCATCGTTCAGGCTCGTGTTGTGGGTCTTGCTCACTTCTCAGTTGGCTACGTGCTCACGTACGCGGCCTTCCTGATCGCCTCGACTTCAGGCAAGTTCGGCTAGGTCTTTCGTCCAAGCCGTCCGATTCTTCAAGAGTCGTTCCTTGAGCCCCGTCCAGTTATCTGGACGGGGTTTTTTCATTGGCTTCACTGGCCTGTCTTTCGCTTCAAAGGCGGCGGGGGCCAGTCAATGGGATCACCTCTTGCGGCACATTGGCGAATAGCACGGCACCTATGCGTCGCTTGATTCCCAGCAGCAGGAGCCGTGACGCATCAGGTCGATTCTCAATCGGGAGCCAGGAAATGAGACCAAGACCGTCTCAGGTCGCGCTGTCCCATCCAGTGCCATACGGCACGTCATGCCGGCACTGATGCAACTGCTGCATCTTCAGCGCCTCTGACGAGGCGTTTGGCTACATGAATGGCGACCGTCGACAGTGACTGGTCTGGTGCGACGACGCGAATGGCGCCTGGCCTTCGCTCAGCCAGGCGGTGCTGACGGGGCTCTGAGTCAGGGATTTAGTGAAAGGGTGCGTTGTCCGCCCTTGCCGCTGCGGCTAAAGGCGATGTCCAGCGTGCGCAGATAGGTGTGCAGCCCCGCGTCCTGAATCGGCAGCACATAGGCATCGGCCCCAGATTCATTGTGGTGCGAATGCCAGTAACCAGGAGGTGTCACGAAGGCGGCGCCGGCGACCCAGTCTTCCCGGTGGCCGTTGCGGATCATGCCGTTGTCATCTAGCTCGGTGCCGATCATGGTGTAGCAACCGGGTTTGCAGGCCACAGCGAAATCGAGGGCAATCGATTGGTGGCGGTGCGGGCGTTGCACCTGACCCGCCGGCAGGATGCCGAGCATGGCCCATAGGGTGTGGGTGACGGTGCGGGTCTGGGGGAAGGCGTTATTGCCCAGCAGCACGCTGACGCGATTTGCATTGGCGCCACGGGGATTGCTTGCAATGGCCTCCAGTTCGGCGCGAGCGTCGCGGTGGCTGTAGAAGCAAGGTTCGAACACGGGCTTCACCGTGCTCACCCCGAGATAGCGCAGCAGGGGGGCGTCATGAACCCAATACAGGCCCGCTTTGTCATCGCTGCTGTGTACGGCTTCGCCACCGGCGGGCAGCACAAATGTGTCGCCTTCGCTCCAATGGAAGGTCTGGCCGCAGGCCTCGGTGCACCCTTCCCCTCGCGCGACAAAGAACAACTGACTGGTCGCGTCGGCACTCGTGCGTAGGGATCCCTGATCGAGACGGATGAAATTGCCGCAGAGTGACGGACCGGTGGCAGGCCCCTCGCAGCCCAGCTGGGTGCTCAGATCGAGGGGCTGCAGTTCGGTGCCGTTCCCGTCGAAGAAGCTGGCCGAGAAGCTGTAGTAAGGAATTCGGCTGATCAGGCCCTTCTGCAGGGGATTGGCAGCGGAGCCATAGTCGAAGAATTGCGCCTGAGAGCTGGTGGCCGTTGTTGCCCGTGGGGTCAGGGTCATCGCTCCTTCAGGCCGCTATAACTGCGACAAATGAGAATGGCACGTCACCTTAAAGGTTTGTTGAACAGTCCCCCCCCCTGTTCAGCGTTAACGCGAGGCTTGGAGGATCTCCTGTTGCGGCCTTTGTGGCCGTTTGAGGAGCCAATACATCGCCGGAACCACAAACAACGAGAGCAGCGTCGACACCAAAAGCCCGCTGAAGACCACCGTGCCAATGCTGATGCGGCTGGCGGATCCAGTGCCGCTGGCCAAAAGCAGAGGTAGAAACCCTGCGAGTGAGGTGATGGCCGTCAACAGGATGGGACGCATGCGGTTGACCGCTGCCGACTGAATCGCTTCCAGCAGTTCCATGCCCTGAGCCAGACGCTGGTTGGCAAATTCCACGATCAGAATGCCGTTTTTTGCTGCCAGGCTCACGAGCACCAGGAGACCCATCTGGCCATAGACATCGAGCGCCAGGCCTCGCAGTTTCAATCCGATCAATGCCCCGAGAAGGGCGAGTGGAACTGTCAGCAGGATGATCAGCGGGTCAAGAAAGCTCTCATACAGACCGGCCAGCAGGAGGTAGACCACCACAAGACTGAGGCTGAACAACACCCATGAGACGCTTTCGGCCTGGGTTTCCTCCCGAGCGAGCCCGGTGAAACTGAGCCCGAGGTTGGAGCCCCCATTGGCTTGATTGATGGCTTCCAGGCGGTCAATGGCCTGGCCACTGCTGATGCCATCGGCAGGAATGGCTGTAATGCGGATGGAGCGGTCCTGGTTGAAGTGATTGATGCTGCTGGCCCCTTCCTCGGGCACCAGGCGCATCACGGTGCTGACACTCACCAGTTCCCCCTGGCGGTTGCGCACCATCAGATTGGTGAGATCGGCGGCCTGAGAGCGCTCATCTCCCTCCAATTGCACGTAGATGGTGCGGATCTTCCCTCCTTCGAAGGTGTCGTCGATGTAGCGACCGCCAATGGCAGTGCCGATGTCTCGCAGGGTTTGGCTCAGGGGGAGATCCAGAGCGGCCATGGTGTCGCGGTCAATCTCCAGTCGCCAGCGGGGAGAGGAGGCATCGAAGCGGGTGCTCACCCGTTCAAAGACTCCACTGTCTTGGGCTGTCTTGATGAAGCGTTGGGCTTGTTGCTCGAACTCCGCCAGGGTGAGTTGGCCGCCACTGCGATCCAGCAGTTGCATCTGCAGTCCCGATTCGCTGCTGAATCCCCGCACGGTGGCCGGTGTCGTCACGATCACGCGCGCGTCCTCGACCTGGCTGCGCAACGCTGCATTGAGTCGATCTTTCACCGATTCGTTGCTGTTGCTCCTTCCAGGACGCTCCGTCAGGGGCACCAAGCGCAAATAAAACGAGCCGGTGTTCTCACCGCTCTGCCCAAAGGATCGACCGGCGTAGAAATTGCCAGTGCGGACCAGGGGTTCTGCTGCCACCACCTGGCGGACCGTCTCCATCACGGCTTCGGTGCGTTCCAGGCTGGCTCCATCCGCCAGGGTGAAGTAGCCCCTGACTTCGCCCTGGTCTTCATCAGGGATGAAGGCTGTGGGCATGGTGGTCAGGCCGATGGCGGTGATGATCAGGCCACTGAGCAGCAGGCTGAGCACCAGCCGACCACGGCCAAGCCAATCGGTTAACAGCACCGCATACCGCTCCTGGAGCCCATTCATCCCACGGCGTAGCCCTGCGCTCAGTCGTCGAACAGGGCCAGGAAGGCGGCCTCCGCCGGGCCCCAGCACCCTGGCGCAGGCCATGGGCGTGAACGTGAGGGCATTGAAGGTGGAGAACACAATCGCTCCACTGATGGCCAGCGCGATGGGCTCATACAGCCGGCCAATCGATCCTGGGATCAAGAGGACCGGCACAAAGACAGCGGCCAGCACCAGCGAGGTGGCGATCACGGCGCCTCCCAGCTCGGCCATGGCATCGTCGGCGGCCCGTTGGGAACTGGCCCCCTGTTCAATGCGTCCGGCGATGTCTTCGCTCACGACGATGGCGTCATCCACCACGATCCCGGTGGCGAGCACCAAGCCGAACAGAATCAAACTGTTGAGGGTGGACCCGCTCAGACGGATCACCACCAGGCTCCCGATCAGTGCCACGGGCACAGCGATGCCAGGGATCAGGGCGAGGCGCCAGCGTCCGAGAAACAGCAACAGCAGCGCCAGCACCAGAAGCACGGCATCGCGAAGGGTGGCGGTGGTGCGATCGAGATTGGCCTGCACCGTGTCGGCCACGTCCACAATCGTTTGCATGGTCAGGCCTGGAGGGAAACTCTCCTCCAGGCGCTTGAGTTCGCTGCGCACGGCCCGGCTCACAGCCAGGGCGTTAGCACCATCGCGTTGGTAGATCCCGACGGCCACCGTTCGTTCCCCTTGCAGATTCAGGGCGCTGCTGCCATAGCTGGTGGTGCCCAGCTCGACGCGACCCACATCGCCCAAGCGCACCAGGCCTCCTTGGTCAGTGCGGTTGACCACCATCGCTTCGAAGTCGCTTTGGCTGCGCAGGCGTCCCTCCGCTTCCACCGGCAGGCTGAAGGCCTGGCCACGCGGGGCCGGGGCCTCACCGATGCTGCCGATCGCTGCGAGAACGTTCTGCTCGGCCAGTGAGGCAGTGATGTCGTTGCTTGTGAGGTTGAACTGTTCGAGCTTCTGCGGATCCAGCCAGAGCCGGAAGGCCAAATCGCTGCTGCCGAAAATTCGGATATCACCGACTCCCGGCGTGCTGCGAAGGGCGTTGCGGAGGTTTTGGTCGAGCCAGCCGCCCACGAAGGTGGGGGCATAGAGCTCTTTCGGCGTACTGAACCCGAGGATCAGCAGGATGTCGTCAGAGGAGCGCCGCACCGTGATCCCTTGGCGGCTGACGGACTGAGGCAGGCGGCGGGTCGCCAGGCTCACCTCGTTTTGCACCTTGATGGCATTGAGCTCTGGGTCCCCGCTGTCAAAGCGAAGGCTGAGGCTGGCTCCTCCCTGGCGGCTGGTGGAGCTCATGCTTTCCAGACCTTCAAGTCCGCTGAGCTGCTGCTCAAGGACTGCGGTCACGCTTTGCTCAACGACTTCCGGTCCGGCCGCGGGAAACGTTGCACGCACACTGACGCGAGTCGGTGCCAGTTGTGGAAGATCTTCGAGCCCGAGCCCGGCCAGCGAAACAAGTCCGGCCAGTAGAACCAGAAGGCTGCAGACCACTGTGAATACAGGGCGGCGCAGAAATGGACCAGAGATTGACCGCACCGCCTGCGATTTTTTGGATCAAACTCAATCAATCCTGCCAGTGAAAAGCCCCCGATGCGTGAAACGCATCGGGGGCTGAGGGATCGTTTTGAAATCCCTTTTCGGAGAATCCTTTAAGGCAAGGATTCAGCCGACGCTCCAGACACCACCGGCGATTTTCACGAGGTCCTGAACGTGCAGGGTGTCGCAAAGAAGCCAAGCGAACACGGCGCCGCCGCAACCGCCAAGCCAGAAGCCACTGGTGAACTCAGACCAACCGTTTCTGGTGAAGAGATCCGAAGGGGGATTCTCGACGGTGACGTCAGCGGGAGGAATGTGAGGTTGCTTACCGGGCTGGTTGTAAAGCAGGAACAGCAGAGTCAGCAGATGAACCGCGCCGATGGCAGCAAGGAGGCCTGCTGTCGCGGAATACTCAGTGTTTCTGAGGGGGCCACAAATCGTGTAGGGGCCGTAGAGCAGATATCCGAAGGCAGCGCCTGTCTCAATTCCTCTGAAATTGGGTGAGATTCCCTGGCGGTAAAAAGGCAGGTTATTGATCAGCCACTTCATGAAATACCCGCTGTTCACGGGAGTGGCGAGGTTGCCGACGCAGGGATCGGAAGGAGGAGTGACAGTCATTGACTTAGAAGGCTCGAATCAAATGGATCGATTGGGTTTTGAATGCTTATTCGGCTGCGGTAATCGCACGGCCGACCAGAACAATGAAGACCGCGGGAAACACGATTCCGATCATTGGCACGAACATCACAGGCAGCCAGGCTGCTGCAAAATCTCCAGTCATGATCAAGCCCAGGGTGTCGTCAGGATTTTAGAGTCGGCTCGCTGGGGTGACCCTTTCGGGTGATTCCCCACGACATAAAAGTTCAACTCCGCCGGTCCGATCGTGGGCCGCTTCCCTGATGTCCCAGGCTTACGTCGGTGGTGCTGCTGCCGTTGTCCTTGCTGCTGTTCTTTATGCGGTTGGACGCAAGCCGAGCAAGCCATTTCTGCGCAACCCAGACGTCACGTCCGTCGCCGCTTTGAATCGCGCCCAAGTGGAGCTTGTGCAAGCTGCAGTGGCTGATGCTGAACGTGGTGAGGGGGATGAGGATGACTGGCAGCCTCCCGCGAGTTCAGGCGAGGTGCTCGCCCTGCAGAAGCAACTTCGCGCAGCGATGAACGCTGGTCCCGATCAGCGCCTTGAGGCGGTGACCCTTGCTGGTCGTTGGGGGCATCGTGCGTTGCTCCCGTTGCTGCGCCGCGGCCTGCGGGATTCCGACAGCCGTGTGGTGGAAGCAGCAGCTGCTGCCCTTGATGGTCGCCGAGGTGCCTCTGTACAGCAGGTCGCCAAAGCGGGTCGTCCCCCACGGAATGTGGCCCGGCTTGCGTGAGCAATAGCCTTCGGTTCTGTCTGAATGATCGCTTCGGGTTGCTTGCTTACCGAAGCGTTTCCCGGATCCGATAGATCGGCCTGTCCTGGCTTTCGTGGTACGTGCGGATCAGCAGCTCGGCCAACAGGCCGAAGCAGAACAGCTGAATGCCTGCCAGCCCCAGGACCACAGCCAGGGTGAGCAGGGGCCGATTGCCGATATCGGCGCCCATCAGCTTGATCACCAATAAATAGGTGCTGGCGATCAGGCTGCCGGCAATGGCCACCAGTCCCCCGAAGCCGAACACGTACATCGGACGGGTCAGGAAGCGCTTCATAAACCAGACCGTCAGGAGGTCCATCAACACCCGGAAGGTGCGATCGATCCCGTACTTGCTTGTGCCGTACTGGCGGGCCCGGTGATTGACCTTCACCTCGGTGATCCGGGCTCCCTCGATGAAGGCGAGGGCCGGCAGGAAGCGGTGCAGTTCGCCGTAGAGACGCATGTCGGACAGCACCTCGCGCCGGTAGGCCTTGAGGGAGCAGCCGTAGTCGTGGAGCCGCACGCCTGTGACCCGGCCAATCAAGCGGTTGGCGATCTTGGAAGGAAGCTTGCGCTGCAGTGCAGCGTCCTGACGTTGATGGCGCCAGCCGCTCACCAGGTCATAGCCCTCCCGCAAGGTGCTTAGCAGCAACGGGATGTCTGCAGGATCATTCTGCAGGTCACCATCCAGGCTCACGATCACGTCGCCCTGGGCCTCATCAAAGCCGGCTGCCATGGCAGCGGTCTGGCCGTAGTTTTTGCGCAGCAGAACCCCCACCAGTTCCGGCACCTCTCTGCTCAGGCGTTCGAGCACCTCAGCTGTGCGGTCGCTGGAGCCATCGTTCACCAGAACCAACTCAAAGCGTTCGCCCGTCGGACGGAGCGCTTGGAGAAGTTGTTCAACGAGATGGGGAAGGCTTTCCTCTTCGTTGTAGAGGGGAACCACCACGGAAAGATCGAGCGTGGAGGCGGGGCTGGGGACCATCCCATCAGTGGATCAGTAACAGCAACCTAGGCCCAAGCGCTTTGGCCCTTGGTCAAGCCTCGGGATCACCAATAGGAGTAGCGGCGGTAAATCGTTCGCCTGCCCAGTTGCACTTTCGTGCCGTCCGGGCAGACGCCCTCCCGCTCTTCCACGTAGGAGCGACCGGGACAGCGATCGAGAGGAGTTCGATTCCAGGTGTTGTATTTCTCCCCAGTGCAGTAAGCGTCCTCGTTGATGCTTCTGAAGTCTCGATAGCGCGTGCGTTCATCAATGCGGATATCGAGCCAGGCTTCGCCTTCCGTCGGCAGGCTGCTGTCGACAGGGTTTTGCACCGACCAGGTGAAGCGGTTTTCTCCCGGCTGAACGGAGAGAAAGCTGCCGTGTTGGCGGTTGCCAATGCTGATCCAGAAACTCTCCGAACGATTGCGCCCTTCGTTGTATTCCCGGTCCGTGAAGCCGCCGGTGCGTTGGTTGCGCACCACGATGCGTTGTCGTCCGCCGGGAGGGGTGGGTGCCAGGAAGCTGAGGTTTTTGATCGGTGTCACGCTTTCCCCAGGGCAATCCCCTTGGAAGATCGTGCGCACCAGGGTCAGATGGTTGATCGGCTGGCGATATTGAAGGAACTCACCTTCGACGAAGGCCTCGGCCTGGGCGATGAGGGCAGAGGCCATCAGGGAGAGCGGTTCCATGGCGGATCGTTCATCTCCTTTCCATCTTCGCCCTCAAGGCAAGGTGCTCCCGTCATGGCAGCGTTCCACCCTTCCGGCGCCTCTGAGTTCGCCTCGGTAGTGGCAGGCCACTGGATGCTGGTCATGGGGATGGATGCTGTCGACGCCGATTCCATTGCGGCCATGGTCTTGACCGGAACTGTGCCAATAGCGCCCCGCGCCCTGGTGGATCGCTACGTGGGTGCAGCGTCGTGGCGTTCCAAAGAACAGCAGGTCTCCGGGCTGTAGTAAGTGGTCATTGCCGGGATGGACCGCCACCGGGGTGCAGAGGCGCTCCTGCTGGTAAGCGTCACGGGGGAGCCAGATGCCTTGGCTTGCAAAGGCCGTCTGCACCAGGCCGGAGCAGTCAAGGTCAGGGCCGATGGTGCCCCCCCAGAGGTAAGTGTTGCAGCTGTGGGCCGCTGCCTCCACCCAATCCAGCACCGCTGGGATGCGAGCGGCAATGGTTGTGGCGTCCAGCAACCGCGGGCGCCAGGCATCACAGGCACGTGCGCTTCCCACCACGGCATCGAGATCCAGCCAGCAGGGGTAGCCGTCCTCTAGCAGCCGTACCGCCACGCGCCCGTGGCTGGGGGGAGCGACCACCTTGAAGCGTCGGCCTGATGCGGCCTGGGTGGCCAAGCCTGAGCCGTCGACGCGCGCATAGCCGTTGACGCCGCGGGTCAGGATCCAGCAGCTGCCGGGATGCAGCAGTTCAGGAGCGAGAGGTGTGCCTAGGGTCAGCATTGCCAGCTGCCATTGCTATGGCGTTCTACCGCCCCGACCAGGTCATGCAGGAGTACCTGGTGGCCCAGATCAAGCGATTGGCTGCCGATGGTCGCGACGGTTTGTTGGAGCGCCTGGCGGTGACTTGGGTTCGCTACGACACCGATCAGCCTGTGACGGGTAGTGGCCAGGGGGCTGCCTGGGGGGATCAACGGCAGATCTACCCAGCCAGCGTCGTCAAGCTTATTTACGCCATGGCTGCTGAAGCCTGGCTTCAACAGGACTTGCTGCCGGAGGAGCCGGAATTGCGTCGGGCCATGCGCGACATGATTGCTGATTCCAGCAATGACGCCACCGGCTTGCTTGTGGATCTGCTTACCGGCACCACCAGTGGACCAGCGCTCCAGGGGGAGGCCT
The DNA here is from genome assembly GCF_000153825.1 of Synechococcus sp. RS9916. Classification (NCBI taxonomy): domain Bacteria; kingdom Bacillati; phylum Cyanobacteriota; class Cyanophyceae; order Synechococcales; family Synechococcaceae; genus Synechococcus; species Synechococcus sp. RS9916. Next base: position 2,552,745 of record NZ_DS022299.1, read on the forward strand.
GGGAGCTTTGGCAACGTCAACGTCGCCTGGTGAATGACTGGCTTCAGGGGTTGGGTTGGCCTGAGCTGGAGCACGTCAATTGTTGCCAGAAAACCTGGGGAGACGGCCCTTTTGGCCGTGAGCGGGTGTTCTACGGAGTTGATCTAGAGAACCGCAATGCTCTGAGCACCGCGGCCACGGCGAGGGTCTTGGAGGCGGTGATGACCGATGGGCTGCTGTCTCCCCCCGCCTGTCAACGGCTTCGGGAGCTGCTGGCACGTTCCCTCGATCAAGCGCAGCGGGCGGCAGATCCGGAGAATCAGGTGGATGGCTTTCTTGGTGCAGGTCTGCCCGAAGGCAGTCGGCTGTGGAGTAAGGCCGGTTGGATGAGTAAGGCGCGCCACGATGCTGCTTGGTGGCGTGCTCCTGACGGTTCTCCAGCCTTGTTGGTGGCTTTTTCCGACGGAGCGGCCTGTGCCAAAGATGAGCAGCTTCTCCCTGAGCTGGCCAGGCAGTTGGCTGCCTTCAAGGGGTAGCGAGGGCAGGTGTCCTCGCTGCGATCCGAAGAAGCAGTGTTTTGACCCATGCGCGGACCTCAACAGGCTGTCTAGACCGAAGGCATCCCCAGTGAGACCGCCACAACTGGTTCGACAAAGGAGGTCTCAAGGGCAAGGGGTGGTTCTCCCACCCCTTTTCACTGTCAGCGCCGGGGCAGGCTTGCCTTTCGCCGGGATCTGCCGCAGTGGTGACGTTGACGCTCAGAGCTTGGGCGTGTGCTTGGGTTCATCGCGAGGGGATCCGAGCCGTGTTTCCAGCGCTTCCACGCGATGGATCAGCACCTCGAAGGCGTGCACAAATTCGCGGTCGTCGCACTCCAGTCGTTCGATTCGTTCAATCAGTTCGCTGGTGGTTTCCTCTGGCAGGGGAACCGGCGCTGGAGGAATCGAGTGATGGCCACCTTCGAGGCCTGAGGCCTGAAGCACGGATCCCTCGGAATTCACATACAGCTCAGCGAGCTGATCGAGCACCGAGCGAGGCGACAACCCTCGCGAACGGCAAAACTCCTTGAATTGTTTGCGGGAAGGAGACACGAGCAAGGGTTCGCGGGGATTGAACAATCCCGAGAAGGAACACAAATCAATCGTCTTTGGTGCTGGGACGATCCCAGGTCAGCCGTTGCCGATTGATACGCCAGAAGTGTCTGAAGGCCGGTGGCCTCCAGGACTTCAATTCAACGGAGAGGGAGGGATTCGAACCCTCGACAGAAGTTGCCTCCTGTAACTCCTTAGCAGGGAGCCGCTTTCAACCACTCAGCCACCTCTCCAGCGGCTCGCACAACATACCAAGCGGTTGGCCCCTCCAGCTCTTTCGGTGGTCGGAAGAGGGCCTCAAATCAGACCGTCACCCTGGGTAGGCGGTGTTTGAAGCCGCAAAGCACCTCCCAGGGAATCGATTCGCTGAGCTCACTCCAGGACCGAGGGCTGATCTCCTGGTCTCCATCACGGCCCAGGAGGGTCACCACATCTCCGCTGTCGAGATCGGGATGATCGGTGGCGTCGAGAATTAACTGATCCATGGTGATGGCCCCCACCTGGAGCAGCGAATGTCCCCTATGTAGAGCGGTGATTTTGCCGGAAAGACAGCGGCTGACCCCGTCGGCATAGCCGATGCCCACGACCGCCAGACGACTGGGGCGTTGGGTGACGAAACGATGGCCGTAACTCACACCGACACCAGTCCCCACCTCGCGAATCAGGGTGACGCGTGCTTTGACGCCCATGGCGGGTTGGAGCGGAACAGCAGCGTCGAGATGGGGGCTTGGGCTGTGGCCGTAGAGGGCGAGTCCCACGCGCACCAGATCGTGATGCAGGCCCGGATCCCGCAGGGTGCCGGCGGAGTTGGCAAGGTGGTGAAGGGCTTGGTGCTCGGGCAAATGGTGCAGCACCTCGTTGAAGCGGGTCTGCTGTAGGCGGGTTACGCGATCTCCATCACCTTCCGGGTCACCATCCGCCAGGGCCAGATGGCTGTAGATGCCGCAGAGGTGCAGCTGGTTCAACTGCTGGATCGCCTCCGTCAGACGGGGAGCGTCCTCCCAGGCGCAGCCCAGCCTGTTCATGCCGGTGTCGAGCTTGAGTTGCACGGCGAACTGGCGGCCACTGCCATCAGCAAGGTTCTGGCAGAGCAAGGCCTCACGCATGCTGCTCAGGGTGGGCATCAGCTGCCACTGAAGACAGGCGCGCAGGTCATCCGGCTGAGTGAGATTGCCCAGCACAAGGATCGGTTGTTCCAGGCCGGCGCGGCGCAGGTCGATCCCTTCCTGGAGGGTGGCGACTCCCAGTTGCGCAGCTCCTCCCTGAACAGCAGCGCGGGCCACGGTGGTTGCGCCATGGCCATAGCCATCGGCTTTGACCACCGCCATCAGGGCACAGGTTGGCTTCAGCAGCCGCCTGAGGGCGCGCGCATTGCTTTCAATGGCCGCGGGCGAGACCTCCAACCAGGCCCGTTGGCGCGGGTCGAGCGTCTGCTGCTCGCTGAAGCCGGAAGGCTCCTGGCCACTGCTGATCAGGTCACGCATGGAGCGATGGTCGCGCAGGCCACGGACCAAACCGTGGATTGCCTCTAGCATGCCTTGGAATCTGGGGGCTGGCATGGGCCAGGTTCTCGTTCTCAATGCGTCCTACGAGCCGCTCAACATCACCTCCTGGCGACGCGCCACCGTGATGATGTTGAAAGGCAAGGCTGAAGGGTTGGAGCACGACCCCCACCATTGCCTGCGGGACGATTTTCATGTGCCCACGGTGATCCGGTTGCGCCAGTTTGTGCACGTTCCGTTCCGCCAGCTGGCGCTGACCCGTCGCAACCTGTTCCAGCGCGATCACCACTGTTGTCAGTACTGCGGCAGTCGTGGCGGGCAGTTATCGATTGATCATGTGCTGCCCCGTAGCCGCGGTGGTGCTGACACCTGGGAGAACGTGACCACTGCATGCCTGCGTTGCAATGTGCGCAAGGGCAATCGCACCCCTCAGGAGGCCAACATGCCCCTGCGCCATCAGCCCCATCGCCCTGCTGGTCACCTCAGTTTTGAGGCGCGCCGTCAGATCCAGTCTGGGCAGCGGGCCGACTGGGCGAAATACATGATCGGCAGTTAAGACTGCCGATCGCTCAGTCGTCAGCGCGGCTGAGGGCTTCCAGCTTCTCGCGTTGCTCTTCGGCGATGCAGGCGCCGATGACATCGTCCATCTGGCCCTCCAGCATTGGATCAAGGCTGAAGTTGCGGCCAAGACGGTGATCGGTAACGCGATTGTCTTTGGCGTTGTAGGTGCGGATTTTCTCGCTTCGATCACCGGTACCGACCTGGGCTCGGCGGGCCGAGCTCTCCGCGGCATTGGCTTCCGCTAGTTGGCGTTCGTAGAGCTTGGCCCGAAGGATTTCCAGGGCCCGTTCGCGGTTTTGCAACTGCGATCGTTCCTGCGTGCAGAACACGCGGATTCCGGTGGGTTTGTGCAGCAGGTCCACGGCTGTCTCCACTTTGTTCACGTTCTGGCCACCGGCTCCTCCGGAGCGAGCGGTGCTGATTTCAAGCTCGGTGGGATCGATTTGCACCTCCACAGGATCTGCTTCTGGCATCACGGCAACCGTGGCGGTGGAGGTGTGAACCCTCCCCTGGGATTCGGTGGCTGGCACCCGTTGAACGCGGTGCACGCCAGCTTCAAACTTCAATTGACTGAATACGGCGTCGCCTTTCACCGAAAGAATCAGCTCGCGGTACCCGCCAAGATCAGCCGCATTGGCGCTGACTGGCTGGACATTCCAGCCCTGTCGACTGCCATAGCGTTCATACATGCGGGCCAGATCCCCGGCCCAGAGACAGGCTTCGTCACCACCAGCCCCGGCTCGGATTTCCAGCATCACGCTGCGTTCATCGCGGGGATCACTGGGAAGCAGCGCCAGCGTCACGCGTTCGATCAGGGTCGCCTGGCGTTCATTCAGATCCTGAATCTCAAGACGAGCGAGCTCTTCCATGCCGCTGTCCCCGCGGCTCTCCTTGAGCAGGCTCTCAGCTTGCTGGCGCTCCTCCTCCACCTGCTGAAGGCTCTGATAGTCCTGCACCAGAGGTTCAAGGCGCGATCGCTCACGGGCGATTGATTGCAGCCGCTTGGGGTCGGATGCCACGTCGGGATCCGCCAGTTGCCGCTCCAGATTGTGAAAACTGTTGGTAGCCGCATCAAGCCGGCTGATCAGGGTTTCGAGGTCCATCCCGTTCGGCAAGCAGTGATAAAAACACCCCCGATCGCAGAACGAACTCTGCGGTCGGGGGCAAGAGGATGAACAACGGCGTCGGATCCGTTGCGGGTTGAGCTCAGGCTTCGGCCTTGGTGGCGCTGCCCATGCCGTACTTCTTCATGAAGCGATCCACACGACCCTCGGTATCGAGAATCTTTTGGGTGCCAGTGAAGAAGGGGTGGTTGCCGCTCCAGACGTCGACGTGAATCTCGGGCTGGGTGGAGCCAGTGGTCATCACCACTTCTCCGTTGCAGATCACCTTGGCATCGGGGTACCAGGTGGGATGAATGTCGGACTTGGGCATGACAGGGATCAGCGCTTGGAGAACTGAGGAGCTTTGCGGGCTTTCTTGAGGCCGTACTTGCGACGTTCCTTGGCGCGGGGGTCGCGGCTGAGGTGACCCTCAGTTTTCAGAGGCTTGCGGTTGTCGGCGGACAGCTCGCAAAGGGCGCGGGCTGCACCCTGCTTGATGGCATCGGCCTGGCCGGTGAGGCCACCACCGCGCACATTCACCAACACGTCGTACTCGCCAGTCAGACCCAGGGTTTGAAGGGGAGCTTTGACCGCTGAGATGTAAGCGGGGTTGTAGTTCAGGTAATTGTCGCCAGGGCGACCGTTGATGGTGATCGTGCCGTTGCCGGGGACAAGGCGAACACGAGCCACGGAGGTCTTACGACGACCGGTGCCCCAGTAGACGACGGAGTTGGAAGTGCTCATTGGGCAGAAGCGGCGGGATCGAGCTGGAGGGGCTTGGGCTGCTGGGCGGCATGGGGATGCTCGCTGCCCTTGTAGACCTTGAGTTTGCGGAACAGCTGACGACCAAGAGCGTTGTGGGGAAGCATGCCTTTGATGGCTTTCTCCACGATGCGCTCAGGCAGGCGCTCCTGCAGGTGCTCAAACGTTTCCACCTTCATGCCGCCGGGACGGCCGGAATGGCGGCGATACAGCTTCTGCTGAGATTTGCTGCCGCTGACGCGAATCTTGTCAGCGTTCACCACGACGACGAAATCGCCGGTGTCGAGGTGGGGGGTGTAGGTGGCCTTGTTTTTGCCACGCAGGACAGAAGCAACCTCTGTGGCCAGGCGGCCGAGGGTTTGATTCTCAGCGTCCACCAGGTACCACTGGCGGTCGATTGAATCGATTGAGGGAACGGATGTCTTGTTCATCGCGCCGGCGTGCCGGTTCGGGTATGCCCCACCTGAGCTGGCGGAGCTGGGCAAAAAGGATCGGTCCGCCCAGGGCGTCCTGATCAAAGCTCAATGAATGAGCTTACCTCGTGGGGGGTCTCAGTCTCGATGAGAGCTGAGACAAGAGGTGTGCGGGCCGATTGCGCCGGTGCAGTTCTGCGGCCGGCAGAGTTCAGTCTGTTTTCGGCAGTGGAGGAGGATCCTGCGCTGCCAGAAAATACCGCGGTTGGCAATCGTACCACCCGCCTTCACTGAAGATGGGCTCGCCGTAGCCAGCCCTGAGCAAGCAGAGGCCTTGCGGTGGGGCGGCGTCTTTGACCTCGCTGCGGCGCCGTTCTCGCCAGCGTCGTTCGAAGGCTTCAAGGCTGAGGCGATGTTCCCCCACGGCCACCAGTTGGCCCATCAACAGTCGCACCATGCCGTAAAGAAAACCGCTGGCCTGGATTTCCACCGTGACCAGATCACCCTCCCGCTCGAGACTGACGTCTTGAATCGTGGTGCGCGAGTGGGCTCGGCGACTGCCGGCGCGCATGAAAGCGCCGAAATCATGGAGTCCGAGCAGACCCTGCAGCGCCTCGCCCATCAGGCTGTCATCGAGGCGGGCTTGGTAGCGATGCCACGTCCAGGGAGTCAGAAACAGGTTCGGTCGCCGCCCGTTGTAGATGGTGTAGCGATAACGCCGGTAGGTGGCTGAGTAGCAGGCATGCCAGTCCAGTGGACGTTCCACTGCTTCACGCACACGGATCGTCCCCGGCAAACGCCCATTCAGAGCTGGAGCCCAGCGCCAGGCTGGAATCGGCCCGCAGCAATCGAAATGCACCACCTGCCCGGCGGCATGGACGCCTGCATCGGTTCGACCTGCGGCAACCGTGTGCACTGGGCGGATGGGGTCCAATTGGCTGATGGCTTCGTCCAATGCGGCTTGCACACTGTTGCCTTGGCGTTGCCGTTGCCAGCCACAAAAAGCAGAACCCTCGTACTGCAGGCTGAGGGCAATCCGTCGAATCAACGGAGGCTCAGTTGCAGTCGAGGGTTCTGAAGGATTCAGGAGTCAGTCCTGATCAGACCAGTTCGATAATGGCCATTTCGGCATTGTCACCACGACGAGGCACGGTGCGGGTGATCCGGGTGTAGCCGCCCTTGCGATCGCCATAACGATCCTGCGCCTTGTCGAACAGGGCGTGCACCAGCTGCTTGTCGTACATGTAGCCAATGGCACGACGACGAGCGGCGAGGCTGCCGTCTTTGGCCAGGGTGATCATGCGCTCAGCTTCATCACGCAGAGCCTTAGCTCGCGCTTTGGTGGTGGTGACGCGACCTTCACGGATCAGCTGGGTGGTCAAGCCACGGAGCATGGCTTTGCGCTGGTCAGCCGGGCGGCCCAGCTGGGGAACTCGACATTGGTGACGCATGGTTCTGGCAGACGCTGGTTAAAAAGAACGAAAAAATCAGGCGCTGGTGCGGCTCTGAGGGATCGAGATGCCGATGCGCTCGAGAGCTTCGATCACCTCGTCGGCCGACTTGGAACCGAAGTTCTTGATCTCCAGCAGGTCTTCGTAGCTGAAGCCCATCAGGTCGGACACGGAATTGACCTGTGCACGCTTGAGGCAGTTGTAGGCCCTCACGGACAGGTTGAGCTCTTCCAGGGGAATCTGGGCCTCTGCGGAAGGCTCAGGCTCCAAGCCGGGCTCTTCCACCATGGTGACAGTGGCGAGGGGCTGGAACAGTTCGATCAGCTGGTTGGCTGCTTCAGCGATGGCATCATCAGGGGTGATGGAACCATCGGTGACCACTTCCATGCGCAAACGCTCACGGGCGGAGCCGCCTTCGGCAACAGCGGTTTCATCGATGGAGAAGTTCACCCGATGCACAGGCATGAACACGGCATCGATCTGGAGGAGATCGATGGCATTGGTGTCTTCGCTGTGGCGGTCAACCGGGCGGTAGCCGATGCCTCGCTCAACATGCAGTTCGAGCTCGAGGCTGTGGCCATCGCTGACCGTGGCGATGGTGCGCTCGGGGTCGACCACCTGAACCTGGGAGGAGAACTGCAGATCGCGAGCTTTCACTTCCGAAGGGCCGGCCACCACAAGGCGACCGATTTCCAGTTCGGAGGAACGGCTGTTGACGCTCAGCTGTTTGCAGTTGAGCAGGATGTCGAGCACGTCTTCACGCACACCGGGAACGGTGGCGTATTCGTGATTGACACCAGCAATGCGAACGGCGGTGACGGCACTGCCTTCAAGGCCTCCCATCAGCACACGACGCAGGGAGTTGCCCAGCGTGGTGGCCTGACCGCGCTCCAGCGGACCGATGAGGAACACGCCGGTTTGGGCGCGATCGTCAGCGATCTGATGCTCGATACGGTCGATCTGGTATTGCAGCACGATCTGAAGCGGGGTTAAGGGAGAAATCCAGGAGGACGTCGCGAATCAGACGCGACGACGCTTGGAACGACGGCAGCCGTTGTGGGGCAGAGGTGTGACGTCGCGAATCAGGGTGATTTCCAGGCCGGCCACTTGAAGGGCGCGGATGGCGGTTTCACGGCCTGAACCAGGGCCGCGCACCAGTACTTCGATTTGACGCATGCCTTGCTCAAGAGCACGGCGGGCAGCAGCTTCAGCTGCGGTCTGTGCAGCGAAAGGGGTTCCCTTACGGGCGCCCTTGAAGCCGCTGGCACCAGCCGACGACCAGGAGATCACTTCTCCGGTGGTGTCGGTGATGGACACGATCGTGTTGTTGAACGTGCTCTGAATGTGGGCAACGCCGTTGGGGACATTGCGCTTGGCCTTTTTGGGGCCAGATTTTTTGACGGTCTTGGCCATGAACTGGGGCCTGAAGGCAGGGAAAGGGGGACGATCGAAGTGGGGAGTGGCTCACCTGGAAGGTGATGCCGAACGCCTTACTTCTTCTTACCGGCCACGGTTTTACGAGCGCCGCGACGGGTGCGGGCATTGGTACGAGTGCGCTGACCGCGAACCGGAAGGCTCATGCGGTGGCGACGGCCGCGCACGCAACCGATGTCCTGCAAGCGCTTAAGGGCCATGCCCTCCTGACGGCGCAGGTCACCCTCGATCGTGAAGCCTTCAGTGGCACCACGCAACTTCTGAACGTCGCCGTCCTCAAGGTCCTTGACGCGGGTGTCGGGGTTGACTCCGGTCTGGGAGAGGATGGTGCGGGCCCGGGTGGGTCCGATTCCGTAGATGTAGGTGAGGGCGACTTCAACACGCTTGTCGCGGGGAATGTCGACACCAGCAATCCTTGCCACTGAGCAAACAATCGAGGGGGGACGGGGGCCGCCTTCAGGCGGCTGTTGAGGCGATGGTCAGCGGTCGGCTGACCGGCAGTCGGGGGATCAACCCTGGCGCTGCTTGTGCTTGGGGTTGGCGCAAATGACCATGACCCGGCCGTGACGGCGAATCACGCGGCACTTTTCGCACATTTTCTTGACCGAGGCGCGCACCTTCATGGGGTGTGGCTCTCCAAAATTCCAAACAACTACCTTACCACAGGAGGGTAATCAAGACCCTGTCAAGGCTTGTTGGATGCGGTCGGTGATGGCCTCGATGTTGCCCTGGGCTTCCACCGAGATCAATTGGCCCTTCTGACGATAGTGATCGATCAGCGGAGCTGTCTTGTCGCGGTAAACCTCAAGGCGGTGGCGGATCACGTCTTCGTTGTCGTCTTCGCGTCCGCGGCTGAGCATCCGCTCCATCAACACGGCGTCGTCCAGCTCGAGAAGCACCACGGCTTCCAGGGGTTGACCAATCTCCGTCAGCAGCGGCTCGAGCGCTTCGGCCTGGGCCACGTTGCGGGGGAAGCCGTCAAGCAGCCAGCCTCCATCGCCAAGGGCGCCGAGCTGCCCTTTGACGATTGCCAGTACTAAAGCGTCGCTCACCAGTTCGCCGCGATTCATCACGGCTTTGGCTTCTTTGCCCAGGTCGGTGCCGGCGGCTACTTCGGCTCTGAGTAGGTCGCCGGTGGAGAGGTGCTTCATGCCGTGCTGTTCGCACAGGCGTGCGGCCTGAGTGCCTTTGCCTGCACCGGGAGGGCCAAGGAAAAGAAGGCGTTTTTTCATGGATGACATTCGGATGAAACTGAACTTGCAGAGCTTGAGGTACGTTTTCGTCTCGCTAGCGTGTTGGCTGCGTAACTTTTTTGTCTCGGGTGCTGCTTATCCGCGCACCATGCCTTCGTAGCGCTGCGACACCACGTAGGTCTTGACCTGTTTGGCTGTTTCAATCGCCACGCCCACCAGGATCAGCAGCGATGTGGATCCAAGGCCGCCGAGAACAATTCCGCTTGAGTTCTCCAGCAATGAGGGAATGATCACCACGGCGCCGAGGAACAGACCGCCAAGAAGGGTCAGACGGGCCTGTACTCCAGAGATGTAGTTCGCTGTCGCGGTACCGGGACGGACACCAGGGATGGCCACACCGCCGCGTTTGAGGTTGCTGGCAATGTCGGTTGGATTGAGCGTTAGGGACGCATAGAAATACGAGAACCCCAGGATCAGTGCGAAATAGAGCACGTAATAGGCCGTTTTGCCGGGCTGGATCGCTCCGACGGCTTGGGCCAGCCATTCTTGCTTCGTGACCTGGGCAAGGGTTGCCGGAAGGAAGAGCATGGCTGAGGCAAAAATGATTGGCATCACGCCACCAGCATTGAGCTTCATCGGCAGGTAGCTCTGGCGGCTGGGCAGGGTTCCCGTGCCACCGATTTGTCGCTTCGCGCTCACGATGGGCAGGCGCCTTGACGCTTCTTGCACGAACACGATCCCCACAATCGTCGCCAGAAACACCAGCGTGAGAGTGGCCAGGCCGATCACAGCCTGGCGGCCCCCAAGCTGCGCCTGAGAAATGGCATTGCCCAAAGTGCTGGGCAGGGTGGCCACGATGTTCAGAAAAATCACCAGCGAGGCTCCCTGACCAATGCCCCGCTCGGTGATCACTTCACTGATCCACATCACCACCATGGCCCCTGTCACGAGGGCCAGAGCGGTCTGAATCACGAACACCACTTCGCTCAACCCCTCCGTGGCGTACTGCTTGAGGATCAGAGCGAACACGACGCTCTGAATCAGACCCCATCCCAGGGCCACATAGCGGGTGATCTGGGCGATCTTGCGTCGGCCGGCTTCCCCCTCGTTTTTCTGCAGGTCTTCGAGCTGAGGCAGGGATGCCGTCAGCAGTTGCATGATGATCGAGGCGTTAATAAACGGCAGGATCCCCAGGGCAAACACGCCAAGGCTCGAGACGCCTCCTCCCGTGAAGATGTCGAGGAACCCGATCAGGTTGCCTCCACCTTGGAGAAACTCTTGGAACCGGACGCGATCGATGCCTGGCATCGGGATGTAGATCCCGATGCGGACCAGCAACAGCAGGCCGATGGTGGTGAGGATCCGGTTTCGCAGCTCCGGGCTGGTCACCGCCTGGCTGATCACTTCTCCGGCGCTGGGGTTGCGTCCCCGACTGACGAGCATGACTGGGTGAGGGTGGGGTGAGAGGGGCTTGCTACCAAAAAGCCGTCCGATGACCGAAGTCATGCGGACGGCTCAGACCTTAGATCTGCTTGGGCAAATCAGACTGAAACTCAGTCGAGCAGTTCGCAGCTGCCACCGGCAGCTTCGATCTTGGTGCGGGCTGATGCAGTGAAGGCAGCCGCCTGAACGGTCAGCTTGACCTTCAGCTCACCATTGCCAAGCACTTTCAGGGGATGCTTGGGGCTGGTGACCACGCCGTCCTTGACCAGAGAGTCGAGGTTGACGGTGCTGCCTGCCTTGAGCTCATTGAGAGCAGACACGTTCACCACCGTGAAGAACTTGGGGTTCACCAGGGGGAAGTGCTTGAGCTTGGGCACCCGGCGGTAGAGGGGCATCTGGCCACCTTCGAAGCCGGGGCGGGTGGGACGACCCGAGCGGGACTTCTGACCACGCATGCCGAAGCCGCAGCTGGCCCCCTGGCCGGCGGCGATGCCACGGCCCTTGCGCAGTTTGCGGCGACGGGCGCCTTTGTTGGCTTGGAGGGAATCGAGACGAAGGGTCATGGGGAATCAGGAATAGATCTGCTCGAGGGAGATCCCCCGTTCCTTGGCGGTGTCCTTGTGGGTACGGAGCTCAGACAGGGCCACCATCGCAGCGCGAGCGTTGTTCAGGGGCGTCTTACTGCCGAGACGTTTGGCCAGCACATTCTTAATGCCGGCAAGCTCGAGCACCGTGCGGATGGAACCACCCGCGATCACACCGGTACCAGGGGCTGCGGGACGGATCAGCACGCTGGCTGCACCGTCGCGACCGTTGGAGAGGGTGGGGATGGAGTTGTGACGGGTGAGAGGCACCTTGACCAGGTGCTTCTTGCCGTCGGCAACGCCCTTGCGGACGGCACCGATCACGTCACCAGCCTTGCCGACACCAACGCCGACCTGGCCGCGCTCATTGCCGACCACGACGATGGCGCGGAAGCTCATCTTCTTACCGCCTTTGACGGTTTTGGACACGCGGCGGATCTGCACCACGCGCTCCTGCCATTCGGAGTCACGCTCCTGTCCACGGCGGTCGCCGCGGCGGCCACCACGACGGTCGCCACGGTCACGGCCACCGCGACGCTGCTCCTGCTGCTGCTGGCCTTCGGCCGCTGCAGGAACGTCGGATGCTGCCGGGACGTCGTTGGGGTTGGTCTGGGAGTTGGTTTCGGTCATGTTGAGAGCAGGATCAGAACTGAAGGCCCGCTTCCCGGGCGGCGTCGGCGAGGGCTTTCACCCGACCGTGGTACAGGTTGCCGCCGCGATCGAAGACCACCTGTTGGATGCCCTTGGCCAGGGCACGCTTAGCCACCAGTGCGCCAACGGCAACGGAGGCATCGCAGCTGCTGCCGTCAGCCTTCAGGCTGGTGCGCAGCTCCTTGTCAATCGTGGATGCAGAGCACAAAGTGCTCTGGGCATCGTCGTCGATGACCTGGGCGTAGATGTGGTTGTTGGAGCGGAACACGGCGAGACGAGGGCGCTCGGCGGAACCGATGAGATGACGACGCAGGCGCCGGTGGCGCTTCTGAGTCTGCTGTTTGCGGGAAAGGGTCGACATGGTGGGAGAAACGGAGGGTTGCCTGGCAGGGGATTACTTCTTGCCTGACTTGCCTGCCTTGCGCAGGATGCGCTCGCCCGCATATTTGATGCCCTTGCCCTTGTAAGGCTCAGGGGGACGAATGGCGCGGATCTTGGCAGCTTCGTTGCCGACCAGTTCCTTGTCGGTGCCGGAAACGGTGACGTTGGTGTTGTTCTCCACGGCGAAGGTGATGCCTTCGGGGGGAACGACCTCAACGGGGTGGCTGTAACCAGCACTCACCACAAGGGTCTTGCCCTTGACCTGAGCACGGTTGCCCACACCAACGATTTCGAGCTTCTTGCTGAAACCGTTGTTCACACCCTCGACCATGTTGGCCACCAGGGTGCGGCACAGGCCGTGACGCTCGCGGGAGCGACGCTTGTCGCTGCTAGGAGCCACAACAATGGTGTTGTCCACCTGGCTGACGGTGACACCATCAGGAAGGGTGCGCTTGAGTTCACCCTTAGGGCCTTTCACCGTGACGGCGAGGCCGTCGAGGGTGACATTCACCTTGTCGGGAATGGGAATTGGGGATTTACCAATACGAGACATAGTTCTGGCTCCGGATCAGTACACGTAGCAGAGCACTTCACCGCCGACGCCCTGCTTGCGGGCATCGCGGTCGCTCATCACACCTTTGGAGGTGGAGATGATTGCCACCCCCAGACCGCCAAGGACCTTGGGAAGGCCGCGGGTGTTTTTGTAGATGCGCAGGCCAGGCTTGCTCACCCGTTGCATGGAACGGATGGTGGGCTGACGGTGCTTGCCGCTGTACTTCAGCTCGAGCACCAGGTTGCTGTGAATGCCTTCGCCTTCTTCGCTGATTTCAGCGATGAAACCCTCCTGTTGAAGCACCTTGGCGATGCTGCGCGACATGCGCGAGGCGGGGATTTTCGTGGATTGGTGACGTTTCTCACTCGCATTGCGAATGCGGGTGAGCATGTCGGAAATAGGGTCGTGGTTGGCCATAGTGGTTTCCGAGGGGGGCTCAGTTGCTGCGGAATGGCATTCCCATCTCGCGGAGGAGGGCCCGGCCCTCTTCATCCGAACGGGCAGTGGTCACGATGGTGATGTCCATGCCCCTGATGGCGTCGATTTGATCGAACGAGATTTCAGGGAAAATGATTTGTTCCCTCACCCCCAGGGTGTAGTTGCCACGTCCGTCGAAGCTCTTGGGGCTGACGCCGCGGAAATCGCGGATGCGGGGCAGCGCCAGGTTGATCAGGCGCTCCAGGAAGGCATACATGCGGTCGCCGCGCAGGGTGACGGCACAGCCGATCGGCATGCCCTGGCGGATTTTGAAGCCTGCGATGGCCTTCTTGGCGCGGGTGACCACAACCTTTTGGCCGGTGATCTGCGCCAGCTCATTCACCGAAGCCTCAAGAGACTTGGCGTTTTGAGCAGCTTCACCGAGGCCCCGGTTGACGGTGACCTTGAGAACCTTGGGAACTTCGTGAACGTTGGAGAGAGACAGATCCTTCAGCAATTTGGGCTGAATGGTCTCCCGATAGCGCTGTTTCAGTGACATAGCTGGGGGATGGACTTCTGGGCTTGGTCAGAAGACGGGTCGAGTGATCAGTCGATCACTTCGCCGGTTTTCTTGAGGCGACGCTTTTTGGTGCCGTCTTTTTCGGTGATCAGCTCAACGCGGCTGGCCACTTTCTTGTCGGTGGAATACAGCATCACGTTGGAGGCATGGAGGGATGCTTCCTCAGTGACGATGCGACCGGACTCACCCTCCTGGGTGGGCTTGACGTGACGGGTGCGCAGGTTGATGCCCTGAACGATCACGCGGTTTTCGTTCGGCAGGGTGCGCAGCACCTCACCGGTCTTGCCCTTGTCCTTCCCGGAGATCACCTGGACGGTGTCGCCTTTGCGCAGACGCATCTTGATGCGCTGGGTCGTGCTGGATTTAGGGGTTGCGGTAGCCATCTCAGATCACCTCCGGTGCGAGGGAAACGATCTTGGTGAAGTTGCGCTCGCGCAGTTCACGGGCAACGGGACCAAAGACGCGGGTTCCCTTGGGGTTGTTGTCGGCGTTGATGATCACCGCCGCGTTGTCGTCAAAGCGGATGGAGTTGCCGGTGTCGCGACGCATGGTGGCTTTGGTGCGCACCACAACGGCCTTGACCACATCGGACTTCTTCACACCCATGTTGGGCATGGCGTCCTTGACGGCAGCCACGATCACATCGCCCACGTGGGCGTAGCGACGGTTGCTCCCCAGCACGCGGATGCACTGGATGCGCTTGGCGCCGCTGTTGTCAGCGACGGTGAGGAAGGTTTCCTGCTGAATCATTTCGCGGCCTCCTCAGCCTTGGGGCTGTGGCTGAGCACCTCGGCGATGGCCCAGCGCTTGTGACGGCTCATGGGACGGGTCTCAGTAATGCGAACCCTGTCGCCAACGCGGCAGTTGTTGCCTTCGTCGTGAGCCTTGTAACGGGTGGTGCGGCTCACCGTCTTTTGATAGATGGGGTGGGGGAAGCGGTTCTCCACCGCGACCACCACCGTTTTGTCCATCTTGTCGCTGACGACGGTGCCGACCCTTTCTTTGAGTGCCATGGATGGTTCTCCTTAGGGATCAGGAAGCAGTGGAGCGCTGGCGCTCCGATTGCACCGTCAGCAATTGAGCCAGCTTGATGCGGCTCTCCTTGAAGCGGTGCGTGTTGCCCAGCTGGCGCGTGGCCTGCTGAAAACGGAGTTCGAACAGTTCGCGACGCAGGCCGTCGATCTGATCATTGATGTCTGCGTCGGAGAGTTGACGCAGCTCGGATGCGTTAGGGCGTGCCATCAATCAGGCCTCCACGGATGCGGTGGACGCAGCCTTGGCATCACTGCCTTCGGCGGCTTTCTCCTGGTCTTCCAGGGTGATGAACTTGGTCTTCACAGGCAGCTTGTATTGCGCAAGGCGCATGGCTTCCCGTGCGATTTCGGGGGTGATTTCATCACCACCCATCTCGAACAGAATCCGGCCCGGCTTGATCACGGCCACCCAAAATTCTGGGTTGCCCTTACCGGAACCCATCCGGGTTTCAGCAGGACGCATGGTGATCGGCTTGTCGGGGAAGATCCGGATCCAGATCTTGCCGCCCCGCTTGACGTAGCGGGTCATGGCACGACGGCTGGCCTCGATCTGACGCGAGGTGATCCAGCCGCACTCCTGGGCCTGCAGTGCGAACTGACCAAAGGCAATGGTGTTGCCTCTGGTGGCGACGCCGCGCATGCGGCCGCGCTGCTGCTTACGGAATTTGACGCGTTTTGGACTCAGCATGGTTCAGGCCTCCTGTTCAACCCTCGTTAGAGCGGTCTTCGAACTGTTGGGGCCTGCGACCGGCCCGGCGCCGCGGGGTTGCCCCCACTGGCAGTTGCTGCCGGGCTTCATCACCCAGCACCTCGCCTTTGAACACCCACACCTTGATGCCCAGCACGCCGTAGGTGGTGCTGGCCACTTTGGTGGCGTAATCAATGTCTGCGCGGAGGGTGTGCAGAGGCACACGACCTTCGCGGGTCCATTCGGTACGGGCGATTTCCGCACCATTCAGACGGCCACTCACCTGAATTTTCAGGCCGAGGACGCCAGCGCGCTGGGCCCGTTGCACGGCCATGCGGATGGTGCGGCGGAAGGCCACGCGTTTTTCCAGTTGCTGGGCGATGTACTCAGCAAGCAGGAAAGCGTCAGCGTCGACGCGTTCCACCTCAACGACATTGATGCGGACCTGACGGCTGTTATCACCGACGGTCTTCTGGATGCCGCTGCGCAGCTCTTCAATGCCGCTGCCTTGGCGGCCTACCAACACGCCGGGGCGTGCTGTTTTCAGCTCAACCTCAAGTTGATCAGCTTTGCGAGCGATCAGCACATCGCTGATGCCGGCGGAGCCGTACTTCTTGTGGATGAACCTGCGGATCCGATCGTCTTCCTGAAGAAGAGAGGGATAGTTTTTGCTGGAGGCATACCAGCGGGACCGGTGCTCCTGGGTGATCCCCAGGCGTAAGCCGGTTGGATGGATTTTGTGTCCCATCAGTCGGTGTGCTCGGGGGTCAGGAGTCGGTCTGGGCTGCCACAGCGATGCTGATGTGGCAGGTCTGCTTCTTGATCTGGTAAGCCCGGCCTTGGGCACGGGGCCGATACCGCTTCATGGAAGGACCCATGTCGGCGGTCGCAGTGGTGATCACCAGGGTGGAAGGATCCATGCCCAGGTTGTGTTCGGCGTTGGCGACTGCCGAACGCAGAACTTTGGTGATCGGGCCAGTGGAGCGGTAAGGCATGAACTCGAGCATGATCAGCGCGTCGCGATAGCTGCGACCGCGGATCTGATCGAGGACCCGCCGCACCTTCGACACGGAACCGCGGATGAAGCGACCGTGGGCCTGAGCGGTGGGGGCTGTTGGGGATGACGTGGTCATGGTCTCAGCGGCCTCCTTTCTTGTCTTTGATGTGGCCCTTGAAGGTGCGGGTCGGGGCGAATTCGCCCAGCTTGTGACCCACCATTTGCTCGGTCACGAAGACCGGCACGTGGGTCCTGCCGTTGTGGACGGCGATGGTGTGGCCGATCATCATCGGCAGGATGGTCGAAGCCCGTGACCAGGTCTTGATGACGGACTTGTCGTCGGCCGCATTTTGCTTTTCAACCTTGCGAAGCAGGCTGTCAGCGATGAAAGGGCCTTTTTTGAGTGAACGTCCCATGGCGGTTTAAGCGAAAAGCAGAACAGTGATTTGCATCAGGAATCGCGTCCGCCACGGCTCCGCTTGGAGGTCTTACGACGCTTGCGGAGGACGAACTTATTGCTGGGCTTGTTCCGCTTGCGGGTCTTGAGGCCGAGGGCGGGTTTGCCCCAGGGAGTCACAGGACCGGAGCGACCGATGGGTGCGCGTCCCTCACCACCACCGTGGGGGTGATCGCAGGGGTTCATCACACTGCCTCGGACCTGAGGACGACGGCCGAGCCAACGACGACGTCCGGCCTTGCCGAGGCTGGTGTTGCGGATTTCGGAGTTGCCCACTTCGCCGAGGGTGGCGTAGCACTCGCGGCGGACAAGGCGCACCTCAGTGGAGGGCAACTTCAGAGCGACATAGTCGCCTTCCTTGGCCATCACCTGGGCGCTGGCACCGGCGGTCCGCACCATCTGTCCACCACGACCGGCATAGAGCTCAACGCAGTGAACGCTGGAGCCGAGGGGGATGGCGGAGAGGGGCAGGGCGTTGCCGTTCTCGATCGGTGACTCGGGTCCGGAGACCACGGTCTGACCGACGGTCACACCAGCAGGAGCCAGGATGTAGCGCTTTTCCCCGTCTGTGTAGAAGAGCAGCGCGAGGTGCGCATTGCGGTGCGGGTCGTAGTGGATGGCTGCGACCTTTGCGGGAACGCCGTGCTTGTTGCGGCGGAAATCCACCACGCGATACAGGCGCTTGTGACCGCCGCCACGGTGACGGCAGGTGATCACACCGCGGTTGTTACGACCCTTGCGGCGGTGCTTGGCCACCACAAGAGAGCGTTCCGGCTTGCGGCCGGTGACTTCGCTGAAGTCGGTGACCACCCGGGTGCGGGTACCGGGGGTGTAGGGGCGGAATGTACGGATTGCCATGACGTTTCAGACCCCTCAGGACTCAGGGAAGAGTTGGATGGAGTTGCCCTCGGCCAGGCGCACCACAGCCTTCTTCACCTGGGCGCGTTTGCCGGCGAAGCGACCGACGCGACGGGCGCGACGGGGTGGGTTCATGGTGCTGATGCCTGTGACCTTGACATCGAACAGCTGCTCAATGGCGGCTTTGATGTCGGGCTTGGCGGCGCGAGGATCCACCTCGAAGGTGTACTGGTTCAGTTCCAGTGCGCGGGTGGCCTTTTCGGTGATCAGCGGGCGGCGGATCACATCGGCCAGACGTCCGGTGAAGCGCTCAGTCATCGCCGTAGACCTCCTGAATCGTTGCGAGTGCGGTCTCACCCACCACCAGGTTGTTGGCGTTGAGCAGATCGAAGACGTTGAGTTGATCCGCGGCAATCAGCTTCACCTTCTCCAGGTTGCGCACGGAGCGGCGCACCACTTCGGAGGGATTGGTGAGAACGAGCAACACCTTTGCGTCTGCGGCGATGCCGAGACGACCAAGGGCGTCGGTGATTTCGCGGGTTTTGGGGGCCTCAAGGTTGGTTCCGAAATCCTTCACCACCACCAGGTCCTCAACACGCGCCATCAGTGCGGTGCGCAGGGCAAGACGACGTTCCTTGCGGTTCATCGCCAGGTTGTAGGTCCGGGGCTTCGGTCCGAAGACGATGCCGCCACCGGGGCGAAGGGGAGTGCGGATCGAACCCTGACGGGCGCGGCCAGTTCCCTTTTGCTTGTAGGGCTTGCGGCCGCCACCACGAACTTCAGCTCGGGTGAGGGTGCTGGCGGTTCCCTGACGGCTGTGGGCCTGCTGACGCAGCACAGCACGGTGCATCAGGTCGTTGGCGGTGGTTTCCTTGGCCACCTTCAGCTCGAGGCTGGCCTTGCCAGCGTCTTTGCCCTGCCAGTCTTTTACGACGCAATTAGCCATCACTTACCTCCATTGGCAGGCTTGGCACCCACCCGGTTTGCGGGGCGGATGTTGAGCAGGGAACCGGGCTTGCCGGGAACGCTGCCTTTCACCACCAGCAGGTTGCGCTCGCTGTCCACCTTGATGATGGTCAGGCCACGAGTGGTGATTTTCTTGCCGCCGTAGCGACCAGCCATCCGCTTGCCTG
Source organism: Synechococcus sp. RS9916 (assembly GCF_000153825.1). Lineage (NCBI taxonomy): Bacteria > Bacillati > Cyanobacteriota > Cyanophyceae > Synechococcales > Synechococcaceae > Synechococcus > Synechococcus sp. RS9916. Next base: position 2,572,010 of record NZ_DS022299.1, read on the forward strand.
GATAGATCCGGCCGGGCGTGGTGCCGGCGCCGGTTGAACCAGGCTCGCGGTGGTTCTTGGAGCCGTGGGTCATTGGACCGCGGCTGAAGCCGTGGCGCTTCTGATAACCCGCGAAGCCGCGACCCATGCTGTCGCCGCTCACGTCCACTTTCTGGCCAGCTTCGAAATCACCAACGGTGACTTGGTTGCCCAGTTCGAAACCGCTGACGTCATCGACGCGGTATTCGCTGAGGTGGCGCAGAAGTTCCTCGCCGGACTTGGCGAGGTGACCCTTGGCGGGTTTGTTGATCAGCTTGTCGCGCGTTTCGCCGAAGCCGATCTGAACGGCGGAATAGCCGTCTGTTTCAGATGTTTTGAGCTGGGTGATGCGGCAAGGGCCCGCCTCGATCAAAGTGACCGGGACGGCTTTGCCTTGCTCGTCGAAGAACTGGGACATACCCAGCTTCTTCCCAAGGATGCCGATGGACATGGGGAGGTAAGAACGCCAGCGTGGACGGCCTCCGTTCCAGGAACGGGGGCTGGGGTGCTGATCGTGGTGACGCAGTCGTGACCGAAGGAGTGCGCTCGCAAAGCGAGGCATTTCTTCTGGATGGAGCTAGCGAGCGAATCAGCGGGCTGGGACTTTTCCGAAGTTGTCGGTCAGTTTCCCGGCAGATTGGGCGAACCCTCACTGCTCTGGCCTGGGATCCGGCGCAATCGCCGAACCTGCTTTGCGATCTGGAGGCCCGGCTAGCGGACGGGCACAGAAACACGAAGCAAACAAAAACACTACACCACAGCCCGACACCTCTCTTAGTGGGCTCTTCAACTGCCAGACTCCCAACCAGCCGTTTTGGGTCCATGCCTCTGCTCCTCTCTGGCCGGGGATTCCGCCGCGAGCTGGAGGCCGCAGGCTGCATGGCGGTCCACGTTCCACTGGAAGGTGGAGCGGAAACCAGGCTGCTCCGTCGTTTGCGTGCTGCTGGCTACAACACTCACATCACCTCGGCGCGTGGACTTGGAGATATAGAGGTCTACTTATTCGAGAAGCACGGTGTGCGACCTCCTCACCTCGGGCATCAGAGCGTGGGGCGTGGTGCCGCTGTCGGTGAGGTGCAAGAGGTCATGCCTCTTCTTGGAGAGCGCCTTCTTGGCGAGAAGCCAGTTGTGATCTGGTTGCTTGAAGGCCAGGTTCTTTCGCGCTCTGAATTGCTCTCGCTCTGTTCCCTGTGCGAGCGCGAGCCCCGTTTGAAAGTGGTGGTTGAGATGGGCGGTGCCCGCAACCTGCGTTGGCAATCCATGCCCAGTCTTCTTGGTGCTTGAGCGATAACGGGTGACCCGCTCCCGTCCCTGTCGTGCCGAGCAGGCGCTTCTGAATGGCACCTGGGTGAAGCTGATTTGTGGTGCCAGCAATCAAGACCTCCTCAGCATTGGCGATCTCTGCGCTCTCTATGCATGCGCAGGAGTGCATTGCGTTGATGTCGCTGCTGATCCTGCCGTTGTGCGGGAGGCCAGAGCAGGGCTCTCTTGGGCGAAGACGCACGGTGCCGCTGATGTGTGGCTGATGGTGAGCGTCAGTGACGGCCGTGATGCTCATTTTCGCAAGGCCAGCTTTGATCCTCAGCAATGTCCAACGTCATGCCCGCGTCCCTGCATGCGGGTCTGCCCTGCTGAAGCGATTCCTTCACTCCCCTCCACTGTGGGGGTAGATGCCGCCCGTTGTTATGGCTGTGGTCGTTGCTTGCCTGCTTGCCCGCTGGGGTTAATCGTGGCCCATGATCACCAGCAGAGCCGTGAGGATCTGGGCAGTTTGTTGGCCACCCTGACCCCTGATGCGGTGGAGGTCCATACCGCTCCAGGGCGGGGGCTGGAGTTTTCCCACACGATCGATGCGCTGCTCAGTACACAGCAGCCTTTGAAGCGGCTTGCTGTCAGTTGTGGTCTTGAGGGGCATGGTCTGACGACTTCGCTGTTGGCCCAGGAGCTCTGGCAGCGTTATTCCGTGTTGCGCAGGCATGGCCTGCGCCCCCTGTGGCAATTGGATGGACGACCGATGAGTGGGGATGTGGGCCGCGGAACGGCTCGGGCTGCGATTCAGCTCTGGCAAAGCCTTCGGCCGATGGCGCCGCCAGGGCCCTTGCAGCTGGCGGGAGGTACGAATGCGAGCACTTGGAGGTTGCTGCAAGAGGCGCCGCATCCGATGGGGTGGCATCCCGCAGGTGTTGCGTTTGGGGGGCAGGCACGCGCTCTGGTTCAACCCTGGTTGCAACAGGCTTTGGAGCGGGGGGAGAGGTTGGTGGATTGGCCTGAAGGTTGGGCACAGGCCCTTGCGCAGGCGCGCACACTTGTGGATCCCTGGCTGAAAGCCCGTGCGGGGTCACCAGCCTGCTAGAAGGCGGTCAAAGCGACGTTCGTCCCTGGGGGGCGCTGGGCTTGGCGATGATCACGGAACGCATCACCGACGATCTCGATCGCTTGCTGGCTTTGTTGCCGGCTCCGTTGCAGGTGGCGCTGGAACCTGCGTCCAGCCGGGATCAGCTGCTGGAGGTGGTCTTGGATCTGGGACGGGTTCCGGAGGCCCGTTACCCAGGCCGCTCCATGCCCCTTGGAGATATCTGCCTCAGTCGCGAGGAGCTGCTGGCCACTGTTGAACGTCTTGGTCAATTCGGGGCTGACAATCGAGCCGGGATTGAACGCACCCTGCATCGCATCAGTGCGATTCGCAACCGTCGCGGCGATGTGGTGGGCCTTACCTGCCGAGTCGGCCGTGCTGTGTTTGGCACTGTGGCGATTGTTCGGGATTTGCTCGACAGTGGTGAGTCGCTGCTGTTGATGGGCCGGCCGGGTGTGGGCAAAACCACGGCTTTGCGGGAAATCGCTCGCGTGTTGGCCGATGAGCTTGGCAAGCGGGTTGTGGTGATTGACACCAGCAATGAGATTGCCGGCGATGGAGACATCCCTCACCCCGCGATTGGTCGGGCGCGGCGCATGCAGGTGGCCCGGCCGGAACTGCAGCATCAAGTGATGATCGAGGCGGTGGAAAACCACATGCCCGAGGTGATCGTGATCGACGAGATCGGCACCGAGCTCGAAGCGCAGGCTGCCCGCACCATTGCCGAACGGGGCGTGATGCTCGTGGCTACCGCCCATGGCAATGCCCTGGCCAATCTGATTAAGAACCCCACCCTCTGCGACCTGGTGGGGGGAATTGAGTCCGTGACCCTTGGTGATGAGGAGGCGCGGCGTCGCCGCAGTCAGAAAACCGTGCTGGAGCGAGCGGCTGAACCCACCTTTCCCCTGGCGGTGGAAATGCATCAACGCCATCGCTGGGCTGTCCATCCCGACGTCGGTGCCACCGTGGATCTGTTGTTGCGGGGACACGCGCCGCGGGCTCAGCTGCGGGAGCTCAGTCCTGACGGCCAGGTGCGTCTGGTCGAGATCGAGCCGGCTGGGACGGGCCCTCGGCGCCCTCAAACGCCCCCCTCCCCCTCCCCTGGCTTGCTCAGGGACAAACCAGTCTTGGCTGTGGTGCCATCGCCAGACCCCGCTGCTGATCCGGTTGGTTCTGATCTCTCCCTCGCTGAGGGTGAAGCGGTGTCGTTGCAAGACGACGGCGAGGGCGCCGAATTCGATGGCCTGCAGGTGCTCTGTTGCGGCCTCACTCCCCGTCTTGTGGAGGAGGCCACGCGTCGTCATGACTGGCCGGTACGCCTGGTGGAGGAGTTGGAGCAGGCGGATGTGGTGTTGAGCGTGCGTCAGGGCATGGGGCAGCAGCCGGGGTTGCGACGTCAGGCCCGGGAGGCGCGGGTTCCGATCCTGGTGATCAAATCCGACACATTGGCCCAGGTGGAGCGCGCCTTGGAGCGCTTGCTGGCCAGACGGGCCGATCAAACGCCCCCGGCCAGCAGTGAAGACCGCGCGGATGCGTTTGCGGCGTTGGAAGAGTGCCGCCTGGCGGTGGAACAGGTGGTGGTGCCTCTGGGGCGGCCCGTGGAGTTGCTACCGCGCACTGAGGAGGTTCGGCGCATGCAGGCCGATCTGGTGGAGCGCTATCGCCTGCGCAGCGATGTGTTTGGCCAGGCCGATCAGCGTCGGTTGCGGGTTTTCCCGCCCTGATTCGGTCGAAGGCTTCGCGGCAATGGATTGACGAAGGTCACTCCGCTGTGGGTAACTATTCAGGCACCAATCAGCAGTCCTCCGGGAACGCCGATTGCGCGCGTTGGGCCGTCGCCAAGTGGTAAGGCAGCGGGTTTTGGTCCCGCCATTCCTAGGTTCGAATCCTAGCGGCCCAGTTTTGAATCCTTCTCCGTGTTGGATCGCCCTCTGTTGGTCTTCGACTTTGACGGCGTCATCGTTGATGGCATGAATGAGTACTGGTGGAGTGCCAGTGCTGCCTGCGCTCAGCTGACGGGGTCTCAGCCCCCTTCATCCTCCGAGGGTGTTCCTGCTGCGTTTCGGGCGCTGCGTCCTTGGATTCACCACGGTTGGGAGATGGTGCTGATGGCGGCTCTCCTGCAAGATCGTGATGGCCTGTTGCAGCGTCTGGGAGTCAATGCCTTTGTTGAGGCTTACTCCGATCACTGCAGTCAGGCCCTGCAGGCCAGGGGCTGGACGGCGCCTCAGTTGCAGCAGGCCTTAGAGCAGGTGCGTCAGGACGCTGTCGCGTCGCATCGGGGTGACTGGTTGGCGCGACATCAGCCATTCTCAGGGGTGCCGGAGCGGTTGCGCTCTCTGGCCGATGACGGGGTGGACTGGGCCGTGCTCACCACCAAAGGCCGCCGCTTCACTGCTGAATTGCTCGACGGTTTTGATCTGCACCCCTCTCTTTTGTTTGGCCATGAGGATGGAACCAAGCCTGAGGTGTTGCTGCGATTGAAGTCCCAGCGACCGTTGCGCGGGTTTGTCGAGGATCGCAGGCCGACGTTGGAGACGGTCTTGGCAACGCCAGGCCTCGAGGCGGTTCCCTGTTTTCTCGCTGATTGGGGGTATCTGCGGCCGGTGGACCGTGACGGATTGCCGCAGGGGATCGCTCTTTTGGGCCTGAGCCGCCTGGCATCCCCCTTGGCGGAGTGGCCCTGATTCGTTAACAGTACATCTGTACTACATGGGACGGTTGGCCGTGGCCGGGGCACTGGATAAACAGTTCAGGTTCCGCTCGTCCGGTTGCAGCGCTTTGTGCTCCGTCCTGCTTGCGGCCTGTAACGCCCGTTAGCCCCTTAGCTTTTCCTGCCATGCCAGTCGACGTGAAAGCCGCTCAGTCCTCCGGATCCGATTCCCGCCCAGGCGACCGCGATAAAGCCCTCAACCTTGTGCTCGGCCAGATCGAGCGCAATTTCGGCAAGGGCTCGATCATGCGCCTCGGCGACGCGTCCCGGATGCGGGTCGAGACCATTCCCACCGGCGCCCTCACCCTCGACTTAGCCCTGGGCGGTGGATATCCCAAGGGCCGGGTTGTTGAGGTTTATGGCCCGGAAAGCTCCGGTAAGACCACGCTCACGCTTCACGCCATCGCTGAGGTGCAGAAGCGCGGTGGAGTGGCTGCCTTCGTGGATGCAGAGCACGCGTTGGATCCGGTCTATGCCGCGTCCCTCGGCGTCGATATCGAGAATCTGTTGGTCTCTCAGCCGGATACCGGTGAGATGGCGCTGGAAATTGTCGATCAGCTGGTGCGTTCGGCTGCTGTCGACATCGTGGTGGTCGACTCTGTTGCTGCCCTCACACCCCGGGCCGAGATTGAGGGGGAAATGGGAGATCTGGCGGTGGGGAGTCAGGCTCGGCTGATGAGTCAGGCGATGCGCAAGATCACCGGCAACATCGGCAAGTCGGGCTGCACGGTGATCTTCCTGAACCAGCTTCGTCTCAAGATCGGTGTCACCTACGGCAACCCGGAGACCACGACCGGCGGTAACGCCCTCAAGTTCTATGCCTCGGTGCGTCTCGATATCCGCCGCATCCAGACCCTTAAGCGTGGCACTGAGGAATACGGCATTCGAGCCAAAGTGAAAGTGGCCAAGAACAAAGTGGCCCCCCCGTTCCGGATCGCTGAATTTGACATCCTGTTCGGCCGCGGCATCAGCACCCTGGGCTGTCTTCTCGACCTCGCTGAAGAAACTGGTGTGGTGATTCGCAAAGGTGCCTGGTACAGCTACGAAGGCGACAACATCGGCCAGGGGCGCGACAACACCATCGGCTGGTTGGAACAAAACCCCGAGGCCAAAGACGCCATTGAGGTGTTGGTGCGCCAGAAGCTCACCGAAGGTTCCGAGGTCACGTCCAATTCGATGCGTCCTCTTGCCGCCGCAGCGCGCAGCGCCGCAGCCAAGGGAGGTTCGGCCTCGAAGGCGGCGTCCGCTGCAGCTGGCAAAGGAGGTGACGGGGCTGCCGCGGATGCCAAATCACCCTCGGCGGCCGCCTGATTGCGCGCAGTGCACGGATCAGGGATCACGCCCTACTGAGAGATCAGCGGGGAAGCTCAGCGACCTCGTTGATCTCTTTGCTCGTCAGGGATGTGGCTGCTTGCCCGTGATCTTGAAGGAACTGGGCCATGCGCTGCAGCTCCTGGATGGCTTCGGCGCCTTCGAGCTTCACCAGTTCATGGCCGTTCCGCGACTCCACCCAGCTGATGCCGAAGTCAGACACCAGAAAGCGGACGAGATGCTGGTCCCCCAGGTCGGCCACGAAAGAAGCTCCTTGGCCGTCACGGCCGTCTTCGCAGATGTAGCAGGTGGCTGTAAAGCCTCGCTTTTTGAGGCTGCTGGCCAGGGCTTGAAGGCTCATCACCAGGTCATTCACCACCGAGCGGTACTGCTGAGCCAGGCGTTGAAACATGGGGCAGGCCGATAGACCCATGAATCTTAAATGTTTCCTTTAGATTCCCGCGAGCCTGTGTGAGGACGGGAACACGGCCCTTGGGAGTTGTCTCAGCTGGATCTCAGTTGTGTTAGGGCATGTCAGCCAAGGTCCACCAGCCTGCGGCTGGACCGATAAAGCGCACCACCACCCAGAGCACCACCAGTGCGCCGATGCCGACCCAGGCTCCCCGGGTGGTGATCGCCATGAACTGGCTTGTTTGCTGCTTGGTCAGAGGGAGCCAGCTCACCACGCGTTCCGATGAGCCGCTGGATGTTTTCGGATTCCTGGGCGGTAGACCCTGGCTGGCGCGGCGTCGGGCTTCTCCCATGCAGGGCGTCTCTTGGCTGGCCAGCAGCCTAAAGGCAATCACTGCGGCAACAGTCTTTGCAGCGGTGTCCAGGGTTGCAGGGCCGTCAGCACCTGCTCTCCCCAGCTGCGGCTCCGTACCCTGCCATCCAGGATCGCCAGGCGGCCGCCATTGCGTCGCAGCGGTGACACGGCCGGTGCCAGTTGGCTGAGGGCTTCGGGCAACAGCAGTTCTCGGAACCAGTCACGTCCCTGGCGCTTGAGGGCTTCGACCCGCGCTGCGGTGAGGGGCGATTCCAGGCTGGCGAGTGGGAGGAGGGCGACGATCAGTTGTTCCGGGAGCGGTAGCTGGTGGTGATGGTGGTGCCACCACTCCCAGCGGCAGCAGATCACCCCATTGCTGTCCGGGCCGGTGGTTTCGTGGATCACCCGGCTGCCGAATTCCCCCGCCAGTTCACTGGTCAGGCGATGACGCAGCGCGTCATCGTTGAGTAGCACCACGGTGAGCCCTGCTCTGCCGAGGATGAGTCGACGCGCTTGGTCGAGGAGGTGTTCAGCAAAGATCTCCGAGTTGGGGAGTGGCTGGCGACGGGGGGCGAAGAGCGGCAACGGCTCCAGCAACGACGGCTCGCGCAGGTGCACGCAGACATCCAGTTCCACCCCGGTCGCCTCCAGTTCCTGTTGAAGCTGATCGGCCTGGCCGTTGGCGCTAATCAGCAGATTGGGCTGGCCTTGCAGCAAGGTTTGTAGTTCCTGGAGCGGTTCCAGGACATCCAGGTGCCACTGCCACTGCAGCAGGCGATGGTCGAGGGCGGCCCAGCTCACCCAGCGATCCCCATGGGTGTCGAGCAGCTTGGGCCATGGATCAGGAAGCGGACCCAGCATCCGCACCAGATCATTGAGGGCCTGGAGTTCGCTGCCATCGAGCCGCACCTGGGCATCGCATCGGGGGGCCTGGGAAAACAGGCGCCGGCTGAGGCGTTCGTGCAGGTCGAGCAGCGCCGCATCAGCACATGGATGGGCTTGGCGCAGCTGTTCCCAGTCGCCGGGACCGATGGTGATGGACAAGGCCTCGCGCAGGCGTTGGCTGAAGTGTTCGGCTTCGGGGATCACCAGCTGGTGGTCGGCGTTCAGCAGCCCCCGCTGATGGGCTTGCACCAGCCTGGCCGTTGACAGCACCCAGAGTTGATCCCCTTCGGGAGGGGTCTCCGCTGTCCAGCAGGCCAGCTTGAAGCCTGCATCACGCAGCCGGGGCAGTTCCAGCTGCAGGAGCCTTTTCTGTAGAGGCTCTTCCAGCACTAAAACGGCCCGGCGGCTTTGGAGGCACAAAGGCACGAGGACACCGAGCCACCACTGCTCCTGGCTCCCGGGAACCAATTGGAACAAGGCCTGATCGCGGCGCCGCAAGCCTCGTGCGATCAGACGACTGAGGGTGAGGTGGTGAGGCCAGGTGGATTGATCCCGCTGCAGCAGGTGCTTGAGATGCTGATGGGCGAGCGCTTCCAGCATCGACAAAGCCTAGTGGGGCTGCTCCAGGACCACTGTTCGTGGGTGACCGTTGCGCGGCAGCGTCGACCAACATGGATGCGATTGGTGTGGAAGGGGATGCAGCACGTGGCCACTGGCACAACGGCACTGCCTGCAACGGTCGGGCTGGTGGGGCTTGGCTTAATCGGTGGGTCCCTTGGCCTTGATCTTCAGGCGCTCGGTTGCCGTGTTCGAGGGGTGGCTCACCGGCAGGAGACGGCGGATCGCGCCCTAGAACGCGGATTGGTGCAAGCGGTCAGTACGGATCCGCAAACTCTCCAGGGTTGTGAGCTGGTGATTCTTGCTTTGCCGTTGGAGCGTCTGCTGGATCCAGACCCCGCTCTTGTCGCGGCGCTCCCACAGGATGCCGTGGTGACCGATGTGGGATCGGTGAAGGGGGCTGTGCTGGAGACATGGGGCGCCTTGCATCCTCACTTTGTGGCCAGTCATCCGATGGCCGGTACAGCGGAATCCGGTGTGGAAGCCGGCCTCCATCACCTGTTCCGGGGACGTCCCTGGGTGGCGACTCCCTGTCCCAGCACTGATATGGCGGCTCTCGCCATGGTGGAAGCGGTTGCCCGCGCGCTGGGCAGTCACTGGTTGGTGGCGGAAGCTGAGCGCCACGACCAGGCCGTGGCCTTGATTTCCCATGTGCCGGTGTTGGTCAGTGCGGCGTTGCTGCAAGCGGTGGGATCGGAGCGGGATCCCTCCGTGCTGGCGTTGGCCCGACAACTGGCCTCCAGCGGCTTCGCCGATACAACCCGCGTTGGCGGTGGCAATCCTCAGTTGGGTACGGCGATGGCCGCGCGCAACACCGCCGCCGTTCTGCGCGGTTTGGCTGCCTACCGCTGGAGCCTGGAACAGCTGGAAGAGGCGATTTTGGAGTCCAATTGGGAGCAGTTAGAGAGCGTGCTGAATCACACCAAGGCGTTGCGTCCTGAGTTCCTCTGATCGCGTCAGCCCCCGCGCGGATCGTTTCGCTTTCTTTAGCGGAGGGTCAACGATTGTCCCCGCGCGGCCATTAGCTGTTGGCAGGCCATCAGCGCCGACAGGCTGACTCCGGCAGTGCCTTCTCCGGGGTAGATCGAATCACCGCAGAGCCAGAGGTCAGGCATCGGCGTGCGGCTGGCGAGGCCAAAGGGGCCAAAGCGGCTGGGGTGTTGGCCGAGCCCACCAACGATTCCCTGGGGCCGTCCGGTCCAGTGGGCAAAGGCCCTGGGGGTGGAGAGCTCGACGTGATTCCAGGCGTCTGACGGGAAGCCGAGCCAATGCTCGAGCGTGCTGCACATCTTCTGCAGCGCGCTGGCCTTGCGTTCCTGGTGTTCCGTTTCCGATAGATCAACCCATCGATCTGGGTCGGTGAACACACTGGCGATCACGGTGGCTTGACCTTTCGGGGCACGACCATCTCCATCTCGGCTGATGGACACGAACAGGGAGCCAGGATCCTGCCCATCCCGTTGCAGGTGGGCGGGGCAGTCAGCAGGCAAGCAATCACGATTCACCGCGCCGTAAAGCACCAGTGCACCGCTCGGTGCTTTCAACCTGTTGATGCGCTGCTTGTATCCCTCAGGCATCGGCGTCAGCGCTGGCAGGCATTGGGGCGGAAGACTGCTGATCAACTCGTTGCAGTGCAAGCTCTGGCGACGACCATCGGGATGTTGGCTGTGCACACGCCATCCGTCCGCGTCGCAGCGTTCCAGCTGGGTGACCCGCTGGCGCAGTTGAATCGTGCCTCCGTCACGGCGCACCGCACCGGCGAGTTGCTCGCTCAACACCTGCATCGATCCCTGCAGATGCCAAAGCCCCAGGGGGGCTTGCACCATTTGCAGCACGGTGGCGCCGTAGAGCGCTGCGGTGCGCTCACAGGGCTCTTGGGAGTACAGCCGCAGCTGGAGGTCGAGGAAGCGGCGCAGGCGTTGTTGCTGAGCGCAGCCGGTGAGTCGCAGCAGATCCGCTACGGTCATCAGACTGAATGGGGCGCTGGCCAGGGTGCCGAGTCCGACGGCTTGCAGGGTGCGCTGGAGATCCCAGCCGCTGCGGACCGGTAGCACTGGATCCTGTTCGGCAAACGACCAGTTGTGGCGGTGCAGCCAGGCACAGAGGGCCCAGAACCGTTCTGAACCAGGAAATTGCCGCAGCCGTTCCTGGTGCCAGCGGGTCGGCTCGTGCCAAATCCTGATCGGATCACTGCCGTCGGCGAGATCCACAACGCAGCCGGGATCGAGCTGCTCTGCAGCGGGGAGCGGCAACTGCAGGTGGCGGAAGATGCGCGCATGGCTGCCACCGACCTCAAAGCCTGCGACCTGGGTGGCGCCGACATCAAAGGTGTAAGGCCCTCGCCGGAACGTACCGGCGCAGCCGCCTAGTTGGTGATGCGCCTCGAGCAGGGTCACGCGGGTGCCTGCATGGGCGAGCAGGGCGGCAGCGGTGAGACCGGCGATGCCACCGCCGATCACGATCACGTCCTGGTCGTGCTCCATGGCGGCATGCTGGCAGTGCAGCGGGTGGGGCCGTGGATGCAGCCTGAATTGGAACGACTCCTGAAGGCCGATTCGGCGTTGTTGGCCGGGGCCAGCCTGGATCAGTGCCATGCCCTTGGTGGGGGCTGCAGTCAGCAGGCCTGGCGGTTGCAGCTCAGCGATGGTCGCTGTTTGTTTGCGAAGCAGGGTGACGCGGCGATGCTTGAAGCCGAGCAGATGGGTTTGGCTGCGCTGCATGCCGCTGCGGATCCTGCCGACCTGGTGGTGCCTGAGCCTTTGGCGCTGTTGGTTGACTCAGCCGGCTCCGCTCTGTTGGTGCTGCCTTGGCTCGAGCAGCAATCGGGGGATCAGCAGGCTCTCGGCCGTGGTCTGGCTCGGTTGCACCGCCGCTCGCTTGCGCAGGGTTGTGGACGTTTTGGCTGGGCGACGGATGGATTCATTGGACTGGGCCCCCAGCCCGCCGGTTGGCGAGATCACTGGGGTGAAGCATTTGTGGAGTTGCGGTTGCGTCCTCAGCTTCAGTTGGCTCGCTCCTGGGGGCTTTCGTTGGCGCCGCTGGAGTCCTGGCTTGCCAGGCTCGCAGAGCTGTTGGACCAGCACGGAGCCGAACCGGTTCTCGTGCACGGGGACCTCTGGGGAGGCAATGCCGGTGTGCTCGGCGATGGCCGCGGCCTCTTGATTGATCCGGCCAGCTGGTGGGCTGATCGTGAGGTGGATATCGCGATGACCCACCTCTTTGGTGGCTTCAGCCGATCCTTCTATACGGCATATGAGCAGGAATGGGCCCTCGCACCAGGGGCTTCAGATCGTGTCGCGATCTACAACCTCTATCACCTGCTCAATCACGCCAATCTGTTTGGCGGTGGTTATCAGCAACAAAGTCGCCAAGCCATCCGCCATCTTCAGCAGCAGTTTGGCTGAATCAGCCGAGATACTCCTTCCGCAGCGTTTGGACGCGGTTCACCAGGGCAGAGCGCTTGTCGCTGGTGGTGAGGTTTTTCCAGCTCCATTGGCCGACAACAACCACACCCAGCAGTTCCAACAAACCGGGAACAACAGGCAGGAGATTGATGGTGTCGAGGATGCCCTTGATCAGAATCTGGGCAACGATCACCGCAGCAAAAATGCCGACCACTTTGCCCATACGGCCGACCTGGTTCCAGTCGACCTGGTCGAGGGTGGCGTTCACCTTGCCCAGCACTTCGCTGTAGCGCTCAGTGAAATTGATGGTTTCGCTGGTGCTGCCTGCGTCGCTCTCAGAGGTGGTCTGCGAGGTTGCAGGATCCTGGACTGCGGTGGTGTCCTCACTCATGAGCCTGATGCGCAAACCAAATGTTGGTTGAGCGTATCGGTCAACCTGCAGAAACGCCATGGTCGTTGGCGTTCGATCCCGAAGTGCTCATCATTCTGCGCAGCACCCTCCAGGTCGCGTTGCCCGAAGAGGGTTGTGCACTCTTACTGGGATGCCGGCAGCCTTCGGGGTGGCTGCTCCAGCACATCTGGCCCTGCCGCAATGTCTGGCACCCAGGCATCGCAGCGTTGCCGGAAGCAGTAGGGGAATGCATGGATGGCACCCCGCCTCCGTCCCGTTGCAATCGGTTCGCCTTGGATCCGCGGGAGCAGCTGTTGGCGCAGCGTTGGGCGCGGCAACGCGGCTTCGACGTGATTGGGACTGCCCATTCCCACCCCCAGGGGAATGCGACCCCATCCCGGCGCGATCGGGACTGGTTGCGCTTCCCGTCGTTGATGGTGATTCAGGGGGCTGACCTGCGGCTGCGGGCCTGGTGGCTCGAACCTGAGACGGCCCTTTGCACGGCCCTGGTGAAAGACACTGACGAAAGTGATCTCCCACTGCGCAGTGTCTGATGACCCCGGGTTCCCATCCAACCTCAGTGCTGATCTCAGCGCAGAGGAACGGGCCCGCTACGCCCGGCATCTGACCCTGCCCGAGGTGGGGCTTGAGGGTCAACGCTGCCTGAAGGGGGCATCCGTGTTGTGTGTGGGCAGTGGTGGCCTGGGATCCCCTCTGCTGCTCTACTTGGCTGCCGCCGGAGTCGGCCGCCTCGGAATTGTGGATTTCGATGTGGTCGACCACTCGAATCTGCAGCGACAAGTCGTCCATGGCACGGCCACGGTCGGAATGGCCAAAACGAGCTCAGCGCGGCATCGGATTGAGGACCTCAACCCCCACTGCCGTGTCGAGGAGCACAACCTGAAGCTCACGGCAGCCAATGCTCTCGAGCTGCTGGCCTCCTACGACTTGGTCTGTGATGGCACCGATAACTTCCCTAGCCGCTACCTGATTAACGATGCGTGCACCTTGTTGGGCAAACCTTGCATCTATGGCTCTGTTCAGGGATTTGAGGGGCAGGTGAGCGTGTTCAACCTCACCGCCTCCAGCCCTAACTATCGCGATCTGGTGCCTGAGCCTCCACCGCCAGGTCTGGTGCCCTCCTGTGCCCAGGGAGGTGTTCTGGGTGTGATGCCGGGTCTGATTGGGATCCTGCAGGCCACGGAAGCCATCAAGGTGATTACTGGAATCGGCAGGCCACTCGATGGGCGCTTGCTGCTGGTCGATGGGCTGGCCATGCGTTTTCGCGAGTTGCAACTGCAACCGATCCCTGGCCGGCCTCAGGTCAAGCAACTGATTGACTACGAAGCGTTCTGCGGCGTGACTGGCGCCGCATCTGAAGAGGTGGCTGCCATGGACAGCATCAACGTGCAGGAGCTCAAACAGCGCCTTGATGGGGGCGAGGCCCTCGTGCTGCTCGATGTGCGCAATCCGCCTGAAGCGGAGGTGGCGGTGATCCCCGGAGCCGAATTGATTCCCCTGGCCACGATCGAAAGCGGTGAAGCGGTTGAGCGGATTCGCGACCTCGCTGCGGGCAAGAGTCTTTACGTGCATTGCAAGCTCGGGGGGCGCTCCGCCAAAGCCGTGGCCCTGCTGGCAGGGCATGGGATCGATGCCATCAACGTGGCCGGGGGGATCGACGCCTGGTCGCAGCAGGTGGATCCCACTGTTCCCCGCTATTAATCGCGAAACGTCTCAGTAATCCACGCCGCGCTTGAGGTCGACCCCTTGCTCGGCGTAATGCTTGTGGCACACCATCTCGGAGTGGACACTGGCGAGATCGAAGTAGGCGGGAGGGTTCTTGCAGCGGCCGGTGATGATCACTTCGGTCTCGGCCGGTTTACGCAGCAGCGTTTGCATGATCGGCTCCACCGGCAGCAGTTCGAGATCCACGCTCGGGTTGAGCTCGTCGAGAATGACCGTTTTGTAGAGGCCGCTGGAGATGGCAGCGCGGGCAATTTCCCAGGCCCGTTCCGCTTCCACGTAGTCGATCGGTTCCTGCTGGCCTCGCCAGACGATGGCGTCGCGGCCGGAACGCAGATGGTCGACCAGGTGGGGGTAGCTCTCCCGTAGGGCCGCGATGGCGGCGTCTTCGGTGTAGCCGGTGCCGCCTTTGAGCCACTGGAGAATCAGCACACGATGGCTCTTGTCCTGGCTGATACCGCGCCCGATCGCTTGCAACGCCTTGCCAAGAGCGCTGGTGGATTTGCCCTTGCCTTCTCCGGTGTAGATCTCGATCGCTCCCTGCGCATCGAACCGTTGCGCATCCCCCGGGTCGGGGCGGCGGTGGGCGCGCATTTCTGAGTGCAGATCCGCCATCTGCACCAGAGGCCGGGGTGCACCCCGGCCAGTGACGATGATTTCCATCCCCTCAGGCCGAGCCTGCAGGCTGCGCACCACATCATCGATGTCAAGCAGCCCGAGATCCAGCACGGGATTCAGCTCATCGAGCACCACCACGGAATAGAGGGCACTGGCGATGGCGCCCTTGGCGATGTCCCAGCCCCGCTGCGCTTCCTGGCGGTCGAAACGGGTGACATCCTCCGCTCCAAAATGCTCACCGCGGCCGGTGCGCACCTGATCGATCAGATGGGGGAAGCCCTGTTGAAGGGCTTCGATCGCGGCGTCTTCGTCGTAAGCACGACCCGGGCCCTTGAGAAAGCGCAGCAAAAGCACCCGGGTGCGGCGCTGTTCGCAGATGCCCAGACCGATGGTGCGCAAGACGACGCCAAGGGCGGCCTGGCTCTTGCCTTTACCCTCGCCGTCATACACGTGCAGTTGCCCGAGACTGCGCTCACGGCTGTCAGCGGCGGTGACGATGCCGACGGCTGGTCTGCGATTCCCTGCCATGGACCGACCGGACGTTCCCGGAGCTTACCGAGTGCAGGCCTTTTGCGGTGTTCTGACCGGCACGGCGTTGCCGATGGCCACCAATGCCTAGCTTGGCGCCAGAATTCACTCCTGCCAGGCGCCCGTGGTTGAAGTCAACGCATCGTCGCCGGGGGTGCCGTCCACAGGGTCGCTGATGCGTCAGCTCGAGCCGTTGCAGGCAGATGACCAACGTCAGTTGGAGCGTCTGCGCCACGAGATCCGTGCCTACGGGCGGGTCGTTGTGGCGTATTCCGGCGGGGTGGACAGTGCGCTGGTGGCCACCATCGCCCAGGAGCAGTTGGGTGCCCAGGCCACGGCGATCACGGGCGTTTCTCCCGCTCTGGCTCCCCATTTGCTGCAGGAAGCCCGCCAGCAGGCGGCCTGGTTGGGCCTGCGCCATCAGGAAGTGGCCACCGAAGAACTCAAGGATCCGCACTACAGCAGCAACCCCACCGACCGCTGCTTTGCCTGCAAACGGGAGTTGCATCGCCACCTGGGGCCTCTGGCCGCGGCGGCCGAGGGGGCGCAGGTGCTTGATGGTGTCAACGCCGACGACCTCAGTGACCACCGGCCAGGCATCCAGGCGGCTCGGGAGGCTGGGGTGATGTCTCCCTTGGCGGATCTCGGCATCACCAAAATGCAAGTCAGAGAGCTGTCGAAGGCGCTGGGGTTGCCGTGGTGGGATAAGCCAGCCCAACCCTGTCTGGCCTCACGTTTCCCCTATGGAGAGGGAATCAACGCCGAACGCCTGCAGCGGGTCGCCCAGGCCGAGGCGTGGTTGATCGCCCGCGGCTTCGCTGCAGTGCGGGTGCGCAGCCAGGGCCTGGCAGCTCGCATTGAGGTGCCCGCCGATCAGATTGTGGCCTTGGCGCAGCATCCGGAGCGGGATGCGTTGGTGGAGGCGTTTTTGGATCTGGGATTCACGGCCGTCAGCCTGGATTTGGAGGGGTTGGTCAGCGGCAAACTCAATCGCTGAAGCGGTCGTGATTGGTGTCGCTTCGTCGCGGGGGTGTGACGGCCGACGGCAGGGTTGGACCGCTCTGGATACCTTCCCAATAGAAGCACTCCTTCCATGGGGATTCATCGCTCCAGGCATCACCTGATCGACAGCGGCGAGCAGGCGCTCGTCGATGCGATGGTCGATCCCCTTCCGCGGGATCACTTCCCTGTCGATGGCCGCGCTGCGGACACCACCGTTCAACTGCTGAAGGAAGAGTTGTTGCTTGATGGCAACAGCAAGCAGAACCTGGCCACGTTTTGCCAGACCTATCAGGGCTCTGCAGCGATGGAACTGATGGCCCTCGGCGTGGATAAAAACCTGATCGACAAAGACGAATACCCCCAGACCGCTGAGGTGGAGCGTCGTTGCGTGTCGATGATGGCCGATCTGTGGAATGCCCCGGGGGAGGCTATTGGGTGTTCCACCATCGGCAGCAGCGAAGCCTCAATGCTGGGGGGGATGGCCGCGAAATGGCGGTGGCGCAAGAAGCGACAGCAGGCAGGCCTGCCCACCGATCAACCCAATATGGTTTGCGGCAGCGTGCAGATCTGTTGGAAGAAATTTGCCCGCTACTGGGATATCGAGATGCGGGAGCTGGAGATGCGTCCCGGAGATCTGTGCATCACCCCTGAGCGGGTGCTGGAGGCCGTGGATGAAAACACCATCTTTGTGGTGCCCACGCTGGGGGTGACTTATCACGGCCTTTACGAGGATGTGGAGGCCATCAGCCGTGCCCTCGACGACTACCAGGCCCGCACCGGCATTGACATTCCGATTCACGTCGATGGAGCGAGTGGTGGTTTTCTTGCTCCGTTCTGTGCCCCTGATCTGCCGCCCTGGGATTTCAGGCTGGAGCGGGTCAAGTCGATTAATGCATCAGGCCACAAGTTCGGTCTTGCCCCCTTAGGTGTGGGTTGGGTGATGTGGCGTAGTCCGGAGGATCTGCCCGATGAGCTGGTGTTTCACGTCAGCTATCTGGGTGGCGACATGCCCACGTTTCAAATCAACTTCTCACGGCCTGCCGGGCAAGTGATTGCGCAGTACCACGAGTTTGTGCGTCTCGGCCGCGAGGGTTACCGGCTCCTGCATCAGGCCAGCCACAGCAATGCGCAATACGTCGCCAAGGCCCTCGGGCAGATGGGGCCTTTCCAGCTGATTCACGACGGCGCACCTGAGAAGGGCATACCCACGGTGGTGTGGACGCTCAAGGAGGGGGTGGACCCCGGGTTCAACCTCTATGACCTTGCGGATCGGCTGCGGATGCGTGGTTGGCAGGTGCCGGCTTATCCCTTCACCGGCGATCTCGCCCATCATGCGTTTCAACGCATCCTGGTGAAGCGCGATTTCACCCGCGAAATGGCCGATCTGCTGCTGGATGACATCCGGACGGCATTGGCCCATTTCCAGAAGCACCCGATCACCAGCAATCTGCAGGCATCGGAAGCGGCGTCCTACAACCACCTCTGATCCAAGCCAGTTCAGCGCCATCAAAAACCCGTGGTCAGCGGATGCCGGCCACGGGTTTGGAGGTTTTTGTGTGCTGCCTGTGTTCAGGCCAGCGACGCGATCAATTGGGGATCGCGCTGCGCATTGGCCACGGCTGCTGGAGTTTCCCGCAGGAAGCTCTTGAGCTGGTGGCGTTGAGCGCCAAGGGCGCAGCGCAGAACATCACAGGCCCGTTCGGGCATGGTGTGATCGCCGCAGGTGAACACATCAACAGCTGCGTAGCCGTTTTCAGGCCAGGTGTGGATGGAGATGTGGGATTCAGCCAGGAGAGCCAGTCCCGTCACGCCCTGCGGTTCGAACCGGTGGGTGATCAGGTTGAGCAGGGTTGCACCAGCACTTTTGGCTGCTGTGGTGATGGTGTCCCTGAGGAAGGCTTCGTCGTCGAGCTTGGCGTGGTCGCAGTCGTAAAGCTCGAGAATGCAGTGTTTGCCCACCATATCGGTGGCACTGGGCGCAGTGGAACTGAGGGCCGAAGGGGTTGCTCCGCCGCCCCATCCCGGGTTGGGATGCAGGCAAGACAGGTTCTGCTTCATCAGGATTCAGATGAAAAGAGTTCGTAACGTTACCTCAGGTTTCCTTCAGGTTTCAACGTTCCTGCGTCCACCACCTGGGATTGCCTGCACCAGTCCCCTTCGAAGGCGTCCAGGTGGGTGGCGCTGACAAGGCATTGGTGCTCGTCGCCCACAGCTTCCAGCAGGGTGAGCTGGCGTTCGGGGTCCAGCTCGGCCAGCACGTCATCCAGCAGCAACAGAGGCGGCTGACCCCACAGTTCCCCCACGAGTTCCAGTTCCGCTAGCTTCAGGGCCAGCACCAGGGTGCGTTGCTGGCCAGCCGAGCCGAAGCGCCGGGCTGGGTTGCCATTGAGGTCGAGGCTGATCTCATCGCGGTGCGGCCCGACCCGGCAACTACCCAGTCGCTCCTCCTCGCTGCGCTGCAATTTCAGTTGTTCGCCAATCGCTAATCGCCAGGGTTCTTCCGCTTCCTCCCCTTCCAGCCGGCTGCCCGGTTGATAACGCAGGGTCAGCTGTTCGTTCCCTTGGCTGAGATGGGTCTGCCACTGGCTGGCCAAGGGCTCCAGTCGGGCCAGGGCTCGGCGTCTGCGGCGGTGGATCCGGGTGCTGATCAGCGCCATCTGCAGGTCAAAAGTGTCGAGCAGAGCGTCCCGTTCCGCCGAGGGCATCCCGCGTCCACGACGCCAGAGTTGGGCGCGCTGACGCAGCAGCCGGCTATAGCGACTGATCAGCTCGGCATAGATCGGCTCCAGCTGCAAGACCACGCGATCCAGCCATGACCGACGCAGTGCCGGTTCGCCGCGCACGAGATGCAGATCGAGGGCGCTGAAGCCTACGCAGCGCAGCGGTCCGATCAGATCCAGCTGACGTTCCAGGTTTTTGCCGTTGCGCTTTGCTTGACGACCTCCTTTGCGTCGCAGCTGGAGCTCCAGCTCGTCGTGATCGACGGTGCGGGCCTTGAGCCGTGCTTCGCGGGCATCCCAATGGATCAGGTCTTGATCTTGGCTGGCCCGGTGCGACCGCAGGCTGCCGAGCAGCTCGACCGACTCCAGCAAATTGGATTTCCCCACACCATTGCGACCAATCACCAAGAGGCGAGGTGCCTCAATCTCCAGCTGCAAATTGCTGTAGTTGCGAAACCCCTGCAGTTCCAGCTGGAGAAGCCGAATGGGTCCGGGTGCGGCGTGTCGCTAAGGTACCTGCACCGGAGCGGCCTGCGGGCTGACTTCACGCAGCGGCATCAGCCGATGTGGGCATGTAGCTCAGTTGGATAGAGCATCAGATTCCGGTTCTGAGGGTCGCAGGTTCGAGTCCTGCCATGCTCGTGATCAGGCTCCACCGGTTATCGGAGCCTTAACCCCATGGCTCTGATGCCACCGGGGTCCAGTACAAAACCTTGGCTCTTCAGGGCTTCCAGTGCTGCTGGGGGAGCGGCAATCGAGATGCTGCATCCAGGCAACTCCTTGCGCAGGCTGCTCAATGACCTGTGCACCAGCACCGCCAGGAGCGCGGCCTGATGGGGGCCTGGGCGGGCCGCCAGATTCCACAAGTTGGCGTTCAGTGCCTTGTCGCTGGTGATGCGTACAAACCCCATCAGTTCGCCGCTTTCGCAGTCAAGGATGCAGAGTTGGCCATAGCTGTTCTGCAAGGCGGCGGCCCATCGATCAGCGGGAGGGATCGCTTCATTGCATGCCGCTAAGAGCTGATTGATAGCTTCAGCTGAGGGGATGTAGTCGTTGCGGAGTTCAAAGCCCCCGGGCAGGGCGGGGGCTGGGGGTTGCTGACGAAAGGGAAGGAAGGACACTCAGCCTGTGTTGCGCATGCCGGCAGCGATGCCATTGATGGTGAGCAGCGCCCCGCGCAACAGTTCGCTGCGGCTGTAAGTGCGGCCATCGCTATCACCTGACGTTGCCTCCCGCATGGGGGGCTGCCGGTTTTGGTCGCGCAGGCGGCGCAGTAACGCGACCTGCAGGAATCCAAGCGGCACAATCGTGCGATTGCGCAGATCGACAGACAGTTGGAGGCCAGGATCGCCATCGAGTAGACGTTCCTGACCGGTGATGTCGAGCACCAGCTGGAGCGTGAGGGCATGCTCGCGAGCAATGGTGCTGTAGATGCGCTCGAAGGCGTCGCGGTGCTCGCTGCGGCCCAGGCTGGTCACGTAGTGACGGGCCAGTTCGAGATCCACCTTGGAGAGAGTCATCTCCACTTTGGAAATCAACATTCGGAAGAAAGGCCAGCGTTGATGCAATCGCCGCAGGACATCCAGTTGTTCGGGGTCTGAAGCCACTTCTTCTGCCAAGGCCGTGCCGACACCAAACCAGCTGGGGAGCAGGAAACGACTTTGGGTCCAGCCGAACACCCAAGGGATGGCTCGCAGACTGGAGAGATCCTTCGCCCCCGTTTTGCGCCGTGCTGGGCGACTGGAGATCTGCAGTTTGCTGATTTCTTCGATCGGTGTGACCTGCTGGAAGAAGGCCACCAGATCGGGATTGTCATGCACCAGAGCCCGGTAGTGGCTGCGTGATCGCGCGGCGAGTCGGGCCATCAGTTCGTTCCAGCTCGGGGTGGCATCGAGCTGGTTGGTGACCAGGCTGTTTTGCACAACAGCGGTACTCACCGTCTCGAGGTTGTACAGCGCCAGTTCGGGCAGGCTGTATTTCGACGCCAGCACTTCACCCTGCTCGGTGATCTTGATACGACCCTGAAGCGTGCCGCTTGGTTGGGCGAGGATGGCCTGATAGGCCGGGCCACCACCACGCCCCACCGAGCCGCCCCGACCATGGAACAGACGCAGGGCCACACCGTGGCGGCTGGCCAGGTCTTGAAGGGCAATCTGGGCTTGGTGAATCTCCCAGTTGCTGGAGAGGAAGCCTGAGTCTTTGTTGCTGTCGGAATAGCCCAGCATCAATTCCTGCAGGGGCTGCACGTGCTCACCGACTTGGGGCAGGAGCTTGCGGTAGAGGGGGTTCTCGAACAGCTGCTCCATCACCGCAGGAGCGCGCTGGAGATCCTCCACGGTTTCAAACAGGGGAACGACCAGCAGATCGGCATGCTCGGCGGCCGGATCCACAAGGCCAGCTTCTTTGGCAAGGAGCAGCACCTCGAGCAAATCCGAAGCGGAGTTGCTCATGGAGATCACATAGGTCCGGCAGATGCGACTTCCGAACTCCTCCTGCAGGCGATGCAACATGCGGAAGACGGCAATCGTCTCCGCGGTGCCGGGGGACCATTGAACAGCCGGTGGAATGAGAGGGCGGCGTGTCTGCAGTTCCTCCAGCAACCAGGTCACGCGTTCGCTCTCATCCATGTCCTCGTAGGACTTGGGAAGCCGCAAGTAGCGGGTGAGTTCGTCGAGGGCGTCGCTGTGGCGGGTGCTCTCCTGGCGAATGTCCAGGCTGGCCAGGGAGAAGCCAAAAATGTGCACCTGCGTCAGCAAGGTGTCGAGTGGTTCGCAGCTCAGCTCGGTGCTCACCAGGCTGTTGCGGATCAGTTCGAGGTCACTGCGGAATTCAGCGACAGAGCCGTAGTGGAGTTCCTCTTGGCCGCCGGGGGTGGTGCTGTTGGCCACAAGCCCTTCGGTGGGGGTCTGCCAGCCGGCTTCCGCCAATTGCTTGTTGCGCAGCTGCGTCAGCCGGAGGCGCTCCAGCATGTAGCTGAGCTTGAGGCGGTAGGGCTCCAGCCGATAGCGCGCTGCCCGCTCCTCATAAACATCCGGGAAACGCAGCCGATCCATTTCCAGTGACTCGAGCAGTGGGGCGCTCACCTGGCTCCACTGCATGGAAATACTGAGCTGGTCGCGCAGGGCCTGGACGGCGGCGATGTAGCGCTCCAGCATCAACTGGCGCTGATAACAAGATGTTCTCCAGGTGATTTCAGGAGTCACCGAAGGGTTGCCATCGCGGTCGGATCCCACCCAGGAGCCGAAGGTGCAGAAAGCGGAGGGTGGAAGACGAACGTCGGGATAGCTGCTGGCCAGGGCGCTGCTGATGCGACGACGCAGTTGGGGCATCGCATCGAAGAGCACCTGCTGGAAGTAATGGAGGGCGTAATCGACCTCGTCCAGCACCGTGGGTTTGAACTGGTGCAGCTCGTCGGTGCGCCACCAGAGGCGGATCTCTTCTTCTAACTGCTGCCGCAGACTGGAACTTTCACTGCTGCTGACGGCTGGTGTGGCCTGCAGCTGCTGCAGCAAGGTGGCCACCCGGCGCTGCTTATGGCGCACGGTGTGACGGACGATTTCGGTGGGGTGCGCGGTGAACACCAGCCGAATGTCCAGATTCTGGAGCAGTGCTTCCAGTTGGGCGGGGGGCACATTCAGGTGCCGCAGCCGCTCGAACAGTTCGCGGAACGTGGCTGGTTCGGTTTGGCTGGCTAGCGGCGGAGCGAAGGGGTCCACCGCTTCGGCATGGTCGTGGGAGCGGCTGATGCTCTCCAAATAGCTGTCTTCCTCAATCCGCTGCTCGAGGAT
Source organism: Synechococcus sp. RS9916 (assembly GCF_000153825.1). Lineage (NCBI taxonomy): Bacteria > Bacillati > Cyanobacteriota > Cyanophyceae > Synechococcales > Synechococcaceae > Synechococcus > Synechococcus sp. RS9916. The sequence continues at coordinate 2,594,868 of NZ_DS022299.1, forward strand.
GTTGACCAGCTGGAAGTAAAGAGAGAAAGCCCGCGCTGCGGCGATCGCTTCCACCAGATCCATTTCCCGGATCAGCTGGGCTACGGCATCACTGCTCACCGCAGCACCGTCGCTGGCCACCGGGTCACTGAGCTGCTTCATCCGCAGCAGACGCTCGGCCTGATCCGGCGGGCATTCACTGCGCAGCACCGTTTCCCACAGGTCCTCCACCAAGGCCAGACGCTGCTTTAGCAGCTGCCCACCGGCCTGGAAAGGCTCAGCGATCCCCGACCGGTCACTCTCAGGAGTCTGGGCGTGGGTCGAGAGCATCGAGGAAGGGTCCGAATCAGCTGAATCCATGATCATCCCAAAACGCCGGTTTGCTCTGCCTCGCCGCGTTCCTCATCAGCCATGGTGCGAATTCCGGCTTGGAGTACTTCTGGGAGGGTGGCGCCTGAGTTGACCGCTGCCAGCCAGCGCATCGCCTGGTTTCCATCCTGAAGCACGCGATGGATCGGCTCGAGCTGCTGGATAAGGCCGAGTTCCTCAGCCAGAGGACTGACCGTCTCACAGAGTTCCGCAATCCAGTCACGGCAGAGCAGCGAGCGACCATCACGCCAGTGGTGCAGCGGCGCATCGAGGCTGGCGCGGGCCGCTGCCGCATCATTGGCATCGCTCAGGCTCTGCAGTTGCTCAGGGCTGAGCTGGCTGGCGCGGAAAGGATCAAAGCGTTCAGGAGACTCGATCACCATCAACACCCGCAGCTCCAGAAGGGTGGTGACCGCCAGCAGTAAGCCAGAGTCGGTGATCAGATCACAAATGCGCAACTCCAGGCGATTCAGGTCGAGAGGGCGGCTCGGACCATTCGGCCGCACCGAGGTCCAGAGGTGCCGCACGTTGTGCATCGTTCCGGCTTGCAGTTGCTCGTCGACCCAGCGGATGTAATGCCCATGGTCCTGAAACAGGGGGACGGACGATGGCGTGAGGGGAAATTGCAGCCACCGTTGGGAGTGGACGCCGGTGACCGCGCCACCGAGAAAGGGTGAGCTGGCACTCAGAGCCAGCAGGAGTGCCGCCTCACAGCGAATCAGTCGCAGTGCGGTGAACAGGGCGCTCGTGTCATCGATGCCCAGATTGATGTGAATGCTGGCGGTCACCACCCTGGTGCCGTAGGTGGCTTCGATCAGGGAGTGATAAGCATTGCCCGGGTTGGAGCGTTCAAACCGGTTTGGGTCTCCCAGGCTGAGAGTGCTGCCTGGAAGCAAGGTCAGAGCCCTTGCTTCCAACCACGCACGCAACTGGCGTCTGGGCGCGAGCAGGGCTTCGCTGAGCGGGGCATAGTTGTACTCCGGGGCCGTGATGTATTCGAGGTTGCGGTTGTCGGGCTCGGTGACGAACCCTTCAAGCGCTCGCGCTGCTTCTGCGGCGATGCCGACGTTTTCCCCGCTGGGGTTGCCTGTGAACAGCTCGATTTCAAAGCCTTTGAGCAGCAGCGATCCCGTCATGCCGATGGATCCTCGAGGCAGGCGAGGGCGGTGAGCATGCCCTTGGCCTTGTTGAGTGTTTCCTGGTATTCCGCCTCAGGCTTGGAATCGGCCACCACTCCGGCGCCTGCTTGCACTTGAATCCTCCAGCCACCTTCGGGATGGGGGCGCACCACCATCGTGCGGATGGTGATCGCAGTGTTGAGAGCACCTGCCAGATCGACTGACCCATACACCCCTGAATAGGGACCGCGGGCATCGGGTTCGAGCTCGTTGATCAGTTGCATCGCTCGGATCTTCGGAGCACCGCTGACCGTGCCGGCGGGGAATGCGGCCATCAATAAATCCCAGACGTCGTGCTCGGCGGCCAGGCGACCTTCCACCTGGCTGACGATGTGCATCACATGGGAGTAACGCTCGATCACCATCAGGTCCTTGACCTCGACGGAGCCCGGTTGGCACACCCGGCCAAGGTCATTGCGGCCCAGATCCACCAGCATCACGTGCTCGGCCCGTTCCTTGGGGTCGGCCAGCAGATCGGCCTCGAAGTTGCGATCCTCCAGTTCCGAATGGCCTCGCGGGCGGGTGCCGGCGATTGGTCGCAGGCTTGCCTTGACCCCTCCCGGGACTGGGTCGGCCTTGACCATCACCTCGGGGCTGGAGCCGATCAGCTGCCAGTCGCCGAAGTCGAAGAAGGCCATGTAGGGCGATGGATTCACCATCCGCAGGCTGCGATAAAGCTCCAGAGGCTTTTGGGGCACGCGAGCCTCAAGGCGCTGGCTGAGCACGAGTTGGAACACATCACCCGCTGCGATGTGGTCGCGTCCCCGCTCCACGGCGGCTTCAAAATCTTCGCGGCTGCGGTTGCTGATGGTCTGTGGCGAGTTCTGGCTGGTGGGTTGCCAGCGCAGCGGGCGGATCGCTGGCAACGGTGCCGCCATTCGCTCCTCCAGACGCGAAATGCGGGCCATGGCGTCATTCCAAGCCGCTTCCGCACTGGGCGGATTGCTGCCACTGAGGTCGCCGTAGGCCACGGCTGTGATCAGCCGTTTCACCTGATCGAAAATCAAGATGCTGTCCATCAGCATCCAGACGCCATCGGGAGGAGATCCTTCCGGCAGGGGATGGGTGGGCACGGAGGGTTCGATCCAGCGGATCAGTTCGTAACTCCAGATGCCGAACAACTGGCCGATCGACGGCAGCCCCGGTAAGGCCCCAGGTTGGTAAGGAGCAAGTGCTTCACGCAGCACATCGAAAGGATTGCCGCTCAGTTGCTCGCAATGGCCATCACGCCACTGCCGTTGAATCTCGTCATTGCGGACCGTGAGGGTCCAGAGCGGATCGCAGGCCACCACGCTGTAGCGACCGAGGGTTTCACCACCCTCAACGGATTCCAATAAAACACCTGGAGGACGTCCCTCTCCCACTTTGAGCCAGGTGGTGAGGGGGGTCTCCAGGTCTGCCGGCCAGCTGCGTGCCACGGGAATAAACGTGGCACCAGCGGCTGCGGCCTCAAGGAACGCGGCGCGGTCGGGGCTGAGCATTAAGGGATTGTCGCAGCCCTAACCGACGCTTGTCGACGGGATCAGGCGTCGAAGGTGTTCCGACCGCTGAACTTGATGTTTGCGGGGTTGGTGTTCTCGCCAATGCGGCGGGGGTTGTGGCCCACCATCTGGCGACCTTCGTTCACCTTCTCGGGGAACACACCATCGCTGGGATGCAGGAACTCGGTGTCGCCACCAGGGAAGATCCGGTAGATCTTGTAGTCCTCGATCCGGGGCTTGAACTTGGTGCGCAGCTGGGTGCCAAGGGCCAGGCACTGCTCTTTGCGGGCGAAATACATGATGTTTTCGCCTTGGCTCATCATCGCTGCGCCACCTGTGGGCAGCTCAAAAGCCTGCGCAGAGGAGCTGGTCCAGGTGATGGCGTACTTCTCTTCAGTCTCCGCGGCATTCAGAAGTCCACCGGTGCTGCCGATGAACTGGGGGAGCTGACCGTTCAACGCCGTTGCTGTCATGGCTGTCCTCGAAAAATCGGCATGCCGTTACGGCTGGAAAGTAGCACCGTGATTCGGTCCTGATCCCCTGTGCCGTCAGCAAGCTTCACACCCGTCAACATTGTCAGGCCACAGGGAAGAACACCGTCAGCCCGCGGTCCCGTTGCTGAATCAGTCGTCCTCCCAGGCTGGCCAGGAGTCGGCGGGTCGCGCCCTGGCTGAGTTGCAGGCTGCCGGTGCCTGGATTCCAGCTCAGCACCGGCCCCAGCTCTGCGGTGCGTTCGGCTGTGTTGTCTGCGGCGCGTCCATTGCGCACCTGGCCGCGGAGATGCAGCTTGAGACGCGCGCCAGCGGGCCGCAGTTGGATCAACAACTGGGCGCCGTCGGGAAGGCCGCGGCTGCTGCGGTCGATCAGGCCGCCGAGCATGGGTTCAAGCCGTCCGGGATCACTCAGCACCGCCGGCAAATTGGCGCTCAGGTCGAGCTGAAGGGTGATGCCCCGCCGCTGCAACTGCTGCTCCCATCCCGGAGCCAGATCCTTAAGCATGCGCCCCAGGTCGGTGCGAGCGAGGTCTCCGGGTGGGGGCGGTTGCCGTTGAAGTTCTGCGGCATGGAAGATCAGCCCGAAGCGATCGATCTGCTCGGTGCATTCGCTGTCAATCTGTTGCAGCCGGCTCATCACCACAGCTGGAAGGTCTTTTCGGCGCAAGAGGGATCGGATCAGGGTGCGGATGGTGGCTAGGGGTGTCCGGACTTCGTGGGTGATCGCCTCCAGCAACGACAGCTCCGCTTCCGCGGGATCGTTGCTGGTGTCTGGCTCTCGAAGGGTCTGAAGCGTCAGGCTGGGCGCCATCGAGGCCAGGCGTTCCGCCAGGCCTGGCCAGAACCGCTGGCCGAATTGTTCGCTGCTCTGCAGTGGGCCGAGTGCTCCGATGGCGCGCCTTAGGGCCATGGCTTGCTCAGGGGCCTGATCCTGCAGGCGTTGATCCAGCATGGCCAGCAGGGCTCCCAGGGTTTCTGGGTCGGAGCGCATCAGCAATTGGCGCCGGTTGCTGTCTCCATGCAGCGCTAAGGCCACCTGGCGCTCCGCGGTGATCACGATCAGCAGCGGGTCAAGGCCATCGCTGTCCAGCAGGGACAGGCGTTGATAGGGGCTGCTTGTTGTGCTGTTTTGATCGGCGCGATGCAAGCGATCCGGCGGCAGGAGGGCGCTGGGCCCACCTGTGTTCAGCTGGAGTTGATCCGGGGTCCAAACCCATCCCTCGAATCCAGCGAGCAGGTCGGGGTCGTAAAGCGCAGGTAGGGGGGCTGCGATCCAGACACCACGCGGGGGGGTGTGGGTGCCAACGGGCAGCAGTTCGGCCTGAATCGTTTCCAGCGCTGCCCACCAAAGTCGGCGGGCGGTGGCATCGTCGACGCGTCCAGTGTCCAGCCCTTCAGCCATTCGGGCTTGGAGGGTCTGCAGCGTGATCGTGGCTCTCACCGCAACTGCTGAATGCGGCTGCGACGTGCAACCGAAAGGCAAAGGCCAAGGGCGATGAAGTTCACGACCATCGCCGAGCGGCCGTAGCTCATGAATGGCAGTGGGATCCCCGTCACGGGGCCAAGGCCGATGGTCATGAAGATGTTTACCACCACCTGAAACATCACCATGGTGGCCACTCCGATCACAACCAGGGATTCGAAGTCGCTGCGCGCGCGGTTGGCGATTTGGACCAACCGCGCCATCAATGCAGCAAAGCCCACCACAACAAGGACAGTGCCGATGTAACCGGTTTCCTCCCCCAGGGCACTGAAGATGAAGTCGGTGTGCTGCTCAGGGATGAAGCGCAGCTTGGTGAGTTGGCCCTGAAGGAGACCTGTGCCGAACCAGCCTCCGGAGCCGATCCCTACCGTGCTCTGCAGCAGGTGATAACCGCCGCCGAGTGGGTCTTTGCTTGGGTCGAGGAACAGCACTAGTCGGTCGCGCTGGTAATCCTTCAGACCGTGCATCCACAACCAGGGTGTAACGGCTGCCACCCCTCCCTGGATGAGCAAGACGGTGGCTGTGGCTAGGCGCTTCCAGGGCAGTGAGCGGTAGGCGATCACCATCATCAGCGGTACCCAAAGGGCGAGAGCCCAGGGGATGAGTCCTGCCAAAAGAGCCGTTCCCAGTGGGGCCAGCAACAGGACGAGCCATTCGAAAGGCATCCCTGACCAATAGAGCATGGTCAGCAGGAGTGCTCCGAACACCAACGACGTGCCGAGATCAGGCTGGATAAACACCAGCGCCCATGGAATGGAAATCACACCAAGGGGGCGGAGGAGATCCACCGGTCGCTCCACTGGATAGCGATCGAGTACAGCGGCTAACAGAAGAATGGCGGCCAGCTTTGCGAACTCAGAAGGCTGAACATTGAATGGTCCAATGCTGATCCAGCGCTGGGCCCCTAGTGCAGACGTGCCGATGAACCGAACAGCGATCAAGCTGATCACCGTGACGATGTAAATCGGAAGTAGAGGGGGCTTGAGGCGTTCAAGCCTTAAGTTCGCGAACAACAGTGCGATCCCACAACCAACGAGTGCTGTCGCCAGTTGCGATAACCAGAATTGGCTGTTGATGAATGCAAGAACTCCGACAAAGCTGAACTGGAACGACGAGAATCCTTCGATTGCCTCCTGGCGCTCAATGCTGAGGATCAGGAAGCTCGAGACTCCCACCATGGCCAGGGGCACGCCCCACAGCACGAGTTCGAAGTCGTTGCGGCGACGCAGTGACGAGCCCGTTCGGGACTGAAGACTCTGTCGACGTCGCCGAAGACCCCCGAGCATGGTTAAGCAGTGGCTCCAACCATCGTGGTGACGTCTTGAGCAAGCTGCTTGAAGCTCGCTGCACTTGCTGAATCGGGCTGGCTGATCACGATCGGACTGCCCTGGTCTCCCCCAGTGAGGACTGGCATCTCCAGGGGCACCTGAGCCAGAAGCGTGGTCTCGAATTCATCAGCCAATGTTTGTCCGCCTCCTTCGCCGAACAGCGCATACCGCTTCTCTGGCTGATCGGGAGGGATGAAGGCGCTCATGTTCTCAACCACGCCGAGCACGGGAATCGACATCTGCCGGAACATGGCCAGGCCGCGACGGGCGTCCTGCAGGGCCACTTGTTGAGGCGTGGTCACGATCACGACGCCAGCCATGGGGACGGCTTGGGCCAGCGAGAGTTGGGCGTCACCAGTGCCGGGTGGGAGGTCGACCACGAGCACATCGCGTTCTCCCCAGGTGACCTGATACAAGAACTGACGGATGATGCCGTTCAGCATCGGTCCGCGCCAGATCACCGGTTGATCCGGGTCGATCAGAAGACCCATCGAGACCATGGCCACGCCACAGCTCTCAATGGGAGTCATCCGTTGTTCGCTGCCGCTGCCTTCCACTTCGGGCGTGCGATCCGCAACCCCCAGCATCGTGGGGGCATTGGGTCCATAGATGTCGGCATCGAGAAGACCAACCCGCAATCCCTGACGGGCCAGGGCGCAAGCCAGGTTCACAGCCACGGTGCTCTTGCCAACGCCGCCTTTGCCACTGCTGACGGCGATCACCTGCTTCACGCCAGGAATGGGTTGCCGTTCCGCCACCTGACCGTGGCCTGCCTGGCCGATGCCCCCGGGCTGAGGACTGCTCTGCTGCTGAGCGGGAGAGCCCAGTTCGATCTGCACATCATCGATGCCATTGAGCTGCAGCAATCGCTCGCGACTCTCCTGGGCAATGCGTTCCCGCTGGCCCTGGGCAAAACTGGGCAGGTTCAGGCGAATGACAGCGCGAGGTGGTGCGATTCGGATGTTGTCGATCCAGCCGAGATCGAGAGCCGGGCGTCCAGTTCCGGCATCCAAAATCTGCTTCAGCGCTGTGGTGGCCTGCTCTGCGGTCGCCATGAAACCCGTGCGTTGAGCGGGATCCTAGGTGTGGGCTCCCGTGACAGTCCTTCACGGCCTCTTGTCGGGAGAGGGCACGGGCTGAAAAGGTTCCTGTCAGTACCTGCAGCAATTGATCCATGGTTCGTTCACTGCTGAGGCGCCTGAAGGGTTCGTCCTCCTCCGCCCCCAGTGCAGCGTCCGGTAATGGCGCTGCAGCACCGATGTCTCCACCACCAGCTGATTCCAGGGAACGGGCTCGTGCTCTGGTGATGGGGCTCCAGGACGAGATTTGTGCAGGTCTGGAGGCCCTCGATGGTGTGGGCCGCTTCCAGGAGGAAAGCTGGGATCGCCCCGAGGGCGGCGGTGGCCGCTCTCGTGTCATGCGCGAGGGGCGCATTTTTGAACAAGGCGGCGTGAACTTTTCGGAGGTTCACGGCCAGGAGTTGCCGCCGTCCATCCTCAAGCAGCGTCCTGAGGCGAAGGGGCATCCCTGGTTCGCCACCGGCACCTCGATGGTGTTGCACCCCCGCAACCCCTATGTGCCCACGGTGCACCTCAATTACCGCTACTTCGAGGCAGGACCGGTGTGGTGGTTCGGCGGTGGTGCCGATCTCACGCCCTTCTATCCGTTCCTCGAAGACGCCCGCCATTTCCATCGCACCCATAAGCAAGCGTGTGATTCGGTGAGCACCGACCTGTATCCGGTGTTCAAGCCCTGGTGTGACGAGTATTTCTTCCTCAAGCACCGCAATGAAACCCGCGGTGTGGGCGGAATTTTTTACGACTACCAGGACGGCAACGGCCAGCTTTACAAGGGTCAGAACCCTTCAGGACCTGCTGCAGACGTTGCCAAGGCCACGGGGTCTCGTCCTCTCAACTGGGAGCAGCTCCATGACTTGGCCAAGGCCTGTGGTCAGGGATTCCTGCCGGCCTACACCCCGATCGTTGAGAAGCGGCACCCTCTGGCCTATGGCGAACGGGAGCGTCAGTTCCAGCTCTACCGCCGTGGCCGTTACGTCGAGTTCAACCTGGTGTGGGACCGCGGCACGATCTTTGGCCTGCAGACCAACGGCCGCACGGAGTCGATCCTGATGTCACTGCCACCCCTGGCACGCTGGGAGTACGGCTTCACGGCAGAAGAGGGGTCGCGCGAGGCTCTGCTCACGGACGTGTTCACCCGTCCTCAGAACTGGTTCGAGGATCCTTCTCTGGAGGAGCGTTGCCGTCCACATCAGGCGGTGAACTGACCTCCATGGGAGGTGCTGGCGGTAATCCATTGAGGATGGCGTCAGTGACCCGTCGGGCAATCGCATCGAGTGTTGCCTGACGGGTTTTGGGGTCCCGCAGTCGTGTCTCGAGTCGGCCCTCAAGCTTGCCGATTTCCAGGATGCCGATGCCGCGCTTCGGCGCACCGAGGCCCCCGCGGAACATCAGCGGGTAACGCCCGAAACTGACCGCCAGGCTTTCATCGATCGTGCTGGGGTGGCGGCGAATGGCAGGAATTAATCCGGATCCGTATCCATCACGGCCGTAGGCATCGAAATGAATCTCGAGCGCATAGCCGCCGCTGCCCACATGCTTCTTTCCCACTGACCAATTGGTGCTGGGATGGTTGCCGTTGGCAATGGTGAGCGCCGGTGGGGTGTAGGCCCTGATGTTGAGGCCGCGGCGACGTCCGTGCTGCACAACTGCATCGCGCACCTTCAGGTTCCAATACAGCTCATCACGCATGCGGGGATCCATGGGTTTTGCCCCATGGAGGTCAACGGCGGCACCGGAGGTGCCGGACCCCTGCATCCTTTGAGAGTCGGCATGGCCGGCCAGCATCAGAATTGAGATGGCCCTGTTGGGACGTGTTGTCCCCTTCCAGCTGGCCTTCAGTTGCACTCTTGGGCCAAGCAGTGGGTCGGTGCTTGGGGGGCTGGGAGCCTCGGCCGCGGTGGCCAATCCGAGCGTGGCAGTTACCAATGCACCAGCAGCCAAGGCCATGGACAGCCGGCGACGGGAAATGGGGATGTGCCGAGAAATCGGCATGGGAGTTTCAGATGGGAGACGACAGCAGCGAACCGTCGCTGGCGAGGTCGAGGGGGCCTGCCAGCTCGAGCTCGAGGGCAATCAGTTCGTCGCGATGGGCGCGGACACGAATGGTGCTACCGCCGGTTTCACCGTCTGGGTTCATCAAGCGGATCTCCACCCCTTCCTGGCGTTCAGCGCGCTTGCGGTAGATCACACCGGCCAGTGGTCCGAGCAGGGCCAGGCCAAGGGGCCACCAGTGGAGGGACGGCTGCACCTGCCGAACGACCAGGCCAAGGCTGCCGGCGCCCACGGTCCCCAGCAATGACAAGAGCACCGCGAGTGGTGTGCTGGCCGCCACCCGGCCCTGAAATCGCAGCACTTGGCGTTCGGCATCGCCGCCCTCGGGCGACCAGCCCCGTTGTTCCAACCAGGCGCTCAATCCTTCGAGGACCTCTAGGGGCGGGCGCGATGAGGCCACGTCCACCACGGTGGTGCGGTCTTTGCTGGCTGCCCTCAGAAAGAACACCAGGCCAATGGCCAACAGGAGGGTGAGAAGGAGGGTTGAGGTCTGGAAGGAAGGCATCCGCTGGCCGTGGGGCTTGGCTGCCTATCCGTTTTAGGTCGCCACGGGGGCGTTCCTGCTGCCACTCAGGTCGCTGAGCCAGTGTTGCCAAGGCTTCATCAGTTTCTGGGCCTCGGGGCGAGAGGCGCTCTCCAGGTGCAACATGCGTCGCGGCCGGCCGCGGCTTGGGCAACGCTTGCTGTAGCGGGCCAACATGCCCTGGCTCTCGAGAAAATCGAGGGCCTGGTGCAACACGGTCTCTGACAGCCGCAGTTTGGGATGTTCCGTCTCGAGGCGTTGCAGCAGGCCTGAGGGGTAGCTGTCGTTCTCCAGGAGGCAGTCGAGCACCCAGCAGACCGCGAGTTCCAGGTCCAGGAAGCGCGGTGGCGGTTGGCGGAAATAGCGCTCGATATCGGCCAGGCAGGCCCGAGGTGGCTTATGGCGGCTGTGCACGGGAACCCTGTGTCTCATTTGTGTCTATCTCGGTCTCGTTTTGATTTTCAAGTCTTTGAGAAAAAGTCTTGCGTCCCGCGGGTGGTCAAAGTGGATTGATCGATGTTTGTCCTGCGACCCCGATGGCTGATGCCGCGTCTGCACCCCGCGAGTTCGCCGTTTTTGACGGTGATCTCGATGCTGCATGGGCCGAGCGCTATGGCCGCGCCAAAGCCCTGGCGGTCGACACCGAAGCCATGGGGTTGATCCACGGGCGTGATCGCCTCTGTCTGGTGCAGATCTGTGATCCCGACGACCACGTCGCCTGTGTTCGCATCGGCTTGGGACAGACCGAGGCTCCACGACTGGAGGCGTTGATGGAGTCAAAGGCCGTGGAGAAGGTCTTCCATTTCGCCCGGTTCGATGTCGCCGCACTCGCCAGCGGCTTGGGGATTGCGGTGAATCCGATCTTCTGCACCAAGGTGGCGAGCCGCCTGGCCCGCACCTACACCCCGCGTCACGGCCTCAAGGACCTTGTGATGGAGCTGGTCGGGGTGGAGCTGGACAAACAAGCCCAGAGCAGTGACTGGGGTCGGGTGGATGAGCTGACCGAGGCTCAATTGGCGTATGCAGCCAACGATGCCCGCTACTTGTTGCCTGCCCGTGACCGTCTGGAGTTAATGCTGCGCCGGGAAGGCCGCTGGGAGTTGGCGGAGCGTTGCTTCCCCTGCATTCCGGTGATCGCTGACTTGGATCGTCTGCGTTTTAACCAGGTGTTCGAGCACTGAACGGGCCAGTGTTCAGTTGATTGGGGTGCTGATGGGTTCAGTCCTCCAGCATGAAGTTTTCGTCTTCGGGGCTGGCGACGAGTAAGGCATCGAGGCTGGTGGATGCTGCACCTTTGTCGGCGTTTTGCTCTTCGCGGGTCTCATCGATGAGTTGGGTGGCGATCCGCATGCGGGCTTCCACATCACGCAGGCCTTCCTTGGCAGCTGCCATCTCCACGCGGCGTCGAGCTGCCGCCTGACTGACGCCAAGGCGACGGGCCAGTTCGGCGCAGAGTCTCAGGTAGTCATGGTCCTGGATGCCGGCCATGGCGATGCGCAGTGGTGAGGCCAGTATCCGCGATCAAGCGTTCCACCACCAGCTCGGCCAGTGCCCGACTGCCTCCGGCCCGTCCCATTCGCTGGCGGCCGATGGTGCCGAGCTGATGCCGCAGGTTGGCGTCGGAGAGCAAGAGGTGCAGGCGACGTTGCAGGGCTTCTGCTGATGGGCAGGTGCGCACCGACCCTCCCAAAAGGCGGCTCTGGCGTTCAGCGAAGCCACGGGTGAACTGGGGGCCCGGTCCTGGCAGGGACAACGCGGGGATGCCAAGGCCCACCAATTGTTCGGTGGCGGTTCCGGCAGTCGCGAGTCCGACTTCGGCCCAGCCTGCCCAGCGGCTGAAGCGACCGCTGCCCAGCAACAGCATTTGCACTCCATTCACCCAGCAGGCCTGGGCGTCCAGGCTGTCTGCAGGCGGTGGGCAGGGGCGGAACCCCAGGTGCTGAAGCAGGGGCTCCAGTGCCTGGGCAGAGGGCTGAGAGCCCGTTGCCATCAACAAGGTGAGGGGGACGTCGCTTTTGAAGCCCTCCAGGCTGCGCAGCAGCCGCTCTGCGTTGGTCAGCGCTTCCGGCATACGGCTACCGCAGAGCAGCAGGATTCGCGTGCAGCGCTCGAGCGCTGCAGGTGGATGGCCTGGAGTGAAGCCATCCATCATCGGGTTCCCTGGTGCCAGGGCCCTCACACCGTGGCGCCTCAAGCCCCGGGCCGTGAGGCGGTCACGCATGGCCACTAGACGGCACCGAGAGGTTCTCATTACGGCCCACTCCCACGGGTCCCATTCGCTTCCTTTCAAGCGGTGATAGAGATCGCTGAGGTGCCTGCCCGGTCCGCTGCTCCAGGTGTAATCGCTTTTTGGGGTTCCCACGAATCCGAAGCGTTGTCCGCTGCCCCAGGCCATCAGCAATGGCAGCAGATCCCCGACGGCCAGCACTGCATCAACGCCCTTGGCGTGACGTCGCAAACAGCGCCACTGCCGCCAGGTGAGCAGGGGGAGTCCGGCCACCAGATCGGCGATGAATCCCCGGGCGCTTTGATTGCTGAACCCCCCACTCGGCAGCTTTGCGTTGGGGCCGATCAGTCGCAGCCATCCCTGCTGCACCGGCAAGGTAAAGGCCTTGCCTTCGCCCACGAGAGGCAAAACGACCAGAGGAAGCCTTGGCTGAAGGCTGTGGAGCGCCTCGAGGATTCGCAGGGCGATCAGGTCCTCGCCGTGACCGTTGCAAACCACCAGCAGCCCCCCACTGCGCTCGCTGATACGATCCGCTGGTGGAAACGCAGTTTCCCCGGCGGCGGCATGGCCAAGTGGTAAGGCAGAGGATTGCAAATCCTTTATCCCCAGTTCGAATCTGGGTGCCGCCTTCTGAATCCTGAAGGCTCGCTTCTCATCTCCATCACTGGTCTGCAGGCTCACGATGGCTTGCGCCCTTGAATCGAGATCTGATCGATCGTCTCACGCAGCAAGAGCTCTGCATCAGGTTGGGGAATCACAGTTTGGCCTCAGCGCGGAGGGTCAGGCCATTGCTCAATTGCGCGTGGCATTCCACTCCTGAAGAGTTGATCTTGCAGATCCCTTTTGCGGGCCAGGCCCGGGGTAATCCTTCTGCGATGCCGAGGCCGTTGGAGAACGCCTCAGCGGCGCCCATCACCGGTCCCTCCCAGGCAGTGGTGCTCAGTTGGCAGAGGCCATTCCTGCAGGTGATTGGAAGGTCCTTCCCCGCATCGGTCGCCACGAAGGTGAGCATGCGTGTGATGCCCTTTCTGCTGTCAGGGCCGATGAAGCGCACGCGCAGCACAGAGTCAGTTTTGCGATCCAGCTGAATTCGATCACAGCGTTGCTCTGAGCCTTCTGTGGCTGTGGTGTTGCACGCAGCCGTGGTGCGTTGCAAGCGTCCGATCGTTGGCGTGCTGCTGCTTGCTCCGATGCCCGCATGGGTTAGCAACACGCCTGTCGCCAGGATCTGGGCCGTGCGGGTGACCCATCGGTGGTTTACGGCTCTTGTTCCCATCGTTGCGAACGGACGCATGCGGTCGTCGATTCAATACTCGCTGTCGGCCACACAGATGCCCTGGCAGCGGATCCCATTGTCTGCGGTGCGCTTGCAATGGGGGCAGAGCACGGGAGAGGAGGGCTCAGTCGGTTGTTCTGCGGCGGCAGGTGTCGCTGTCGGGTGGGAACTGGAGGGGTGGTCGTGCTCTCGGGACATCTCGCTTTGAAGTGCTGCTGCGCTGCTTCCTGTTCGTCAGGCGATCATGGCGGCCAGCAGGAAAGAACGGTGTGACCGGAATCGGCTTCGGCACCTGGTCGTGGGGCAATCAGTTGCTTTGGGGCTATGACCCTGACCGGGATGACCCTGAGCTCGCCCAGACACTCGAGGTGGCGGCGCAAGGGGGGCTGTCGTTGGTGGATACGGCTGATTCCTATGGCACAGGTCGTTTCAACGGCCGTAGTGAGGCCTTGTTGGGAGCGATCCTCCGCGCCAGGGATCCAACCTTGCGGTCGCGTTTGACGGTTGCCACCAAATTGGCGCCGTTCCCTTGGCGGCTCGGACGGAGGGGATTCGATCGGGCGTTTGACGCCAGTCAGGAGCGTCTCGCTGGCCAGCTTCAGAGGGTGCAGTTGCACTGGAGTACGGCGCGTTATGCCCCTTGGCAGGAGGGGCCGTTGCTGGATGGTCTGGCCGACCTTGTGGAGCGAGGGCGTGTGGCTGAACTGGGAGTGTCGAATCTGGGCCCGAAGCGTTTGAGGGCTCTGCATGCTCGGTTGGCTGCGCGGGGCGTGCCCTTGCGCAGCGTGCAGGTGCAGCTGTCATTGCTGGCCCCGGATGCAATTCAGTCCGCAGGCTTGAAGTCAGTCTGCGCCGAGTTGGGGATTGATCTGCTGGCCTATAGCCCTTTGGCTCTCGGTGTGCTGGCTGTGGCACCTGGGGCGACTCCGCCGGCCTGTACGCAGTTGCGCAGCCGTCTCTTCCGCCGTCTGTTGCCGGCGAGTGATGGCTTGCGTCAGTGCATGGCATCCATTGCCCAGGAGCGTCAGGTGTCTCAGGCCCAGGTGGCTCTCAACTGGTGTCGCTCCCATGGCGCGATGCCCTTGCCTGGATTGCGGCGCGTTCACCAGGCCAGGGATGCGGTGGCCGCACTGGCCTGGATGCTCAGTGATGGAGAGCGTCAGGACCTTGATGGTTTGGCCCTGGATTGCCGGACCAGGATGCCCGCCAATCCATTCATGAGCGCCTAGCTAGACCGCTTCTCCGGGTTCAGGGTCAGGACTGACCACGACGGGAAGGGTGGATGTCGGATGGGGCAGCGCGACCACCTTCACAGGCCCCGTTGGGGTCGGTGTGGGCTGTTCGGTTTGCTCGCGTTGCTGTTCACAGGCCGCCAAGGCTTCCTGCAGAAGGGAATCAAACGTGGCCCCAGGGAGGCGATGACGGGCGATCTCCAGGAAGGTGCGGGGCAGCGACTCATTGGCTGCGTTGCGCACTGCGGGGTTGTTGCGCCGGTGTTCCTGCTCGTCGTGAATGGCCCTCAAGAAGCGATGGGTGACATCGCGTTTGGTGCAGGCCTTGATCAAGGTGTCGCGTTCGGGTTGCGCGATCGAGGATCCAGCCTCCAGTTCGCTGATCCGCCTTTCAAGGCTAGCCAGCACCTCTTCGGCTTCCTTGCTGATGTGGGTCAGCTGGCCATCGGAGAGATGGGGCATGTCGGCCACAAACACCTTGCCGTGGTCCTTGAGGGCCAGAAATGTGGGTCGGGGGCCTTGGCGGCTGGTGTGTCCGCGGTCGTGATTGGAAATAACAGGGCGACGCGGCGGAACCGGTCCCGCAGACGAACGTCTGCGGGTGGTGCGCTGGGGTTTATCGAAAGGCATTCAACTAAGGAGATGTAACGGCGCGGATGTTGCGTAGGCGACGCAACAAAGCTTCGAGGTGATGTTACGGCGATTGGCTGGTCAAATTGGCCAGTTGAAACGTCGTTTGATCTGGCCGGCCTGCTGGGTTCAGGCTGGCAGCCCATCCACCCCATCTGTTGAGGTCGACGCTGCTGTCTGCACGTCGCCGATCTGCCAGGCGGAGAGCTTCAGCGATTGACAGAGCGACAGGGCCTGGGAAACGGCATGGTCCGGCAGCACCAGGCAGAAGCCAATGCCCATGTTGAAGGTGTGCCAAAGATCTCGTTCGGGGATCTCGCCGTTCTGCTGAAGCCACTTGAACAGCTCCGGACGGGGCCAGTTGGTGGGCGAGATGCGTGCACGCAGTCCTGTGGGGAGGCAGCGGGGGAGGTTTTCAGGAATGCCACCGCCGGTGATGTGGGCCATCCCGTGAATCGGCAGCTGGGCGGCCAGCAATGACTTCACCAACTCGCCATACAGCTGTGTGGGGGCGAGCAGGGCATCAACGAGTGGGAGTTGTTCCGGGCCAAAGGTGGTGCTGGCGTCGGCGTTGGCCATGGCCAGCACTCTGCGCACAAGGCTGAAGCCATTGCTGTGCACGCCGTTGCTGGTGATGCCAATGATCTGATCGCCGGCTTGGATCGTGCGGCCGTCAATCACCTCGTCTTCCTCGACTACAGCTACGCAGAAGCCCGCGAGGTCGTAGCGACCCGCTGGATAAAAACCAGGCATTTCCGCCGTCTCACCACCCAGGAGAGAGCAGCCGCTTTGCCGGCATCCGTCGGCAATTCCCTCCACGACCTGCGCCATGGCCTCAGGGCTCAGGGCCCCAGTGGCCATGTAATCGAGAAAGAACAGGGGGGCGGCTCCAGAGGTGATCACGTCGTTGACGCACATCGCCACCAGGTCGATGCCCACGTTGTGGTGTTGGCCATGGTCTTGGGCTAACTCAAGCTTGGTGCCCACGCCGTCCGTGCCGGAGACGAGCAGTGGCCTGCGCATGCCGGCAGGCAGGCGCATCATTCCCCCAAATCCTCCAAGGCCGCCAACAACCTCAGGTCGAAAGGTCGCTTCCACGCTTGAGCGAATCCTTCCGACGAAGGCCCGTCCTGCCTCTACATCCACACCAGCGGTTTTGTAATCCATGTCGGACGCGGGTCTGCCCCGATTCGCGCTTGTTCTGATCCTCTCTCCCCATGGGGCCCGTGCCAATTGCGCCAGCGTCCATCCCTCGAATAAGCGCCTCTTGTTTTGGGAATTAGCTGGTCTGATTGGAGACGGCTGTCCGCAGGTCTTGCCGCGCCAGGTCAGTGCTGGTATTCCAACGATCAACTCCCTGCCCCGATTCGGGACGACTGCGTCGAGGGTGGCTGTTCGACTCGGCTGATTCTCCTTAAGTTTCGCAAGACTTTTTGCTCGCTAAGGCTGGTTCTTTGTTGATCCATTGCTGGATCAACTGATCGCTGGCAGGGGTGACCAAGTTTCCCCCCGCTCGATCACCGGGACAGTCGCCCGGCATGCGTTCACCTTTCTCTCTTCTGCTCGTTGCAGGGATGGCCTCCAGTGGCTTCGCCCTTCTTCCCGTTCTGGCCCGCGAGCTGGATTCCGACGCCGTGCGTGAATCGCTTGACGCGGTGCTGGCCCAGCCTCTGGATCCTTTCGGTTCCGCCTCAGTCACGGAGACCGACTCTGGCAGCGCCAAGGCTGAGGAACTCGAGTCTGGCGCCGTTGCGTCTCCTGAGACCCCAACAGAAGACACAGCCGTTGCGCCACAACCCGTTCAACCCCCTGCACCGCCCATCCCACAGCCTCGTGTGATCTCGGTGAGCACAGGAGAAGCCAGTTGGTATGGACCCGGCTTCTATGGCAATCGCACGGCCAATGGGGAAGTGTTTCGACCCGGAACCCTCACCGCTGCCCACCGGACGCTGCCTTTCGGCACCAAGGTTCGTGTCACCAATCTCTGGAACGGACGATCCACCGTGGTGCGGATCAACGACCGCGGCCCTTTTATTGGTCATCGGGTGATTGATCTTGCCCATGGTGCAGCAAACAAGCTGGGCTTGGTCGCCAGTGGCATCGCTCAGGTTCGCCTTGAGGTGCTTCGCTGACCGTTCAGGTTCTCAGAACACTCTCTGAATTGCACCATTGGCGCGCTCAGCAGGCCAAGCCGGTGCATTTCGTTCCCACCATGGGCGGTCTGCACCAGGGGCATGGGCGCTTGATGGCCCACGCCCGTGCCGTCAGCATCGATCCGTGTGCGGTTCTGGCCAGTGTTTACGTCAATCCTCTTCAGTTCGGTGCTGGGGAGGATTTTGAGCAGTATCCCCGGGATCTCAACGCCGATTGCCTTGTGGCGGCTCAGGCCGGAGTCGATGCGCTGTGGTGTCCGACCGATGCGCAGATCTATCCCGAGGGCCCGGAACAGGTGTTTCGCCTGCAGGTGCCGCAGAGACTGCAGCAGCATCTCTGCGGTGCGAGTCGCCCAGGCCATTTTGATGGTGTCGCCACGGTGGTGACCCGGTTGCTGTCACTCGTTCGCCCGTCAGTGCTTGTGCTGGGAGAGAAGGACTGGCAACAGCTCACCATCCTTCGCCACCTGGTGAAGGCTCTTGGCTTACCTGTGCGTGTGATGGGGTGTCCCACGGTGCGGGAACTGGATGGGTTGGCCAGCAGCTCGCGCAATCGTTACCTCACGCCTGATCAGCGCCATCAGGCCGCAGTGTTGCCCCGTCTGTTGCAGCAGGAGGCCGCCGCTGTTCAAAGCGGATCCCGCGATCTGAATACGGCAGCTTTGACGAACGCCCTGACCTCGGCGGGGTTTGAAGTTGACTATGTAGAGGTGGTGGATCCCAGCACGTTGCAACCCGCTGCAGCCGATCAGACCTGTCGGTTGCTGGCTGTGGCGGCGCGATGCGGATCGACCCGTTTGATTGATCACACCGTTCTGATGACTCGTTCGCCCATCGTCGCCATCGACGGCCCAGCCGGTGCTGGCAAAAGCACTGTGACCCGCGCCTTTGCGGAGCGCATGGGGCTTCTATACCTCGATACAGGGGCGATGTATCGCGCTGTGACCTGGTGGGTGTTGGAGCAGGGGCTTGATCCTGCGGATGCAGCAGCTGTGGCGCCCAGCCTCCAGGGGCTGGAGGTGGAGTTGGATCCTCTTCGCGATGGTGTGCAAGCCGTACGGGTCAACGGCAACGACGTCACCGACGTGATTCGTGATCCCCGGGTGACGGCCAAGGTGTCGGTGGTGGCTGCCCATGCCTGCGTGCGAGCTCTGCTCACTGCTCAGCAGCAGCGCATGGGTGAGCGTGGCGGTCTTGTTGCCGAGGGTCGAGACATCGGCACGGCGGTGTTCCCCCATGCCGAACTCAAGGTGTTCCTCACCGCCACGCCCGCTGAGCGTGCTCGCCGAAGGGCTGTGGATCTGGAGCGACGTGGCTTTGAGGTTCCGGCCTTGGCGGAGCTTGAATCGCAGATCGTGGAGCGGGACCATCTCGACAGCACCCGTGAGGTGGCTCCCCTGGTGCAAGCCCATGACGCCACGGAAGTGATCACCGATGGCATGGCGATTGAGGCGGTGATCGATGCCCTCGAGGATCTGTTTCGCCTCAAAGTGCCCGCAGAAGCTTGGCCTCGCCCTAGCGCCTGATCTGGGGCTTAATCTCCTCGATCAGCCCGGAGCAGGCATCCTCCAGCAGGTCGAGCACCTGCTCAAACCCCTGCTCCCCGCCGTAATAGGGATCCGGTACATCGCTGATCTCGGTTGATCGGGCGTAACTGAGCATCGGGCGGATCGTTGCTGTGGCGTTGTTCCCCGCCTCCTTGGCCAGGCTGCGCACGTTGCGCAGGTTGTCGCTGTCCATGGTCAGCACCAGATCGAAGCGACTGAAATCATCCAATTCGATCTGCCTGGCGCGACTCGGCAGGTGAATTCCGCGTCGTTCGGCCGCAGCACGCATGCGTGGGTCGGCCTTGTTGCCCACATGCCAGCTGCCGGTACCGGCGGAGTCAACGATGAAGTGCTTACTCAGTCCCTGTTGATTTAGTAGATGTAGAAAAACGCCTTCTGCAGCAGGGGATCGGCAGATGTTGCCGAGGCAGACGAAGAGTATTTTCATGATTGTTTTTAGAGAAGTGTTTTGTTCTCGGCTTGATGGATAGGCAGCTTATTTTTTGATTCTAGTAATGCATTCTCAAGGCGCCTGGAAAGGACTGGATCTGTTTCTTTCGCTTTGGCTTCACTTAGAATTTTAACAGAGTTGGAGTTGCCAATTCCTTCTAGTGCCAGGCATGCGCTGTAGCGTAATCCCCAGTCTTCAGGTGACTGAAGTGTCCATTCCAGTTTTTGGACAATCGAATGTGTTGATTGTGATGGAACTTTTTCGTCCCAAGCGATGTCTCCAAGGGCGCATGCAGCGACGCGACGTATGTTGCCTTGGCAATGATTGCCAATTTCGACTCCAATAGCATCAATAAATGCGTTTGCATAATGGGGTTTTTTTAGTTCGGCCATTGCTTTTATTAGTCCCATTTTGATGTCTTGATCCGATTCTGAGAAGTACAGATCTTGTAGATTGATTTGGGAATGATCAGCACCATGGATGAGTTGTTTGATGCCTGCTTCTCGGCTCGCCAAGGATGGTGATCGAAGATTCTTAAATGCGTGTGAAAGTAGATCGCTTACTGTTAAATTATTTTCCAGGCAGGTCTCTTGTATTTGATTGTCTTGCTCAATCAATAGGTTGCCCGAAAAATTATCTCTAGCGAGACTATCAAGTGCTTTAAAAAGAGAGCAGTGAATTGATTCGAGTTCTATTTCTGGAATGAAATCTGTCTGATTTGTCTTGCTGAGTGATTTGTTCAAGATGGCCTTGATGGCAAACATCTTGACATTGTTAGGGATTTTGGCATTCAGGATTGGATCTGCTGCCTTGATTGTTCCTATCCGGGCCAGGTCGAATGCAGCAGATTGTCTAATGAAGCGATTCTGATGATCAAGAAGTGAGATGACTTTGTTTAAATAGTTTATTTCGCCAGTGCGGCTGTAGAAAAAAGCTGCTGCCGAGCTGGCGATTCTCTCCGACTCGTTGTCAAGATAAGGTTGAATCTTTTCTGAAGTTCTCCACAGTTTGTGTTCCGCCAAAGCTTCTATAAGCGCTTCTAATGGCTTATTGGGAATGTCGCGCTCAAGGTAGTTAATGAGTGAGTCTGTGCATTCCTCGCTTTTGAATTCAATTAGGGCCCTAAGTGTTGCTTCGTGTAATTTAATATCATCTGTTTCCAGAGTTTTAAGAAGCTCTGGTATACAGCGTGAGTCTTTGATCATTCCAAGAGAGCGAGCTGCCTGTCGTCTCAGGGGATAGCCTCCTGCGGTTGTGATCTCCCTTTTGTCGCTCAGGCAATTCACGAGTTTCGGTACAGCCTCCACGACTCTGTGCTTGCCAAGCCACCAGGCTCCGTGGTATCGCACGCCCGCGTCTGGGTGATCGAGGGCTTCAAGAGCGGCTGTGACTGAGTTAATTGGAATCAATTGAGTTTTGTATAACAAAACCTGAGGTTTATTCTATAGGCTTGCCCCCACTGATTCGGGCGCTTGCCAGATGGCTTTTATGCTTGTGCTTATGTGGGACTATCTTGGTCCCACTTCGCTTCCCATGATTGTGTTCGTCTGAATCGAAATTCGCCTGCAATGGATCCCCAAAGTCTTTCATTGGTTTTTGGGTCATGACCACGATCAAGAGTCTTCAACGTGTCCTCCTGGAGGTGAAAAGTGCTGACCAGGAGTGTTTCTTGACCATTTCGATTGACAAGACACTGACATCCTGGTTCGATAGATCCATAATATCCGTCGGTTTTGTTTTGGACTTGGTAATGGCATTGGTCAAGGCAGATGAGGTCGCTGTCTCGAATGGTCTGCCGACATTTTTTGTCAAAGCTTGCAGTGGCAAACCTTGATGGCTCGCGGAAGCTATGGTTCCACAACTTGATAATTCCAGGCGATTGTTCCTCTGCTCTGATCATGCGTAGTCTGTAAGGATGGCTTGGGTTAACTGCATAGCTTTGTTCTAGCAAAATAGACCCTGGTTGGAGATGCTCTAAAGGGCGATATCTCAGAAAAATATGTGCAAAGAAAGGCGGATTGTCCAAGGCTTGTTGCTGATTGCTGTATTCGCCGCAAAGCAAGCTGAGAAAGTTCTGCACCGTTGATGTCATTTTAGAATCCTTGCTCAAGCTGTATGAACAATAAAAAAGCCCTCCATAAGGAGGGCTCACAGAGTGGTGTTCTAACCAATCAGGTCAGAGCATTGATGGCGTAATCAATGTAGCTGTTGGCTTCAGTGGCAGCGTCGCCAGAAAGGCCGTGGTTGGACTTGATGTGCCTCAGAGCTTCCACGTACCAGGTTGGAGAAAGCTCGAAGGTGCGGTTGATCTCGTCCAGACCTGCAATCAGGTAGTCATCCATGGGGCCAGTACCACCAGCAACCAGGCAGTAGGTGATCATCCGCAGGTAGTAGCCCACGTCACGGGAGCACTTGGCTTTGCCTTCGGGAGTTGCTGAGTAGTTGGGCCCCTCCATTTGGGTGGTGTAGGGGAACTTGGTGTAAACAGCTTGAGCTGCGCCGTTCACCAAGGAATCAGCCATGCTGGTGAGAGCCTTGGCGGCTTCGAGGCTGGCCTTGGCACGGTTGAAACGACCGGAGGCAGCCTGAACTTCGGTGTTGCTCAGGAAGCGGCCCTGAGAATCAGCTGCTGCAACAGCTTCGGTGAGGGGGGTTTTCATGAATCTGAGAGAGGATTAATGACGTCGAATCCAGGGGCCGATCAGGCGACAGAGGCGGCGGCGCGGTCGAAGTAGGTGCCGATCTCGCTGCTGAGGGAAGCGCAGTCACCAGAGGTGATGCCAGCCTTGTCGTTGATGATGTCCAGGGCGGCTTCTTTCATCAGGTTCACGCCAGCGGCGACAGATGCGCCGGGGGTGCCCAGAGCCAGGTAGGTCTCCCGCAGACCATTGAGGCAGCGGTCTTCCATCACGGACGCATCACCGGTGAAGGCTGAGTAGGTGACGTAGCGAAGGATGATCTCCATGTCGCGCAGGCAGGCAGCCATACGGCGGGAGGTGTAGGCGTTGCCGCCTGGTGCGATCAGCGCGGGCTGCTGAGCGAACAGGTTGCGAGCGGCAGAAGCAACGATGGTGGAAGCGTTGCTGGAGATTCGATTAACAGCATCCAGACGCTTGTTGCTGTCGGAAACCATGGCAGCGAGGGCATCGATCTCGCTGGTGTTGATGAATTGTCCCCGGGCGTCGGCCTGGGCGACAACCTTAGTGAAGGCGTCGAACATGGTTGTTGTCCTTTCTCAGACTGAGATGAGATGGAAAAAGGCTATTGCCTTCATCCCGTCGCCCGTGATTCTGGACCAACAAGCCGGATGCCCTCCGAAAGCTGTTCATAATGCTTAACTCCCTTGCGGTAACAAGGAAGTTGGCGATTGGGTCGCTTAGAGATCGAACAGTACTCCGTGGATGTACGACTCCGTCCATTCGCTGCCATAGAAGCGAGTCAACATCCCGCGGGCCGGATCCTTCTCGGAGCGATAGGCCGTATAACGCTTCTGGCCCGAGAGCAGAAGTCCCGCACGGTCATCGTCGACAGGCTCCGCTTCCTCTACCAACGCGAGGTAGAGCTGCAGGTAATCTGTGAAGGCCGGACGGATCACACGTTCAATCAGCGCATCGCCCTCCTCCCCTAGCGGGATCCGGGTCCAGAGAAAGGCAGGTGAGAAATACGGCTGTGCCTCGTCAGGAATGGGACCCCCATCGGGTAGTTCGGCGCGCCAGTGCTCGAACAGTGGCATCAGCCGTTCCCAAACCGGACTTGTGTGATCTGGATCTGTCTTGTTGACAGGCTGCAGGTCAAGGGCGAGCAGGTGCCCGTTGGGCAGCGTCACCAGATCGGCGCCAAAAAACGGAAGATCAAAACGACAGCTTGGATTGATCACGAAATTGAGAACCGATGCAGCGCCACCGGCTTCAACGCAGGCACAGCGCACTTGGCGCAGTTTTTCAGTTGAACAGGCCCAGGTTGCGGTGGTAACCGGAATGGGTTTCGCCTTCGATCCAGTGCTGCCCTCTTTCTGCAGAAACCGTTCCTCGATCGGATAGGCCTTCGGCTGAAGCGAGGCCATCGCCGTAACGGCGGTGTCGAGAAAAGGCTGCCAGCGCCATCCTGGGATCTGGACAGGATCAAGACTCGACGTGCGGAGAGGAAGGCTCATGCGGGCTGACTGGCGGGGAAGAGAAATTCGTGCAGGAATCGATCGGACCACTCTTTGCCGAAATGACTGGTGAATAAACCATGGGCAGGATCTCTTTCTGCGCTGTAAATGTCGTAGTTCTCCTGCAGACGCTTGACTTCATCGGGAGGAATGGAAGCCGTGCCATTGCAAGCATCGTCGTGAAGCTTCCAGTAGGCCTTGAGGAAGGAACTGAAGGCAGGTGGAAGTGAGCTGTCAGCTTGGTCAGCCCCTCCACGACAGAAGAGTAACCATGAGGAGAAATATTGATTTGGGTCGAAGGAACGCATGGTTTCTTCTCCATTGAGATCGGGAAATTGTGCGTTTAGGTTCTTTAGTCCGGTGAAGTATCGATCAAGGTAATCAGCATCCTGGACCAACGGTTGAAAGTCCAGCACCGCAACAAGTTTCTGACGTGCTCCAAACCAGAGCAGATCAACGCCCATCAGTGGGTGGTCGAAGTCGTGGTCGGGGTAGGCAACGGAATTCAACACCTGCAGGCTCTCGCCCGCGTCGAGTCTGGTAACGCGCCACCGTCGAAAGCCTGGTACTTGCCACAGCCAACTGCGGATCACGCTGTTGCCCTTGGCTGAACGGCATTCTTCAAGACCAGTCGGGACCTGAAGTGGAAGTCCTCCTCTTGAAGTGATGCTTTGATGCAGTTCGTCGAGAAAGGGATCAAACACGATTTAGCTCCGGAACGTCCGACGCTGGTGCATCAGCCTGCGCTCTCGCTGCTGCTGCAATCTCAGCAATATCAGCCTGAGTTGGACAGCGAAATTCAGTGCAATAGGTTGTCATGGCGACTCCGTTAAGGAACTGCACCGAACTCACGCGCATCCTGATCTGATCATTAACAAACCAGCACCGCTCAATTCCAACGTTTGTGTCATAGCGGGTCTTGATTGTCAAAATCCCATCGTCGGAGAATGCGTAAGTACTGACAACAGCTTTTTTCTCGACATATCCAACGTCGCGAAGCAAAAATCCTCTGCTGGCGTCTTGAGGGTTTGGTGCATTAACGACTACTGCTGCATAGTCATCATTTCGAGTCTCTTGCATCAGATTGCTTTCCCACCAGAACCTTGCTCCCCCAGCAGTGTCTTGGCGATTGACACGCAGCGATTCGCATACATTCTCGACAACAGGGTCGCTATTCTCGAAGGGTTCGATAATTAGATTGGAGTCCCCAGATTCGTCGTCTTGACTGTCGAGGTGGTGAACCACTCGTCGAATCATCCATGTTCCCCTGCTGGCCTCGAAGAAATCAGCCATCGTTCTCGGTGGAGTGGCCATTCCTCTCATTGGTTTTTGACTTGGAAGTCCCTTTGTTGTTTGAGCTGGCCTAGAACTTCGTCTATCCTGGTGAGTTCTGGATGTTCGTTTATGGTTGCATCGATCTTTTTCTGTGAAAGTCGTAGTTTTTTGCCGAGTCCAATTACATCATTGTAGAGTCGCTCACGATAAGCAGATAATTCGTCTATGGATTCCTGCAGTTCTTGAACGGTTGGTGCCTGGTCAGTTTGCTCTGTCATCCTGGTGATAGGCCCAGAAAATCATCGTTGCACCTTACTACTGGTTGTCATGGGCCAGGCTCTTGCGTTGTGATTGGTGACTTGGATGTCGTGAGTCTGGATTGATCTCGTCGTGTTGTACCCCCTTTGCAGTGCCCAGCCTCGGCACTGGCTCTGTCTTCTGTTTTGTCTTGATCTGAGTGATCCGAGGCTGAAAGGTGACGAACTCTTGCGTGATCATCAGATCCCAGGCCACGGCTTGGCAGACCCTGGTTAGCTTGTCAAAGCGCTTCACCCCATTGGGGTCAATGGTCGTCGGTACAACTCCTTTCCTTTTTTAGGGCAGGCTCGGCGATCACCTCACTGCACTAGAAGCCTCCCCCTGCAAAACTGTCTGGCCCACAATGCTCGACGCATTCTCCCGTTCGGTCGTCAGCGCTGACGCCAAAACTGCACCTGTTGGTGGTAGTGACCTCGCTGGTCTGCGCTCCTATGTCCAGAGTGGCAACAAGCGCTTAGACGCAGTCAATGCCATCACCTCCAACGCCTCCTGCATCGTTTCTGATGCAGTGACCGGCATGATCTGCGAGAACACCGGCCTGATCCAGGCTGGTGGCAACTGCTATCCCAACCGCCGCATGGCTGCTTGCCTGCGTGATGGTGAGATCGTTCTCCGCTACATCAGCTACGCCCTGCTTGCCGGCGACGCTTCCGTTCTGGATGACCGCTGCCTCAATGGTCTCAAGGAGACCTACATCGCACTGGGTGTGCCCACTCAGTCTGCTGCCCGTGCTGTGGCCATCATGAAGGCTGCTTCAACAGCTCTTATTGGTGAGACCAACTCCCCTGCTTCAGGTGGTAAGCGCTTCCGCAAGATGGAAACGACCCAAGGCGATTGCTCTGCCCTGGTTGCTGAAGCCGGCTCTTACTTCGATCGCGTGATCGGAGCCGTCTCCTGATCGGTCTGCTGACCTTCTTCTTCGACCCCATTCATCACCAGGAATCCAACAATGAAGTCTGTCGTGACCACCGTTGTGACCGCTGCTGACGCAGCTGGTCGCTTCCCCTCCCAGAACGACCTCGAAGCCGTTCAGGGCAACATCCAGCGCGCTGCTGCTCGTCTGGAAGCTGCTGAAAAGCTGGCTGCCGGTCTGGACAAGGTGACCCGCGAAGCTGGCGATGCTTGCTTCAACAAGTACGCCTATCTGAAGCAGCCCGGTGAGGCTGGCGACAGCCAGATCAAGGTTGACAAGTGCTACCGCGATCTCGGCCACTACCTGCGTCTGATCAACTACTGCCTGGTCGTCGGCGGCACCGGCCCTCTCGACGAGTGGGGCATCGCTGGTGCTCGTGAGGTGTATCGCTCCCTCGGACTGCCTACTGGTCCTTATGTTGAGGCACTCATTTACACCCGCGACCGTGCTTGCGCTCCTCGTGATATGAGCCCCCAGGCTCTGAACGAGTATAAGAGCTACATTGATTACCTGATCAACGCTCTTTCTTGATTTAGAGGCTCATAGCTTCAGGGGAGAAGGGGGCTTTCGCCCCCTTCTTTTGTGACCAAAAATGTTGGCTCTGCTAGCCACCCTCAGCTCTTGTTAGCTGATTAATGGCAAGTTTTAATACACTTAGGACAACATCATCATCTTCATTTTTTGCCCTCTCTTGAAGAGCGTTTAGCGCAGAAGTGTCCCGTAATTTCATCAATGAAAGTGCGCTATTCTTGCGTACCCAAGGGTCCGAATCTGCAAGTTTGGGCATCACAAGCTTTACGGCAATCTTTGTGTCGTCAAATTTTCCTATGAGCGTAACTGCTTCTGCACGAATTTCAGCATAAGGATCGCTAAGTGCATTGAGAAAAAGTTGTTTATCGTCTTCAGCATCAAGATTTTGTATTTGGCTTCCTAATGCAGAAATTGATGCCTTTCTTATGTTGGGATTCTCTGATGTGGCGGCTTGTCGAAGTACTTGAGGTGCTCGGTCTCCAATAAGAGTTAGCGCCCAATTTGCCAGACCAATCTGCATTTCTGTGCTTTCTGGAGCTGCAATAATGCTCAGGATTGCTTCTACAGATTGATCCCCCATTGAAGCCATGGCGCCCATGGTTGATCCTTGAACAACTGAGTCAGTATCAGAAAGAAATGTCGAAAGTAAATCGGGAAGACTGGAAGGATCCTTAATTAAAGTCAGTGTTTTAGCAGCTGCTCTTCTTACAGTGACTTGAGGGCTATGCTTCATCGCTTGGCATAAAGCAGGAACAGCAGCCTTGCCAACAGATCCAAGGCCACCCGAAAAACTACGACGTAGTAGTCCTCGGGAATCCCCGAGCCCAGCTATCATGGTCGCGATTGAGTCTGGATCAGAGTCAATCGGCAATCCGGCTCTAAGTCTCTCTTTGAGATGAGTAGCCAGATCAAGGGCTTCTTCTTCGCTGAGTTGCGCTTCAGAAGAGGTGTTCTCTCGAATCTCCATTATGCCTTTTGATGAAAATTGGTTGCTAGCTTCATAGCCTTGCGTTTGCCCTGATCAAGTTATCACCAACCATAGCCCCAGGCCATGACAGTTTTCGTTATTTCTCATAACCTCCAGTTGAAGTCCCCCCTTACTCCTGATTTTTCATCTCATGAGTTAGCAAAGGGATTAATGCATAATTCGAGCAAATTTTATTCTTCAGATGCTTTGGCCCACCCACATTGGCTGGTAAAACTTGAATCTGATTTGTCTGTCGATGACATGGCCAAGGAACTAGTGAGAGCTTGGAAAGCCTTCCGCCAAAGTGAAGGTCATTCAGTTACTCACTCTTTCTTAGCTCTTGGAGGTCGCAAAGATAGCACTGCGTTACCTGGAGCTCCACTTCAGATGGGAAGCTGGGGAGTTGATTTTGTTGAATGTGCCGATCCTGATGAATTTCTTGTGAGCATTAACTGGGATGCTCTGAAATCATCAAGACCGGCAGATGGTATTTTTGAGCTTAAAGCCTAAATGTAATTGAAAAGCTGATCATTTATTTTTACGTTGCCGCCTATTCCGTTGGGCAGGCTTCCTCTTTTTGGTATTCTCTTCATCTTTACCGGTCAATTTGTTTATTAGTGTCTTGCCTGCGTTTAAAATTACCTCCTCATCTTTAGAAGTATTCCCTTTGAGTGTGCTTTGACCCTTAGAAGGCTTTTGCTCGTTGGAGCTATCTTTAGTCTTTTCAGTTAATTTGCTGATTAGCGCCTTTCCAGCTTTAACCGTAATTCCTCCATCATTGGAAGCAGATGATTTGGTTTCGTCCTGTGATGATATTGGCTGCATCTCAGTAATAACATATCCGGTTCTATGCATCGCTTGCATGCCATTGCATAAACCCCTTAATGGGAGACTGAAGTGAGTTGATAGTCCTGGCCGAGACCGATTTAATGCATTGACGTGTACTTTGAAGCGTGGACTTGAAAATGGACCCATTTCTGTTTAGTTGTTGACTGTATTGATTTTATACCATTTCGACTGTGGACAAAAGTACTACTCTTGTTAATTGAGTTGACTTTTGTGAAGACGTGCTTCGCGTCTTGGCCTAGTATTTAAGTGAATCAATAGACCTTGAAGTTGTTGTGGGCCGTTTTGATAACATCCATCCAGGGCTTACATGTGATCATGCACGTCATATTCTTTCGTTGCCCATAGATGAACTGGAGACCAACAGTGACTTATATATGGCGGCTGCGCACTTGGTTAATTGCCCCTGTTCGGAAACTGAGGATGCACTTCAGTCACTCCTAATCTGTGATTTGGAAGATCAGGCGGTCAAGATTGCAAAAAGAAAGGCTGTGGAGGTTTTGGCGCGCCTGGGATCAGAATCATCAATCCCATTAATTGGTCAATGCCTCTTCGCGGAAGATATTTATCTGGTTGAAAACTCTGTTTGGGCACTTGATCAATTGGGCTGCAACGATCAGAAATTGATTCGTCAGATGATTTCCTTATTAGGGGACAACTCTCAAAACCAGAGGGTTCTTATTCAAGCTCTGTCTCGACTTGCAATTGAGCAGAGTCTTGATTCAATCCAATCACTTCAGGCTTCCGATAGACCTGGTGTTCGTGGGGCTGCCATAGCAGCAGTGTCTCAGTACACATGTGATAAATCCATGCTGTTGCAAATTACGGAGCATTTAATGCTTCCTAATCAAATGGATCGTCAATGTGCCGTACAGGATCTAATCGATGGGGGCGCGATTGATGTACTTCCATCTATCGCCTCTGCTCCTGTTTCGCCGGCGTTCAGAATACGTGCTTGCCGAGAGATTCTTGCCAAGGCCAAAGTCCTGCCTCAAGAACAGCTATGGCTCGAATTTATTGATACTATCCTAAGGGATGATCCTGCCAAGATAAATATTATCCATAAGTATGAGGTGCTTCCTCCTCCTGAGGCTCTTATTCATCAGCTTTATGATACTGATTTTAGTCGTTGCTATTTGGCTATGCAGAATTTGCCAGCGTACTCTTCTGAGAGTCTGATCCCAATATTGCAGAAATCATGGGAAGAGGAGGCTCATAATGATTATGGTGCACATTACTTTTTTATGCATATTTTCGGCTCACGAGATGACTGGAGCCCTTCTGCTCTCGACTGGGTTCTTGACTTGTTGTATCAAGCTGCGATCAATCGCAGACCCCAGTTTCAAAAAAGTCGGGCAGCTGCGATTCAAGCAATTCATAGGCTTAACCCAGATTTGTTTTTTGAACTTGGTTCTCAGCTCCTTCGTGGTTCGATTCACTCCTCCTGGGATTGCCGCTATGTGACCATTATGTGCTTAGAGCGCTCATCCATAGCCAGTTTGGATCTGATCAAAGAGTTAATTATGGATAGCCAAAAAGATTCTGATATTTTTTTGCAGGCTAGAGCTGCTTTGGCTCTTACCACAATTGCTAGCTAAGAGACGATTCCCATGACGTCACCGTCAGGTGTGGATCTTTTGAATGCTAGAATTTAGAAAGATTAAATCAAGTATTTAATATGGACTCTTCTGTGCAATCGTTTGATCAGCTCGTTATCGACCTTAGTCATCCTAATCCGAATATTCGCGAAGCTGCTTGCAATCTCATGGCGGAACATTATGCCGATCAAGCAATGCCTCGACTAATCTCCTTGCTGCATGATCCAGATCCAGCGCTCTACAGAACCGCGGTTAAGGGGCTTGGCATTCTTGGTCACCAAAGTGTTCCACCCTTGTTAGAGCTGTTCAAAAAAACGGATAATGGCACAGTAAAAGCCTGCTGTATCAAAGCTCTTGTTCAAGTTTCTGTGAATTTCCCGACTCAAGCTTTCCCTCCACAGACGATGGACGTACTAGAGCAGGCACTTGATGAAGACAATCCAGTCGTTGCACAGTCAGCACTGATGACCCTCGGTCATCTTTCGAAGCAGGATTCTGAAAAAGAGCATGTCATTCCCCTTCTGATCAAGGCCTGCGAAAGAGACAACATTGCTCATGTTCAGGGTGCATTAATGGCCTTAGCAGAACTTGACTCTCCTTTGGTTCATGACTGCTTGAAAAAGCTGGCTTCTGATACGAATAAGGACAGCTTGGTTAGAGAAATGGCTCAGGCAAGTGTCGAGCGTCGAGAAAGTCTCAATCTTGTCTGAGCGCGTTATGAATTTATTTCTAGCTGGTTGAGTGCCACTTTCATAACATTTTTGACTTGCTTGTCAGTCTCTCCCTTGATTGAAGCTGTTAAAGCCTCGATTGAATTAAATGATTCCATTTTCATTAGCGCAAGAGCAGTATTCTTCCTTACTTGAGGTGAGCTGTCTATAAGCAGAGCAATTAATTCGGCTTCTGCTTCCTCTGGCTCTAATGCCTTTCCAGTGATAGTTGCTGCTTCTGCCCTTACCTCTGCTTCT
This sequence comes from Synechococcus sp. RS9916, assembly GCF_000153825.1. NCBI lineage: Bacteria > Bacillati > Cyanobacteriota > Cyanophyceae > Synechococcales > Synechococcaceae > Synechococcus > Synechococcus sp. RS9916. The sequence continues at coordinate 2,625,919 of NZ_DS022299.1, forward strand.
TCATCTTTTAATGCTTCTAGTAAAATATTTTTTGCGGTTTTGCTCGCACTGGAATGGACTTGTTCGGATAATGCTGTAAGGGCTGCAATCCTGATTTCCGGATTCTCTGATTTTGCGGCTGTCGTAAATGCATCTGGTGCTTTGGCTCCGATAAAGCTTAGAGCCAGATTGATCAATCCGACCTGAAATGCTGTGCATTTATCATTTGAAAGTATCTTTAGTAGCGATTCGATTGCTGGTATCCCAATTGTCGCCATGGCTCCAGCGGATGAGCCCTGAACGACCGGATCATTGTCAGTTTCAAATGCTTCTATCAGATTCGGTAGTGCTAATTCACTTCCGATGATATTGAGTGTTTTGGCAGATGCTCGTCTGATGACAACATTGGGATTTGATTTCAAGGCTACGCACAAAATTGGGATCGCTGCTTTACCTACTGAGCCTAGACTTTGCGCAAATGTGAGCCGGAGGGCTCCACGTTGGTCCCCCAATCCGGCCACCATTTTTTTGATCGAGGCCTCATCTGAGCTGGGCAGTTGCTGGTCTGCAAGTTGAAGTTTCAACGCTTCCGCCAGCTGGTAGGCCTCATCTTCAGTTAGTTCCCCAACCTCGAGCGTTGGAGCGTTTCCAGAAAGCTCGGTCATTATTAACTCTAATTTGTTGAGACTCTAGCTGATTCTGATAGGACTTAGCTGTTTATCTATTTGATTTGAGAAATTAAAAAAGCCTCCTCAGACCGTAGTCAGAGGAGGCTTACCTTTGAGGAGTTATTCGACTTCTGTCAAATCAGAAGTGAACTCCGAACGGACGGAAGGCGACGTAGTCAGTCATCTTCGGTGTCTGGTGGCCAGTGTACTGTTGCTGAGGCAGTTTGACCGGAGTGCGAGAAACTGCTGTATAAGAGAATGGCATTGGCTTTGCACTCTCGCGAGCTGCAATGGCCAAGGGATTCACCGTACGGCTGTTACGCCCCTGTGCATTATCACTGACGGCAACCTTCGTGCCACCCAATTCACGCATCAGGTTGAAGGTACGTGTAAACATACCTGCGTAGGAATCTTGACTGCGGTCGTAAGGAACGATGTCAGAGCCAAAAACTTCTGTGTATTCAGCTGAATCAGTCAAGCTGTCAATCAGAGCATCAAAGCCTTCTTCGGCTTGGAGCTTAATGCTTGCCTGAACTTCAGCCTGATTTAACGGAGCTCGGCCGAGCACATGCTTGTAGTTCAGTTCGATTCCACGCTGAGCACCAACAGCATGGAAGAAGTTGGCTTTGTAGAAGTCAGACTTTGCTAGCCCATTCACGAAATCACGGACTGTGATCTCGCCATTCATCAGGCGAACTTCCAGAGATGTTTCACGCTGGTTGTCTGTTGGAGGGAGGTTGCCGAGCACTTGACGGTAAGCAGCAACAATCACACGCTCCAGTGCTGCTGTGCTTTCTGGGCTGTATTGATCAAAGGTGACACCGAAGGGGCACTCAGAGTGCAGCCTTGGTCCAATACCAATCCCCATCGCAGCACAATGCTGACGCTTGTACTCAGCAATGGCGCCTGCAACGGTGCGAGGAACGGTGTTTTTGCCAGCTTTGCTTGATGTGGAGAATGACGCGGGCCCTGTTCTTGTGGCTGAAGTGAGGGCTTTCAGGCTGGTTTCTGTGCCGAGCATGATGAGAATTGGGATGAGAATTACTTTTTGTCGGGACTCACTCCTGATCAATGCTGTTGTGTATGCACCTCAAGAGTTACGTCATTGACAAAGGTTGCAGCATCAAGAACTTGTTTTAGGTAGCTTTTTGCTGTCAACACTTATTTTATGTATTAGAGCCAACTGGCTAATTGTTTGATAAGGGAATTTTTGCCCTGGCGGTTTTGGCTCACGCCTCTATTCCGGCAATGCTCTTGGCATGGACTGATACCTTCCGAAGCTGAATAGCTTGATTGGTTTTGAACTCATTCCAGCGGTAAAAAAAAGGGTGGGCAGTATTGCCCACCCAATTCACATTGCCGAAGTGATTAACAGCTAAGCTGAAAGATCAGCCGAGGGAGTTGATCACGTAGTCGAGCAGGGTGTTGTAGGCGGTCAGAGCCTGGGGGCTCATGTCGCGAGGGGAGCAACCGTCGTTACGCATGTTGGCGAAACCAGCAACGTAGGTGCCAGCGTCGATGCTCAGAGCCTTATAGACTTCCTTCTGACCGTTGATGGCCAGCTCGTCCAGAGGGCCGGTGCCGCCGGTGACCAGGCAGTAGTTGATCAGACGCAGGTAGTGAACGAAGTCACGCTTGCACTTCTCTTTGCCTTCGGTGGCACACTTACGAGGCTGGCGGCCGGTGGCGCCGTTGGGGTACTGGGCGTACACAGCGTCAACAGCACGCTGAGCGATGCCGTCGTAGTTGGAGGCCAGCTTCTCAGCAGCTTCCAGACGGGCAGCAGCGCGTTGGATGGAACCCTGCACGGACTCCATGTCGGAGGCGGAGGGGAAGCGGGATGCACTGTCGGCTGCGCCGACAACGGTGGTGATGACGGACTTCATGATTTAGAAGCTAGTTAGGGTTGGACGATCAAAAAGACTTGGTTCAGCTGATGGCGCTGATCACCATGTCGAAGTAGCTACCAGCTTCAGCAGACAGGCTGGCGCAGTCACCCTGGGTCACAGCTGCCTTCTTGGGCTGGCTGTTGGTGTTGGTGATCAGAGCACCGGCGGCGGCCTTCATGATGGCAACGGCGCGGGAAGCGGAACCGGTGGGAACGCCCAGAGCGGCATAGGTCTCGCGAAGACCATTCAGGCAGCGGTCCTGCAGCACGGAAGCGTCGCCGGCGAGCAGGGCGTAGCTCACATAACGAAGAACGATCTCACCGTCGCGCAGGCAAGCAGCCATCTTGCGGTTGGTGTAGACGCCACCGTTAGGGGCGGTCAGGCCGGTGTTCTCGCAGCAGATGCCAGCGACAGCGTCAGAAACGATGCAAGCAGCGTTGCCTGCGATGGCGTTCACGGCGTCGAGGCGCTTGTTGCCATCAGCGATGAAGGACTTCAGAGAGGCCAGCTCGCCTCCACCGATGAATGCACCGCTGGAATCGGCCGAGACGGCCTTCCGGGAGAATGCGTCGAGCATGGGGATCGGAATGTTTATGAGGGGGGATGCATATCCGCATCACGAATGACAGTACCCCTGGTTGCTGGCCCACGAGCGTGAACCGGAATGTGAGGACACACAAGTTTGCAAAAGTGAGTCCAGCGCGAAATGTAAAAAAAATTGGAACCGAATGGGCCTGTCGTTTTGGGGAAGCAAAGCGCAGCGTTTGCAGTATTTATGACAAGCCTTTAAGGGCGTGTTCGCAGCTCCATTTGAGTGGTATCCAGGTCGCAGTGTTTTGAATGTCCCTGAGAAGTTCCACTTGGTCTGTCAGTCCGAGTCTCAGGCATGCCCAAGCGGCCGCAACGCGTGACTTCGCGTACTGCGGAAGTGTCTCCGCCAATGCGGTGCGTACGACATCACTCCGCTCTTCAACGTTCTTCAGCCCAACAACTGCTGTCAAGAGATAGTTGGCTCCGTAATCGCTCCAGTATCGAGAGCGGAGTTGATCAATTGTCTCAATCTGCAGCTCTTGAGGCATATTCATGAGGCTTAATGCTCCTCCATATTGTTTTCCTTCGTCTCTATGCTGTAAATTTTTTTCAATTTCCGTCAAGTTGCTGCTGCAGATCCAGTCTTTTTGAAGTGAAAGCATTGCGGGGTCATCTTGCAGGAGTTGAATGATGAGATCGCTATGTGCTGTAGGAACCGTGCCCGTCTTTTCTGGATCGACGAGCTGAAAGGCACTTTTTGCCCGCAAAGGCATTGAGACCGGGCATGTCACTAAATGGGGAAGCATGCTGACGTCCCCGGCATCACCCAGGTCGATCACAGCTGCACGCCGCCTTCCGGCAATGGAATCCGTCAGTTGATGGATCAACGGTACGAGTCGATCCAATCGACCGTGAACCCTAGCGGCGTAAGCACGTGCTGCTCCGGCCACGAGCGGGTTTTCCTCCTGTTCAAGGGCTGCTATTTCCTCCTCCCCGCCGGCCAGGCCAAGACGAGTGTGGGTTTGAATCACAGAACGCTTCTGGTTGTCGCTGCCACGGAGTGCACAAAGAAGCTTCTGGCTTTGATTGCTGTTGAGAGCTGCTCCAATCTGTGCAATCGAATCCACCGCGTTGATCACCGATGTTTCGTCGTCAAACGCGAGAGCTGTAAAAAGCGCAGGCAAAGCACGTGCATCTCTTCTCCTCCCCAGTGCTTCCAGCACTTTTCGCCTTGTGATCCGGTTGAATAGATTTTCTGGATCTAGTTGAATGGCTTCAATCAAGCCTTCCAGAGATTGCTCGCTACGACTAGCAGCCAGCCTTGTAGCCGCTGTGTATTTCTCGACGGGATTGGAGAGATCTTCAGGATTTGTTCTCAGTAACTCTAACGCTTTCTCTTCTGATAGACCTTCGAATAAAATATCGAATCGTTCAGCCATGATCGATGTGAGCTGTTTTCTAAAAAATGCCACTGGCATCTTACTGTTTTCTGCCACTCCGCTGGCGTTTTGGGATTATATGCCTTGTATCTGCTAATGTAGCGTATAGATTCTTTCTGTTTTATGCCTGTCTCGGCTGAGGTGGAACAAGCTCTGCATCGTTTTGTGGATTCAATTGTTTCTCAATCTGCGCTTCAGGATCAGTTGAACCAGGTTGAAGATATTGAAGCCCTCCGCAACCTCGTTCAGTCGGCTGATCCGACGCTGACAGGAGCTGCTGTGATCCCTTTGGAGCAGGCAACACTGCCTCCTAAGATTCTGGTGAATTCTGGAGTTACGAGTCAAGAGATTCCCTGGCGCCTACTTCGCTGTCCTGGTGGGCCGTTGGTGCTGCAACTGATCTGTAAAAAAGCAAATTTTGCTGTTTGGATCGAGAGTTGCTGATGTCTTCTCATGAGTTAACGCGTTTTATTGATTCTGTGGTCCGCTCCCATGAGTTGGCCACTGGGCTCAAGCCCCTCACTACGCATGAACAAATCATTGCCTATGGACAACAGCAGGGATTTGACTTTACAGTTTCCGAATGGTCTGATTTGCATCAGCAAGATTTGCTGAATCAGTCAAGTGCCGTTCAAGAGTCCATTCGTCTGGCTGATCCTGGTCACTGGTCTTGGGCATTTCGCCAACTGTCTTCCTGGAGGGCTATGCTAATGGAGGGTGCAGGAGACGGTCGGTCTTGAATACCCAAATTATCAACTTGACTTCCGATTCTTATGTCTGATGCTGAACAAGATCAGCTGCTTGAGAATTTTATATCGCTTGCGCGTTCTGATCAAGCCTTGAGAGATGAGATTAAATCTGCACGTAATCAAGACGAGATTATCGCTATTGCGCAAACCAAAGGTTTCAAATTAGATTCGTTGGCTATTCTTCGCAAGTGGAGCAAGCATAGTGATTTTTCAAAGCCAACATGGTTAGGTTGGTTTGATGATTGAATCAGCTGTTGATCTCTGAGTAACGTGTCTGATTGCTCCCTTTTTTTGCCCAGTATGTGACAAGTTCTTCACCTCCTGGTCTAGGCACGCTTGCTGTAGCCCTTAGGATTTTAAAGGATCTGTTTGGTCCCATGGGCCAGTTTCCCACTGCTTTTACACTTCTCACCCGTCCACCAAGTTTTTCAATACACTGTTCAAATTTTTCAAGTTGTGTTTGATCTACTGTCTCAAAAATAAAATCAGTCCCCGCGCAAATCAAGTGTTGTGATCGTATCCAGCTTTTGATTTGCTTCTGGCTATCTTGCATATTTTAAGGATCTCTACTAGCCCATTCTTCAGTTATTAATTCAGAAAATGATTTAATCCTCGCAAAACGAAGTGGTCCATGTTCAGAACCCCATTTGGGCTCATCTGTTTCTGGATCAAACCCCCGATCACGACTGATCCAGGTCTCCTCATTGACTTCGACTTCGCTAACCAGATACGTTAGTTTCCCATCTCTAGGCACAATACATTTTTTCCCAGGCTCAACATTGCCAGTGTAATGACCTGGTCTGCTTTCAACAAAATGCATAGCGCATCCACAACGAGGCTCAAGATTTTCTTTCTTGATTGATTCCAGTAGTTCTGGAACTCGTCCAGCACCTGCAAGTCTTTCTTTATTTGGGAATCCAAAGTTCTCCATTACATATGTCTTTTCTTTAATCGTAAGGCGATGGATGCCTTGGCGATAGGGATCCCAGGGAGAGTGGTCGTAGTATTGTTCAGAATAAAATCCTGGTCCGTTAAAGATATCCCTTGGTAACGGCCTGAATACAATATTGATGCGAGCAAACTCTTTTGGATTCGCCTGAGACTGCGCAAAATTGTCAAAAATCCCGGCCATCGTTTTTGCGAACCGTATAATATTCACTTGAGACATTTTTGAAATGATTGTCTTTTATGCGCTGATTCTTTTGACCTCAGATGCAAATGAGGTTTGCAAGATACCTGAGCCTGCAGAGGTTTTTAGAACTGATGATCTGCATCTTAAGTTGTCTGATAAAAACCAGATTCGCTCCTCTGCAATTGATTGATCGTATTGGGTTGTGAGTATAAATGTGCCGTCTTCGAGGAATCGGTATTCTGATTCTGCTGGTACAGACTCTGCGTAACCCATGCTTCTCAGAAGATGCCCAGAATGATTATCATTAGGTATTGGCACGATGATACATGATCCGCTGGATACTTCGCTTGGATCATCGGGCTCCCAATCACTCTCTGCGCTCCATTCCATTTTGAATGGGGATTGGATTTTTGAATCAGAGGAGAATCTCGATTTTTCTATCAAGTCTGCGATTGATCCGGCTGTTTGATTTATCGCTGTGATTGAAATCTCACTTAAAACATCTTCGAATTGTTGAAAAGCAAGTGAGTGCCCCGAGCGCATCGATCGCCATTCACCAATACTTTGAGCAACAAATTGCTCAATATTCATAGCTATTGGTTGTTGAGTCCGATGTGACTCCTGGATTTTGATCAAGGTTGTTCTTCATCATGCTCACCATTGAGTCGACCATCATTGACATGGCCATGGGGCTAGAAGAAACAGAATTTTGAAATTCGTCTGTTTGATTGGGTTGTTTGCTTGTTGTATTTCGGAGGATTGGCATGGCTTGTGAGTCTTTAGGCTGACCTGGCAGTTACAACTAGTTATCCTGCCCAGATTGAGGATGGTTTTTACCCAAACTCAATCATGGCAGATTCGATTGTAGAGGAGAGGGGTGATGCGGAAAGACTTAAGCCTTCGCAATAGAGAGGATCTTTCCTTTTTGGGCCAGAATGCTCTGAATTGTTGAAGACATTGAGCTTTGGGGCACGACCGATGTTTGTACAGCACGTCGGTTCGCCCCAATCTGTTTTCCAGAGCTCCAGGTAATCGTTAACGCATTAGCATTACCAACACTCTTGCGATTGACGATGTTTGGTACCTCTCCAGTTGTCAGGCTGTTTAGCAGCTTAGAGCTTTGCTCTGCTCCATCAAATCCAGCGTATCCTGCATCCAAGATATTGGATCGTGTGAAGTTGATTGTTCTACCTCCTGCAACTGTCTGCTTAGAACGGTTGTAGGGAACTTGATCGACTCCAAAAGCAGTGAGATATTCCTCGCTATATATGTAACTTTCTATCTCTGCATCGTAACCTTCTTCGTGTAAACGCCGTACATGCTCCATGACCTCAGTTTGGTCATGCGGTGAACGCCCAAGAAGATGTTTAAAATTCAGTTCAACAAATCGATAGGCGTTATTGTTTTCCAAAAAAAGCTTTTTGTATGTATCAGACTGTGCAAGCGCTGTAACAAAACCCTGAACGGTGAGGTCCCCATTAATGAACAAGGCTTCAAGTGACTTGTTCACATCCAATTCCATCAGATGACGATTGCCAAACACCTGCTTGTAGGTGCCCTGAATCACCTCTTCAGCGTGACCGAGGTCGCTATTAGCGGGTGCTGCAAGTGTCGTGGTTTCCATCGTTGATCTGGGAGTGGAGAGAAGAGAAGGTGATTGAGCCTTGCGATAGCAAGGCTCAGATTGTTCAGAGTTTTGGCCTGTATTACATCACCTCAGTGATGGATACGATCTTTCCACCACGTGCATGGATGTACTTCATTTGGCTAGACATATCCTTCCCAGACACCAGGTAGGTACTTCCAGCTGTCCGCTGACGGGTCCGTGCAGCCTGAGCTGCCACAACAATACGGAAGCGCTTTTTGGTTGGATCGGGTGCCCCAGATTGAGTACCTGTGCGGTTAATCCGTGTCGTTGTGGAGCTCCAGCCCCCAGGCACTGTGCCAGTGGCCACTGAGGTCACCAGAGCCGAACTGGTTTGTACGGTGTCACTGGCTGCATAGCCTTCGGCCAGTTTGAGATGACGGTTGAAGGCAACCTGTGACCGTCCATTTTCGGAAAGGATGCGTGCGAAGGGAACAGTGTCTTCCCCGAAAGTGCTTTGGTACTCCTCACAATCAACATAGCTGCAGATTTCTGCTTCGTAGCCACCTTCGGCGAGGATTCGGGTGTGTTCACTGATCTCTGCTTGAGATTTAGGAGCACGGCCTAAGAAGTGCTTGAAATTCAGCTCAATGAAGCGGTATGGGGCATTGGTTTCAAAGAACCGTCGCTTGTATTCAGCAGAGAGGCCGATTGCTCGAACGAATTCTCGTGTGCTCAGATATCCATCGATGAATTTACTTTCAGCGGAAATTGCTCTTTCGAACTCCATAAGATGGGGGTTGCCCATCACTTGTTTGTATGTGGCACGGATGAGAGCGCTGAGTTGATCTGCGCTGTCTCCTGGGCAACGCTGATACGTTTCTTGCTCTCTTTGCCCAAGCCCGAAGAAAACGTAGGAGTCACCACGCATCGGTGCTGTATCTTTTCCGCTTGTAACTCCGGGATCCTTGCTTGCAATCCGGCCGCTGGCGTAGCTTGCACTTGGACGTAGACCCAATGCTTCGGATGTCAGGCTGATGCGAGGTGCGATGCCGCTTCCCAAGCTGCGGGTAAGTGCACTGTTGCCACCTCGAGCACTATCGCTGCCGGCGAAGCTCTTCTGAACAGCCGCCAGCATTGGGAATGCTGCGGTTGACAGGTCTGCAGGTGAATTCCATGCCCGTGCATAAGGAACGACATCACTGCCAAACACTTCGAGGTATTCGGCAGAATCAATGATGCTGTCAATTAGGGCATCGTGACCGTGTTCTGCCTGAAGGGCAATTTTGGCCGAAACTTCGGATTGAGCGTGGGGTGCTCGTCCTAACAGGTGTTTGAAGTTCAACTCGATTCCCCGTTGTGGGGCTACGGCCGCAAAGAACCGATTTTTGTAGAAGCTTGACTTCGCAAGACCACGGATGAAGTTGCGAACGTCGAGTTCACCGTTGCAAAGCTGGGCTTCCAGCTCGTTCGAACGTTCGAAGTCCATCACATGGGCGTTGCCGAATACCTGGCGGTAGGCGGCGGCGATCACTTCATTTAGAGCTGAAGTATCAGATGGGCTGTAGCACTCAAATGTGACGCGATGGGGGCAGTCTTCATGGTTGCGGGGGCCCACCCCGATGCTCATTTGATCACAGGATTGTTTGAGGAACTCGCCGTTCGTCAGGGCAGGTTTCGAGGACGCCTTTGCTTTGTGCTTGAAGCTGACTGGGCTGCTCCACTTGGTTTCTGCGCCGAATCCGGTTGAGACTTGATTGCTAGCCATTGTTCAGAGAGGGGATTGTTGAAGTGGTGAGTTCTTGAATGCTTGTTGCAGATTTGATCAGGTCACAGGTGTGATACTTGCGATCTTTCCACCTTCCTTGTGAATCCGTTTGAATTGCTCTGAGAGCTTGTCGAACGGCACATAAAAGACCCTGTTGCAACGGGTATAGCGTGAGATCCGACGCACATTATTGGCGCTGTACCCAGTCACTTCCACGCGGTAGCTCATGCCTTCAGCACCGGCCCCAACTCCAAGTCGAGTCGGTGCATCTTCCAGATTCTTGGATCTTTGGAAGCTCCAACCAGTGGTTTCGCTAGAGGATGGCGGAACCACTGGGAGAGGAAGGTTCTGATAGGCAGCACCACCAAGTTTGCTGCTTTTCCCTGAGAGATCTCCCTTCAAGCTGCTGCTGCTGTTTCCCCGCAGCAGCTGGAAGGTCCAAGTGAATTCCTGGAGTGTGGTGCAGCATTCGGTCTTCCAGCCGCGTTGGAAAGGAACAGTCCATTCGCCATAGGCATTCTGATAGTCAGCCGAATCGAGGTAACTATCGATATCGGCCTCGAAGCCTTGGCTATCCAGCCGTTCGGCATGCGCACGCATCTCTTCAAAGTCTTCCGGAGCGCGGCCCATCAGGTGCCGGAATGCAAGCTCGATGTAGCGATACCGAGAGCAGCTATCGAAGAAGCGGTTGCGATAGAGCTCGCTTTTGGCGATGCGGCGCACCAATTCCCGCACACTGATCTCGCCAAGTTTGAACTGGGATTCAGGTATGAGCTGTCGCTCGCTTTCCATTACGTAGGCGTTGCCAAGCACCTGCTTGTAGACAGCACGGATGATTTGCTCCTTCTTGGCGTCTTCGTCACCGGGAAGCAGTTCAAGGGGAGCCTCACTCTCGTCCGAGAAGCGCTCGACCCCCAAAAGCGAAGCAGGACCGAAGGGCATGAAGGTACTCGCGTTTTCGCCTGACCATGCTCCTTCAGAAGTGCCGTGAGAGGCCCTGTTCTTTATAAACCTCAATCAAGTGTGTCCTAATGTTGCGTGACGTGACAGTTGTGGTCCTGCCATGCTCCTTGGTTGATTGGCTTACTGGTTACGTCTATAAGCCACAGGCTCAGTTCCCAGCGAGTAGGGACTCCAGGCTTTTCCGGGTTGTTGTTCTGGTCAAGGGGTTCCAGCAATCCAACTCGTCTGCATTTCTGGCAAGTAGTCCTTCAATTTGTCCTTGCTCCAGCCCAGTACAGAAGGAAAAATCGGCACCTTTGATCGATTCGACAGTGTCCAATGAGGCCTGCTCTAGATCGCATCCTCTCATGTCAGCCATCTGCATTTCGCAGGTGCCGAAGCGGGTGCCACGACACATGGCGCCTCGCAGGTTTGCTGCGCGTAGATCCGACCCAGCCATGGAGACACCGTCAAGAATTGCCCCACTGAGATCAGCTCCACTCAAATAGGAGCCAAGAAGCACTGCTCCTCTGAGATCCATTGTTCGCAGATCACTATTATTGAGGAATGCTCCATTGAGTTTTGCGCCGGGTCCGACTGCCCCACTTGTTCGGAGTTCAAAGTCTTCAGGCACATTTGTCTGATGGTCGTAAAGAGCAAGTCGAAGATCCGCTCCTTCGAGCTGACATAAACTGAGGTTCGCACCTCTGATATCGCATCGGCAGAGCTGAGCTTTTCGTAAGTCTGCTGTCCCCAAATCTTTGTTGTTCCAGTTCGCCCCTCTTGCATCGAGAGGCTTTTGGTCGAGGTCATTTGTTCTTGCATCCTCAGGGGGCAACCATTCCCAAAGATTCAACGATTCAGGATCTTTCACAGGCAATCCAGCTCTCTTGTTCATGTTGTTCGCATACTAACCCAAGTCCTTACAACTCAGAGCTTGTGAGAGGTTACCCTCCGTTACTGTGCCGGTAGTTGATGGTCGATCATCGCTCTGATGTTCTGTAATCGCCTGATTTCTTGATGCGTTCGCTCCAGTTCCGCTCTTGTTGAAGACTTTAGATCAGGATCATCATAAGATCACTAAAAAGCACCGGATCTTGAGTGATCCGGTGCTTGAAATCAAGACATTGTGAGATCTATCTTTTTAAAGAATTTAGATCGTTAACGTCTTGGCTTGTTTCAAGCCCATGATTTGCAGTTTTTGGATTGGTACATCCTACGGAATGCTCCAGACGTCGGATCGCTGGTTGCTTTGGAGTAAACGAACCCGCTCACGTCGTAGCCCTTGCTAGCGCCGCTAATGCTGCGGGCATTGCTGAATTCCATCACGAGCTGGCTACGGCCTTCGATAATCACGTCTGAGGCCGCATTGGCTGGAGAGATCCGAGCCAAGTTGACAAATGTTGAGCAGTATTTGCCTGCTTCAGATGTCCATGCTCGTGGATAGGGAACAGTCTGTGTTCCGAACACTTCGAGATACTCGCCTGAGTGGGTGATGTGCTCGATAAAGGCGTCGAAACCTTGCTCTGCAATCAGACTGATGGCAGAGCTGACCTCTGCTTGGTTGATGGGAGGACGCCCCAACAGATGCTTGTAAGTGAGTTCTACGCCACGGATGGGAGAAACCTTGAAAAAATAATTTTGCTTGTAGAGGTCTGACTTGGCTAGGCCAGCAACAAAGTCTCGTACTGTGATATCCCCATTGCAGAGCCTTGATTCGAGTTCGGTGCAACGCTGGCTGCTTGTGGGCCCCAAGTTGCCGAGAACTTGCTTGTAGGTGGCAGAGATTGTTGCACTCAGTGCATCGCTCCCTGTGGCAGCGAACTGTTCAGCAACTGTGCTGAAGGGGCACTCGCTATGAACCCTTGGGCCCATGCCAAGGCCCATGGCGTTGCAGGTGTTTTCTTTGAAGGCATGAATACTGCTCGATGGCAGGCCTATGCGCGTGAGGAGCGCGTTCTTCTCGACTTCTTCTCTGTAAACATTGATTGCCTTGCCTTGCTTAAGTTTCCCCTCGTTTCTGGCGGCGTATGAAACTCGGTTGAGGCTTGTGAAATCACGGGTCGGCTTGATGGCAACCATTCTTGACTCTGGGAGGCGTATCTAACAAGGATTTTACGGCTTGGCATGATTTCCTTTGGTCAGTCTTGCTGCTTCGCAACAAAATGTTTGCTGGAGCCTCCTCTTCGCAATTCTGAATAGTGCCAGAGCGCTTAACGCATGGCTGTTTTGTCTGGTTTAGATGTTTCTTGCGATCAGGCTAGGCCTTGATTGAGCTCACTTCCTCTAGCTCTCGCTGTGTCTTGTCTGATCGACCAAATTGATTTCTGAGAAAATTTTGTTGTGGTTTGCCTGCTCCGATGAACTGGTTTTACGAGGGCGGATACGTTGGATATTTTCTGGTGTTCCCGCCTTGAATGTTCGCTAAGGGTAAAATCAACCAAGCCAGTCTTTCAAATTATTTGGAGAAGCTGGATATGGTCGCTGACCTTTTTAAGGCCTGTAGGCTCGTCTGAACTAGCGAGTTCCGTACATTTCGGATGCAATAATGAGGAGAATTCGTGTGATCTCGATGCCTCCAATCACTGCAAGACCCAGCCAAGTTTTGGTAGCCCACGCTGGTGGTGTCGTCCAAGCAGCTGTGAGGTTGCTGGCCTCAGGTCTTGACTGTAGATTCTGCTCCCATTGCTGATCTCGCCAATCGCTGCCGTAGCGAGGAAATTGCTGATAGATCGGGGTTTCACCCAGGGAACGACCCGGTAGAACGCGCGACCTTTGTTGTGGGACTAAGTCGTAGCCGAAGCTCGCCATGTATTCCTCGCTGTTGAGGAGTTGGTCGACGAATGCGGTGAAGCCTTGTGATGCAATCACGATCGACCAGGCGCGGCGCTCAGTATCGCCGTGCACCGGGCGACCGAGCACACGACCAACCACTTGATCCACCATTCGGTAGTTTGAGTTGCACTGGTAATAGCCGTGCTGAAATCGTTCCGACAGCAGCAATCCTCGTATGAAATCACGGGTGGTGATGTTCCCTGCTCGCAGTTGCGACTCCAGGTATGGATCTCGGTCGCAGCTCAGAGCATGAAAAAAGATCTGGCGGTAGGCCGTTGTCATTAAGGCATCGACAGTGGTGCGGCTTCCTTCGCTCGCGGCGCCAACTGAGCCCTGGAGTTGGCCACGAACGGTGGTACTGTCGCCAGCCAGATTGCTGACCCTGGAGTTTTGGGGCGTCAGCTCATAGCTCAGAAGCGGCAGGGCCATGCCGATGTCTCCGTGGGTATAAATACTTGCTGGTAATCATCGCCCGGTTGAAGGTTTGTGATCCGTGAGTGACCGAGAAACGTATCAGTAGTTTGCTTAACCTTTGTGAAGCTCGCCATTTAAATGTGCAAGAGCTTTCTCGAGGCACTTTGCTTCATGCTGATGGTCTTGCTTCAATAAATCAGTCGTGATCAGTTGTGAAAGGGATTGAAGAGCTAGTGTCATGCCAGTGATGGGCACATTCATCAGCTCAAACAGTTGGCGAACGGCCTTGATTCCAGAGGGGTCGGTGCATTGAGATTGATCGCTTGCCATCGCATAAATCGCAACACGGAGGAAATTCCAGCAATCTCGCCAGCAGGCGTCTGATCGCTCGGTTGGATAAAGTGCCCCTCCCTCTTCGAAAAGATGAGGCTGTCGAGCATGGAGCGTTTGCTTGCAGCTCTCCACATACCTGCTTGCTTCTCTAATCGTTAAATGGATAGCGCGTGGATTGGTCGCTGATTGTGTACAGATTGCTTCGATTTCTCTTTTATTCAGCATTCTTCTCTCTTGATCGGCTTTCTTGATCAAGCTTCGAGATTCTTCGTCGATCTGAGGATGATTGTGCAGTCCGCAAACTTGTGCTTTGCTAATCAGCTGTTTGAATGCTGCTTGAGATTCGGCGTTGTTCATGCCCCACTTATGAATCGTTTGAAACTGGTGATGCACTCAATGCGCCACTTCGGTCGAGATAGAACGCCCATGTCAGTTCAGATCCCAGCCCTGGGCAAAGTTTGGGGAGGTTGCTTGCCAGTGATTGGTCCACGCCAAGCTTGGTGAGGAGAGGGACGACCTCCTCTGCAGATTCGACATTAAAAAAGCGAATTGCAGAACCAACAACCCATGTGATTTGCGTGTCTTCAAGGGCGCGATCTCCGTGGGCGCAGGCGAGTAAAAGATTACAGCGTTGCTCACGAGAATTCAGTGTTTCGGCCCAAAGCCGAAGATCATCTGGCTTGAGGTCGATGCGAAATCTCTCAGGGCCAACGGCATGGATGATTTCGCCATTCTGGTCTGCGTTGTTGAGCAGTTGTTTGATTAATGACATTGTTCCTTTGGGCTAGTAAGTGCTCTGAATTGGTTTTGCGCAGGCTTGTTTGGTTAGGGTGAATGCCACTCGGGTGGGATTTCGCTGGAGTAGTCCACTGTTTTGTCAAATTGAAAAGGGCCGGCGATTGATCCCCAAAGATGCTCGTGTGTTTTTGGGTCGTGGCCGCGATCAATCGTTGTCATCCCTGAGTCGGAAAGTTCAAAGCTGCTGACAAGGTAAGACTCGATTCCTTGTCGCTTCACAATGCACTTGCACCCAGGCTCAACTTCTCCTTGAAAGCCTTTTCCATTTTCGCTGACGAGGTAGGTGCAGCCCTCAAGTAGTTTCAAGTCGGCCTCTGAGATTTGTGCTCGTTTGCTGTTGTCTTCAATGGCTCCCCAGAATCGTTGGTTGTCTTGGATGCCGTAATTGTTGATGACTAGTCCGCGTTGGTTGCAGATATTTGGTCTTAAAACACGAATTCTGTAGGGCTCTTTTGGTGCTACTGCATAGGCTTGCTCGAGCAAGAGCGATCCTGCTTTTAATTGGGGTAGGGGCCTGAACCGCACCAGGATGTGTCCGTAAAGAGGTGGGTTTTCGAAAGCTTGCTTCTGATTGTTGAAGCTTGCGCTTAGCTGCTTTGTCAGGCGGGCTAGAGACGCGTTCATGCCGAATGGGTGCTTGCCTGCAATGGGTTCTGCCCATTGGTCGGGGCAAGAGCTTGCTCCTCATCATGTTGGCAGCCTGATCACGTTGCTCTGGACACTCCCGGCGGAATCGATACGATTCGCTTGCTTCTTGAGGCATGTTCATGGGCGCGAATCTCGCCAGGCTCGACGATCAGGTCGTTCGGCACCTCTGCCGTCAGATGCAGGATATGACTCAAGTTTGCGAAGCGATGGCTCTAAAGCTGTTGGAGGTCGAAACTCGCCTTGATCAAATGGACTCCTCTCTGCAGGGGGTCGCTGTCGCCATGGAGAGTGATGGCTTGCATGAGCTGCTTGATGCAGTGGGTGGAAGGCTGGGTGATCTGAAGGGCCTTCTTGGCGTTGACGGTGAATCTGTGGGGGTGCCTGAGGTTGTGGCCTCGTCGAGTGAAGTGCTTTCGGAGGAGCAAGTTGAGGCCGATGAGTCGGTCGTGGCACACCTTGATCTTCATTCATCCCAGAATGAAGAAACTGATGAAGTGGTAGACCCAGTGGACACTGCTGAAGACGTGGACACCATTTATGTGGACGATCCTCAGATGGATTTGATGTCTGCTTGAGTTGGGTGACTAGGTCAGATCCAAAAGCCTGATTCTGAATTGAGCGACTTGTATCGCTTGCTCGGGATTGTCAATCAGAAATGGGTGCTCGCCAATCTTATTTTCAAAGATGAATGAAATTTTCTTTTCAATCGACTGATCCTTAAAGCTTGGATCGCTTGAGAGTTTTTTCCATGCATCATCGAATGTCATGGCAAAACTATCGGCGTTATTAAAAAGCCTGTCCATCGCACAACCATCTAATGCCAGGACCCAGATTTGAACTGGGGACACGGCGATTTTCAGTCGCCTGCTCTACCAACTGAGCTATCCCGGCCTGTCGCCTTGGCGACTGTCGAATTGTAGATCACTGAGGGCACTTCATTGGAGTGCGACCCAGGCAAGCCGCTCCGCTGACTGTGATGCCCGCCCGTTTGAGCGTTGTCATAGCGGCCATCACGGTTGCGCCGGTCGTGATGATGTCGTCGATAAGCCACGCCTGGTGTTGGCTCCAGTCGATGCCAGACCCTTCGGCTGCTGTGTTGTTGTAGCGAAAGCTGTTCCATTGGTTCTGCCACCGTTGCCGTCGATGGAGACGGTGTTGTCCCACCAAAGCTCTGGATCGCGCTAACAATGGAGCACGCGGGCGGTTGAGCACTTTGGCAATGCGCTCCGGTAAACGGTTGGCATGACTGGTCTGTTTCCAGCTGGGGATTGGAATCAGGATGGCTTGCGCCGGTAAGGCCTGCTGAAGGCTGTCGCTCAGACACCTGATTGGATGTTCGTGACCGCTCCTGCGCAGATGCAGGATCAGTCTTCTGAGATTGCCCGAGTAGTGGCCACCAGCCATCCATGGCAATGGGTCATCACCTTGCAGTGGTTGGCTGGGCAGATCAAATTGCTTTCGGCAGTGGCTGCAAGGTGATGCCGCCCCTTCCTTCGGCGCAGCCCATGTTGGTCCGCAGAGCGGGCAATGGGGCTGAAGGAGTAACTGTCCGATTTGAAAGCTGAGGGAGCTCCACATCCTCGACAGACAACTGTGAGGAGTATTCCCCTGGCAGCGTGTTAGTCAGACGCGGGCATCGCCCGCAACATCGCGACCAAGGTGCGATGGGCGTCCTCGCTATCGCTCAAGGTGTGGTCGAAAGGGATTTCCACGCTGTTGCCATCCACCATCAGTTCCATAGCCTCGGGTCGCACCGCTGTCATGGCAGCGGTTTGGGCCGAGTGCATGCCGCCGTAGTGCTGGGCATAGCGCAGGACCGCTTCGCTGTGGTCGTCATTCATGTGCCGGCAGATGCGATCGCTGACGGCGGTTGTGAGGGGATCTGCAGCCATGAAGTGGCGGAGGAAAGAGTGGGTTCTGGATCTCAGCTGAAACGTTGCCAGAGCAGGAGCCCCAGACGCATGCCGCTGAAGGTCACGTAACCGGCCAGAACGATGAACAAGCCAATGGCAAGAGCATCGCGCAGTTTGCTGGGCACGGCAGGGTGAGATGGACGACTTCGATTCTCGCCTGAAACCAGGGGGCAACGCTCAGGATGTGAAGGCCAATCGCGCTAACCGTGCAACCCCTTGTGCGGGGGGGGCCTGGCTGCTGACGACCGGACAGCCCAGAACGCGCTCCCGAATCCGTCGCCACTGAGGATTGCGGGCGCCTCCACCGATGCTGATCACCCGTTGGGGTGGTAGTGCTCCCAGTGCTGTCAGTTTCGCCCAACCTTCCGATTCAATCCGTGCCATCCCTTCCAGCAGGCCATGTAGATGGCGGACATCGCTCACCGGTCTTGGGGTGAGCACCGGTTCGCAAAACGGGTCATCCTGTGGAAAGCGTTCCCCGATGGTGGGCAAGGGCCGGTAATTCAGGCCACTGCTGCATTCTGGATCAATCTGCCGACTCAGTTCGGCCAAGTCGATCCCGGGAAATTGTTGTTGCAGCACCCCTCCACCGCTATTGGAGGCCCCTCCACACAACCAGCGCCCTCCAACGCGATGGCTGGTGATGCCTACTCCCTCCAGTGGCTGGTCGGTGAACCGTTTCATCACCAACGTGGTCCCAAGCACCGTGATCCCGTCGTCGTCTCCTGGATCGGCGGCCAAAACAGCGGCATTGCTGTCCGTTGTGCCAGCAACAATGCTGACTCGGTTGCTGAGGCCAAGGCTTGCGGCCACTTCGGGATTGATGGTTCCGAGAATGTTCCCACTGGCGCGCACCTGCGGTAAAGCGTGGTGCCAGCTTGTTCCCAGCATTCCTTGGGGCCAGCGCTGGTCTTGCAGATGCCATCCCAGCCGCAGGTTGTTTCCTTCTTCTCCCCAACGCCAGTCCTGCAGCAACCAGCCTGTGACCCAGTCAGCCTGATGTCGCAACAGCACAGTGTCGCCGTGCTGTTGGATCAAGCGAAGCGCACGGGCCAGGCTTCCGCTGCTGCTGGCTGCTGGTCCACCATCGGTCGCCAGGTCCTGCAGCTGTTCCATGTGCTCTGGGCAAGCTTCGCTGTAAGCCAATGCTTGACCCAGGGGATCCCCCTGTTGCGTGCAGGCCAGAAGTGTTCCTGAGGTGCCGTCAACGGCAACTGATTGGATGCGAAGGCGTAGATCAGCCGCAATCGATTCGATTAAGACCCTGGTGGCTTGGGCCCAGTCCTGAGGGTGGCAAAGATTGTGGGTGTAAGCCGTTGCTGCAGTGTGCAGCAGCAAACCTTCGCCATTAATCAGAGCAATCCTGACGCCGCTGGTGCCCAGATCAATGCCGAGCGCCAGTGGTGTCATCGTTGATTAGCCTTGCTGTAAGGCTGCTGCCTTGGCGCTGACGTCCTCCCAGGGGAGGTTCAGATCAGGACGTCCAAAGTGACCATAGGCCGCAGTGTCTTGATAAAAGCGGCCTCCCCGTTGCTGGGGCAGGTTGCGGAGACCAAAGGTCTCGATGATGGCGCCGGGGCGCAGGTCGAAATGCTTCTGCACCAGGGTTGTGAGTTCAGCATTGGAGACTTTGCCTGTGCCGAAGGCCTCCACAAGAATGGATACGGGCTTGGCTACACCAATCGCATAGCTCAACTGCACTTCGGCACGCTCAGCCAGGCCAGCGGCGACGAGTGCCTTGGCCACATAGCGAGCGGCATAGGCAGCTGAACGATCCACCTTGGTGGGATCTTTGCCGGAGAAGGCGCCGCCACCATGACGGGCGTAGCCGCCGTAGGTATCCACAATGATCTTGCGGCCGGTGAGGCCAGCATCGCCTTGAGGGCCACCCACCACGAATTTGCCGGTGGGATTGACCAGGTATTTGGTGGTGTCGCGCTTGGGCTTCAGGGTGAGATCCGCGGTGGCGGGCTCGACCACATGGGTCCAGAGATCGGCACTGATGCGCTCACGGATTCCCTTCTCATCGGAGATGCCAGCCACTTCAGCGGTGTGCTGCGTCGATATCAGGATGGTGTCGATGGCCACCGGCTTGTCGTTTTCATAAACGACGCTCACCTGGGTTTTGCCATCAGGCAAGAGGTAATCCAGGGTGCCGTTGTGACGCACCTCAGCAAGTCGCCGCGAGAGCCGGTGGGCCAGGCTGATGGGCAGCGGCATCAGCTCGGGCGTCTCATTGCAGGCGTAACCGAACATGATGCCCTGGTCGCCAGCGCCAACGAGATCCAAGGGATCGCCGGCGTGGTCGTCAGCTTCATCAACGCCCTGGGCGATATCTGGCGATTGTTGGTCCAAGGCGACCAACACCGCGCAACTGTTGGCATCAAAACCGCCAGCACGGGCGCCGCTGTAGCCGATGTCTTTGATCACGCTCCTCACCAGGCTGATGAAATCAACCTGGGCGTTGGAGGTGACTTCCCCCGTGATCATGCAGAGGCCAGTGTTCACCACGGTTTCGCAGGCGACGCGGCTGGAGGGATCCTGGGCCAGCAGCGCATCCAGCACTGCATCACTGACCTGATCGCAGATCTTGTCGGGATGCCCTTCGGTGACCGATTCAGAGGTGAAAACGTATTGACTCATAAGACGCCAGACTTGGCAGCGACTTTAGAGGTTGGTGGTCGGGGGGCTGATCAGCGGTCAACCACTTGTAGCTCGTCCCAATGACTGATCAGATGCTCATGCTCAGTGAGATCGGGGCTGCGCCTCCATCCGGCCACGTAGCCCAGGCTGAGTCCGATCCCTGCCTGGCGCGCCATGAGCAGATCTGAATCTGCATCTCCGATCAATGCACAGCGCGAAGGCTGCAAACCCAGGTTGTCGCAGAGCTGATGCACTGCCTCAGGGTCTGGCTTATTCGGTCGATCATCAGCGCTCCAGATGCCGGCCATGTGCCCCTCGAGTTGATGACCTCGCAGGAAGTCCTTAATCCCTTGATGGGTGTCGTTACTGATCACAGCGCAGGTGACCCCAGCCGCGTTCAGCTGATCGAGAAAGGGTTTCGTGGCAGGAAGCAGGGGGCTTGGGTTGTGGTCAGCAGTGGTGCTTTGGGCCTGCCGCCATTGGGCGGCCTTTTCGAAGCTGCGGTCCGCCATCAGCAGAGCACGGGGCCAAGACAGGCCCAACAGGGTGAACACGGTGGCAGTGGCCACCAGATTGTGCTGGCGTGAGGCAACGGCCAGCAGTCCGTCGGGGCTGACACTCTCTTTGCTCAGGCCATAGGCCTGCTGCATCAGGGTTCTTAATTGCTCCACCCGCTCGCTGGTGGCTGACTCTTCCGTGCTTGAAATCCAGCAGTCGCAAGCTGCTGCAATTCTGCTGTGCCCCTGTTCGATCAGTCGCGGCTCACTGTGGGAAAGGGTGCCGTCCTTGTCGAACAGCACCCCATCAAAGTCGCCCAAACACTCACCACGTAGCAGGAGTTGGGCCATTCACAGTGGGCTGAAGATCAGCCCATCATGCCGTAGGCCTCTTCGCCTTCCTCAGCCTGCTCGAGCAGCATTTGCTTGTAGCGGGCGGCCATTTCTTCGGCCTTATCGAACACTTTCTGGGGATCGGTGAGCATGTCACCGGGTTCCGGCTCGAGCGCCTTCGTGGAGAGGGAGATGCGACCGCGCTCTGCATCGAGGTCGATGATCATCACCTTCATCTGATCGTTCACGTTCAGCACCGAGTGGGGGGTCTCGATGTGCTCGTGGCTGATCTCGGAGATGTGCAGCAGACCGCTGACGCCACCGATGTCGATGAAGGCACCGTAAGGCTTGATGCCACGGACGGTACCGATGACCACTTCGCCCACTTCCAGGCGGTTCATCTTGCGCTCCACCAGGGCACGGCGATGGCTGAGCACAAGACGGTTGCGCTCTTCGTCCACCTCGAGGAATTTGAGGGGGAGGAAATCGGCGACCAGTTCTTCTTTGGGCTTACGGGTGCTGATGTGGCTACCGGGGATGAAGCCGCGCAGGCCTTCAACGCGCACCAGTGCACCACCGCGGTTGGTGGCGAACACTTCGGAATAGATGGTCGCGTCTTCTTTCTGAAGCTGACGCACACGCTCCCAAGCGCGCTGATATTCAATGCGGCGAATGGAGAGAGCCAGCTGGCCGTCTTCGTTCTCCTCACTCATGATGAAGAACTCGCGCACTTCACCGGGTTGCAGCACATCGCCGAGGCCCTCGACGCGGTTGATCGAGACCTCTTGCATCGGCATGAAGGCCGCGGTCTTGGCGCCGATGTCGATCATCGCGCCCTTGGACTCCAGGGCGAAAACGGTGCCGTTGACGATGTCGCCAGGCTTGAAGTTGTAGTCGTACTTGCTCAGCAGGGCTGCGAACTCGTCGAGGGAGAAACCAGCACTCTCGAGATCGCGTGGGTTGGCCCGGCTGCTCGGATCGTCAGCACTGGGCACATCCTCCGGAATGCTCAGGTCCTCTTCGGCGAAGGCTTCCGCCATCGTGGCCTCGGCTGCAGCGTCCTGCTCGCTGGTTGCTGCGGGGTCCTGAACCTGATCGGTGGAGGTAACAGACATAGGGGGGTGGCGGTCTGCCCGGAGACAGTGCGAAAGGAAGGATGCCGAGGCCCGCCGACCTCAAGCAATCAATCTTCCATCCTACAGATCAGCCAGGGATCAAACAGCAGCCAACTTGCCCTTCGGGGTGTGCATCCCCTCGAGGGTGGAGACAAAATCGCTGATGCCTTGGAATTGGCGGTAGACGGAAGCGAACCGCACGTAGGCCACTTCGCTGAGATCTTTCAGCTGCTCCAGCACCAGCTCTCCGATCTCCTGGCTGGTGATATCCCGGTTACTCCGTTGTTGGAGGATCGCTTCCAAGTCGTCGACGACCGTTTCAAGGCGCTCGGCTGATACGCCCGTTTTTTCACAGGCCCGGCCAAGACCGTGGAGCAGCTTGGTGCGGCTGAAGGTTTCACGGTTTCCATTGCGCTTGAGCACCGTGATGGGCATGGTTTCCACCCTCTCGTAGGTGGTGAACCGGAATTCGCAATTCAGGCATTCGCGTCTCCGCCGAACACTTTTGCCGCTATCGGCAGCGCGGGACTCCAGAACCCGACTATCTGTGTGTTGGCAGGAAGGGCACTGCACCGCCCGATGACCTCGAAACTCAAAGTTGTTCCAAGTTTAGACGCGCTGTCGAGCTCTGAACAGGGCGTGTTGCAACTGGTTTTTGCGATTGCTTCTTTGGGAGATCGGTGTGTTTTCGGCAATAAAAAACCCCGCCTGATGGCGGGGTTGATGAACGAAACCTGATCTACTTGCCGATCTTCGGGGGATCGCGGAAGGCGATCGCGAAGAAGAGAGTGGCAATCGCCAGGGTGAGGATGAGGATGTAAGCGAAGCTTTCCATCGAGAGTCTCCGGTGGGGCGATCAGCTGAGGGGGGTGCCTGCCGGGGGCACGTAGCCCTCGGGAAGACGACGGGTGGAACGGTCGCCCAGTTTCTGGAACAGACCGAACTCAACCTGTTCGCCCAGGTCGGGATCAATGCCGGCGAACACATCGCGGTAGAGGGTGCGAGCACCGTGCCAGATGTGGCCGAAGAAGAACAGTAGAGCGAAGCAAGCGTGGCCGAAGGTGAACCAGCCGCGGGGTGAGCTGCGGAAGGTGCCGTCGGAGTTATAGGTCTCGCGATCGAATTCGAACGCTTCACCCAGTTGAGCTTTGCGCGCCAGACGCTTCACGTCAGCAGGATCGGTGAAGGTTTGGCCGTCGAGGGCTCCGCCGTAGACCGAGGCTGTCACGCCCTGCTGTTCGAAGGAGTACTTCGCTTCAGCACGACGGAAGGGGATGTCAGCGCGAACAATGCCGTCACTGTCTTCAAGCACGACAGGGAAGTTCTCGAAGAAGTTGGGAAGGCGACGGACCTGAAGGTCGCGACCGTCTTTGTCAGTGAAAGAGATGTGTCCAACCCAGCCGGTGGGGAGGCCATCACCATTCACCATCGGACCAACACGGAACAGGCCACCCTTTGCAGGGCTGTTGCCGACATAGTCGTAGAAGGCAAGCTTCTCGGGGATGGCGGCGTAAGCCTGTTCCATCGATGAGCCCTCGTCCATGGCGGTTTGGACGCGGCGGTTGATTTCAGTCTTGAAGTAGCTCTGGTCCCACTGATAACGGGTGGGGCCGAACAGTTCGACGGGAGTTGCTGCAGAGCCGTACCACATGGTGCCGGCCACGACGAAGGCTGCGAAGAACACAGCGGCAATCGCGCTTGAGAGCACCGTCTCAATGTTGCCCATACGCAGCGCTTTGTAGAGACGCTCAGGCGGACGGCTGGTGATGTGGAAAATGCCGGCAATGATGCCAACAATGCCTGCGGCAATGTGGTGGGCGACGATGCCGCCCGGGTTGAAGGGGTTAAAGCCTTCTGGGCCCCATGCCGGTTGAACGGCTTCAAGGTGTCCTGTTAATCCGTAGGGATCAGAAATCCACATTCCGGGGCCAAATACACCAGTGAGGTGGAACGCTCCGAAGCCGAAGCAGCCAAGACCGGCCAACAGCAGGTGAATGCCGAAGATCTTGGGCAGGTCGAGTGCCGGTTCACCGGTACGGGGGTCCTGCCAGATCTCGAGATCCCAGTAGGTCCAGTGCCAGATGGCAGCCAGCATCAGCAGGCCACTGAAAATGATGTGGGCAGCAGCGACGCCTTCAAAGCTCCAGAAGCCAGGGTCAACACCGGTTTCACCGGTGATGCTCCAGCCACCCCAGCTCCCGGTCACACCGAGGCGGGCCATGAAGGGCATCACAAACATGCCCTGACGCCACATCGGATTCAGAACAGGATCCGAGGGGTCGAAAATGGCGAGTTCGTAAAGGGCCATCGAGCCGGCCCAGCCGGCAACGAGGGCGGTGTGCATGAGGTGCACGGCCAGAAGACGGCCGGGGTCGTTAATGACGACTGTGTGCACCCGATACCAGGGCAATCCCATGGGTCAGGTTCGGGGGAACGCAGCTGCTAAAGCAGCCAGACCTCGCGATCGTAAGGGGTGCTCCCTTGTGATCGGGCGCTGCTGTCGTGAGCTGCAACGTGTTGTGCCAGGGGTTTGGTCAAGTTGGCCATGCCCTGGCCCTGTGCTGTTGCTCGCTCGTGCCCGTGAGATGAGGAAGCCTTTGCGGGCGCCCACGGTTACAAAACGAAACTCTGGGCCTCAGAATGATGCGCTGACCTTTCTCTTGAGCGCCATGCCCGTCATTCGATTCGTTCGTGAAGGTCGGGATGTGGAGTGCTACCCGGGCGAAAACCTTAGGGATGTGGCGCTCCGGGAGGGGATCGAGCTTTACGGCCTCAAGGGTCGGCTTGGAAATTGCAATGGCTGCGGCCAGTGCATTACCTGTTTTGTGGAGATCTCGGGTGGTGCTGGGCCAGATTCGCTGTCGCCGCGCACGGCCGTTGAGGACGCAAAGCTCAAGCGTCGCCCAGAAGATTGGCGCTTGGCCTGTCAGGCCCTTGTGCAACGGTCGGCGATTGTGTTGACCAAGCCCCAGACGGGCCTCCCTGATCGTGAAGGCAAAATTGCTGCCGCACGAGCCCAGGAGCTTCCGGCTGGTCCCACCGCCTGGCCCGTCGTGGAGGTGGATGAAGACGATGCCGATGAGTCGGCCGATGCCGGTGGCGAGTCGTCAGCCGAGGCCGGGGTTGAGCTGGATGCTGCTACGCCCGGTGACGAGGGCTGATGCAAGGTTCCGGAAGGTCGCCGAACGGTGATACCTTCCGGATGCATCTTTTATCAGCCATGGAAACCAACGATCTCGGATTTGTTGCCAGCCTGCTGTTTGTTCTGGTTCCGACGATCTTCCTGCTCATCCTGTACATCCAGACCAACAGCCGCCAGGGTTGATTGAGGCGTGAGGCCGGAGGGGGTGATCAGCCCCGCTCCGGTTCCCTGACCAGCATCACCGGGGCAGGTGCGTGCACTCGGATGTAATCGCTCACTGATCCACCCAACAACTTGTCGAGATCCACAAGGCCGCGGGCGACAAGTGGACGGCGGTCTTGGGAGGCAATCACCACCAGGTCTGCGTTGCTCTCTTCAGCGGCTTTGCAGACGCCCCGACCAACGTCGGCATCGGTGACGTGCATCGGCTTGAGTTCAACCCCAAAGGTGCGAGCCTTCTGAACCGCATTGTTCAGCAGGTCGTCGCCTTTGCTGGATGCGCCCCGAGATGGAGCCAGTTCCTGCCTGGCAACATGCACGCCGATCAGCTGTCCGCCGGGGATGTCGCGGATCATTTCGCAGGCGATTTTGAGCGCGTCATCGCCGACGCCGGTGCCATCCACGGTCACCATCAACCGGTTGACATGGCGGACATAAAGGTCATCGCGCACCAGCAGCATGGGTCTGGTTGAGAGCTGGAAGACGTACTGACTCGTGCTGTTGGCGAGGATCGATTGCAGGCGTCCCAGGCCGCGGGAGCCCATCACAATCAGATCGGCATCCAATTCCTCTGCCACCTTCAGCACGGTTTGCTTGGCGTCGCCGTTGCGGATGATCGAATTCACTTCGCTTGCATCCAAACCCATGCGTCCTACGGCTTGGGCCAGGAGCGATGCGGCGGCGCCCCAGTGTTCCTCAGAGCCTGCGCTGCCCTGTTCCGGGACGACATGAAGCAGGTTGATCCGCGCGGTGCGGAACCCGGGCAAATCCCGCAGCATTCGCACCATCTCTTCCACGTGTCCCTTGCCGGAATCGGCGATCAGGAGATTCTTGAACACGGTTTCGTTCAGGCTTTGCTGCAGCCTATGGCGAGACTCTGTCTTCAGAACCACGGTGACTGAGAGCGTTACGACTCATCCATGGCGCCTTAAAAAGCGAGTTCTCCCGCAGCACACCGACCATGCTGGCGTGATGTGGCACGGCTCCTACGTGTCTTGGTTGGAAGAGGCTCGAGTCGAGGCTCTGGCTTCGGCAGGGATGCCCTATGGCCGGGTCTCTGAAGAGGGCTACGAGATGCCTGTGGTCCGGCTTGAGTTGACGTATCGCCATGCCTTGGCCCATGGCGATTTAGTGACGCTTGAAAGCAGGGCCCTACCGCGTCGGGGTGTGCGTTGGCCTTGGGAGTCCCGCTTCTGTCTCCCTGATGGAACGTGTGCGGCTGAGGCGACAGTGGAGCTCGTGCTGCTGCGTGTCGCAGATGGCAAACGTGGAGTGGTGCGGGAGGCGCCTGTCGCTTTGGCGGAAGCGCTCGCAGTGCTGGTGCGCGGCGAAGATCGCGCAGCTGATTAAGTAGTACCTTTGTACTGTTGGCGAATGGGTGCTGTGCGGCGTTGGTGGTGGCTATGGGCGCAGTGTCCTGGGGTTGGTCCTGCTCGGTTGGCCCAGCTTCAGCGAGTCGCCCTTGAGCACGGAACCGACCTCGGCGGTCTCTGGACCTGGCCATTGGACCAGTTGCGGATGGCGTTGCGCTGGTCGGATCAGCTGATCTGCGCGCTGGAGCGGCATCGCCAACGTTTGGGGCCTGATCCGCGTCTTCCACTCCCCCAGCGATTGTTATTGCCTGTGGATTCCCAATGGCCCAAGGGTTTTCATGCGCTGGACAGGCCTCCGATGATGGTCTTCTGGGAGGGCAATGATTCCCTGTTTGCTCCGCTGGGTTCGGGTCACGCTGTTGCCGTTGTCGGTTCAAGGCGACCGTCTGCCCATGGGTTGCGTGCGGCAGAGAAGTTAGGGGAAACGTTGGCCCGGGCGGGGTGGCCCGTGGTGAGTGGGCTGGCTGAGGGGATTGATGCTGCAGTGCATCAAGGTTGCCTGCGTGGGGGCGGACAGCCCGTTGCCGTACTGGGGACCCCATTGGAAAGGGCCTACCCGCCAGAGCATCGTCAGTTGCAGTCCGATGTCGCCCGTGCAGGCCTGCTGATCACTGAGCTTGCTCCGGGGGGCCGTGTGCAGCGCTCGAGCTTTGCTCTGAGGAATCGGTTGCTGGTGGCTCTTGCCCAGACGGTCGTGGTTGTCGAATGTCCAGAAGGCAGTGGTGCACTGTTATCAGCTAAGGCGGCCAAGACGCAGGGACGCGCGCTCTGGGCGATGCCAGCGGATGTTCTTCGGCATTCGGCGCGGGGAAGCAATCAGCTGTTGATCGACCAGGCCCGGCCGTTGCTGGATCCTGAACAATGGGTCGAGGGTTTGGGAGCGGGACCACTCACGCCCCTGTGTGGGGTGCAGGGCCTTCGCAATGGGGTGGCGTCGCACAAAGCTCTTCACGATCCTGCGTTGATGACGCTGTTGGAAGACGGAGCCACGCTCCAGCAATTGGCCCAAGGTTTGGGCCGCTCTCCAGCTGCTCTGGCTCAACAACTGGTGCAACTGGAGTTGGAGGGTGTGCTGAAAGCTGAAGCGGGAATGCGCTGGCGTCTTGCTTAGCTGGACGGATGGTCTCGCCGCCTCTCAAGGGATCCGACCTGCTGGCATGGCGCCGTCGCCTACTGGGGGACGGTGGTCACGCGGCCGACCTCGATTGGTTGCTGGATCTGGCCGCTGGATTGCGCTGGCCGGATTTGCAGCGTCTGCAGTTGGATCCCGATGGTGTGGAGCTGACACTGGCTTGCTCATTGGAAGCTTTAGAGCAGCAGTGGCTTCTGCATCGCCAGCGTCAGATTCCCCTGCAGCATCTGGTGGGCCGCTGTCCCTGGCGTGATCTGGAATTGTGGGTGTCGCCCGATGCGTTGATCCCCCGCCAGGAAACCGAGCTTTTGGTGGATCTTGCCGTGGCTCGGGGCCTTCAGTCTCCTTCTCCTCAATGGGGTCGGGGGCGGATTTGGGCTGATCTGGGAACGGGTTCCGGAGCTGTGGCGGTCGCTTTGGCGCGTCAGTTATCCGGCTGGCAAGGACACGCTGTCGATTGCAGCGCTGCAGCCCTGGCCTTGGCCCGCCGCAATCTTGAGTCGTGGGCTGATGGCATGGCTTGGCAGTTGCATCAGGGCAGTTGGTGGCAGCCGTTGCGGCCCTGGTGGGGGCAATTGGACCTGGTGGTATCAAACCCGCCTTACATCCCTGCGGGGGTGGTGGATCAATTGGATCCCGTCGTGCGTGATCACGAGCCGCGTTTGGCCCTTGATGGTGGTTTAGACGGGCTGGATTGCTGCCGTCTGTTGTTGGATGGCGCTGCTGAAGCTTTGGCTCCGGGGGGATGGTTGTTGCTGGAGCATCACCACGATCAGAGCGAGGCGGTGTTGGCGCTGATGACGAACGCTGGATTGCGCGACGTTCAAGCTGCTCAGGATTTGGAGGGTATTCGTCGCTTTGCCTTGGCCCGTCGTGCAGCAGGCTGAAGAGGGTTTTGCCGACGAACGGCATGTCGATGGCCGATCATCCGTCACCTACTGGCCAGCCCAACGTCTGCTCGACAGATGCGATGGCCCGCTGTTTATTGGCAGGAGGGGCCGGCTTGATGCCTACGGACACTCTTCCTGCTCTCATCGCGTTGCCGGGCCATGCTCGCCAGATTTGGACCCTGAAGCAGCGGCCCTCTGAAAAGCCTCTGATCCTGATGGCTGCAAACGCGGAAGCTTTGCTTGCTCTGGTCAGGCCTGAGGCCCAGGCTGCTGCGCGTCCACTGGCGCAACTCCATTGGCCTGGGGCCCTCACCATGGTGCTGCCGATTGCCGGTGATGCGCTGGCGCAATCCTGGTTGCGTGCGCTCAATCCGGGTGCCACAACGTTGGGGCTCAGGGTGCCGGCTTGTGCGCAGGCCAGACAGCTTCTGGCGCGTACGGGCCCTTTGGCCACCACCAGTGCCAATCCTTCCGGCGATGCTGCGGCATTGACCGCTGCCCAAGCGCATTGTTATTTCCCCGATCTGCCGTTGTTGGGGCCGACACCATGGCCCGCACCGCAGGGATTGGCCAGCACGGTGCTGGCCTGGCAAGACTCAGGGAGTTGGCAGACCTTGCGTGCAGGTGCTGTGATGCCCGCAGGAGTGGATTCATCTCCACCATGCTCTGGTTGATTGCCCTGGTTGTGATCCTGCAGAGCCTTGGGCTTTGGTTGTTCGACCCGCTGATTCAGCTCGGCACGGCCTTGACCAATCTCAGCTTCCTTCCCTGGATGTTGCTGCTGGTGGCGCTCTGGCTGCTGTCAGGACGCATGGATTGAAGCCGGCTAACGGATTTGAACCGATGGCCTTCGCTTTACAAAAGCGCTGCTCTACCGCTGAGCTAAGCCGGCGTCGATCGCACTGTACCGGCCGACTCTCAGCTCTGCATTGGGGTGTGGGTCATCAACCAGATCACGAGCTCCAATCGGCTGCGGCATCCGGTTTTTGCCAGGGAGTGGCTCACATGGGATTCGACGGTTCGCACACTCAGCATCAGCTGGGAGGCGATGGCTTTATTGCTCAGACCCTCGAGCAGCAGCGCGTTCAAACCATTTCGGCTGGGCTTAACGAGAAACGGGGCATGACGTCGAGGAATGCAGGCATGAGCAAGCATTCCCCGGTTGTCGGCATCTCAGCTCTCGTTGCGGTTGACCGCAAGCGGACGACGGATCGGAAGGTTGGCCACAAGGGCCGTGACGCGGTCTTCGGTTTCCAGGCTCACGTCGCCCTCGGAGAGGTCAATCTCCACATATTTCGCCACCACTTCAAAAATCTCGCGCCGCATCTGATCCAGCAGTTCTGGACTCAGATCACTGCGGTCATGGGCGAGCACCAACTGCAGCCTTTCACGCGCTGTGCTGGCGCTGGCGGGCTGTCGGTTCAGCAATTTGTCGAGAATGTCGCGCAGGGTCATCGGTTTCAGAAAATCTTCTTTTGCATCAGTCGGCGCACCTTGGCGCGGAGTCCACTCCGTTCCTTGGAGGGATCAATGAGGGGCACTTCTTCTCCCTGCAGTCGACGGGCCACATTCCCGTAAGCACGGGCCGCAGGAGAGTGACTTCCATTCAGCGTCAAGGGCTCACCACGGTTTGTGCTCACAATGACCTGCTCGTCCTCCAGGACCAGACCCAGTAGGGGCAGAGCAAGGATGTCGGTGACGTCGTCGACCGCAAGCATTTCCTGATTGGCCATCATCTTGGGACGGACCCGGTTGAGCACCAATTGCACAGGGCTGACGCCGTGGGTGTTCAGCAGCCCGATCACGCGATCAGCATCGCGTACCGCAGACACTTCCGGCGTCGTGATCACGATCGCTTCTTTCGCTGCAGCAACAGCATTTTTAAAGCCGTCTTCGATGCCGGCCGGGCAGTCGATCAGCACGTAATCGAACTGCTGCTCCAGCATCTTGGCGATTGCCTGCATGTCCTCAGGCTTGAGCCACTCGAGCATGCGTGGATTACCTGCCGGCAACAGAGCAAGGTTCGGCTCCTGCTTGTGCTTGACCAGAGCCTGTTCCAGGCGACAGGTCTCGGCCAGCACCTCCTGCGCGGTGAAGACAATCCGATTCTCCAGACCCAGCAGTAGGTCCAGGTTGCGCAGGCCGAAATCGGCATCGAGCACAACCGTGCGAAGCCCCAGTCGGGCTAAGGCGATGCCGAGGTTGGCTGTCAGTGTGGTTTTCCCGACCCCTCCTTTACCGGAGCAGATCAGGATCGTTCGCGAAGTGGACGCCACGGATTCCCGGGAAGTCGCGCCACCTTAAGGGTGGTCAAAGCTTCAGGCCAATCATTTCCCTTCAGTTCCTGATCACTCGATCCCGATCAGGTGCTTCGAAAGCCTGGGATCCGCGGGCTCAATCACGATTTCTCCGCCACTCATGCGTGCTTCTTCGGCCAGACCCGCCAGGGGTTGATCCTCGGGGCCACGCGCCACTTGATCGGCGATCCGCAGTTGCAGCGGGCGGAGCTGCAGAGCCACGATGCGAGCGGATTGATCACCTTGACGTCCGGCATGGGCCACCCCGCGCAGCCGCCCCCAAACCATGACGTCACCAACTGCTGTGACTGTGGCTCCGGGGTTTACGTCCCCCAGGACCAACAGGTCCCCTTCGCTGTCCAAGCGGTCACCTGCCCGAAGCGTGCCCCTGTGCAGGCGTAGTGAATCCGTGCTTTGGGGTGGGCTTGGCGCAGCACTCCCGGTTTGCTGCAGCTCCACGGGCAAGCCCAGGGCTTGGGCGCTGACCGCTGTCTGGGGATTCAGCGTTTGCAGTTGAGCAATGGTGAATCCGGATCCTGCCAACAGGTGCTGGAGCTGCCGAAAGTCTCTGCACCGCAGC
Organism: Synechococcus sp. RS9916; assembly: GCF_000153825.1. Lineage (NCBI taxonomy): Bacteria > Bacillati > Cyanobacteriota > Cyanophyceae > Synechococcales > Synechococcaceae > Synechococcus > Synechococcus sp. RS9916. Next base: position 2,657,763 of record NZ_DS022299.1, read on the forward strand.
AGCCAACCATGAGCGATCAGTTCGAGAGGGCCTGGGGACAGCGCTTGCAGCTGCTGGGGAAGAGTGTCTTCCCAGTGGGCCCTTCGCGGTTGCGGAAGAGTGAGTCGCTGGCGCATGCCTGGGATGTCATCAGCGGCCATCGGTGTGGTGGGAAAGGTGGGCAGAAGCGTGACCCGTGACTAGACGCTAGGCGCCATTGCTGAAGTTTTCGCCCTGCAGTGCGTATCGCAAATCCGACTGAATTTCGCGCGGATGGATCATCCAGGCCGTGGCCGCTGGGGTGGAGAGACTTTGCACCAGTGCTGAAACCTGCTCGAGCCCTTGCAGCATCACGCCATCCCACAACCGCAGGCCGCCGCGATAGGGGTGATACCCGCGGATCTGTTGATGGCGTAAGCCGCAGCAATGTTCGGGGTCCATGCCTGTCTGTTCGCTGAGACGACGCGCCAGCGTCAGTGCTTCCAGCTGCTCGCTCGGCTTGAGGTGGCCGACGGCCGTGGCTTTCAAAAGGCGACGATCGAGGAAGCGGCTACAGAGTGAGGCCAGCGGAGCGGGTGCCTCCTCCGCCCAGCGCTGCAGGTGATAGCCCGTGCGCAGGTCGTCATTGGCCAGAAAGGCTTCGGGTGTCAGGGCATCGGGTTCCCAAAGCCAGATGGCCATCACTGGATCGCACCACACCCGATCGCCCCCGAGTTGTCTGGCCAGACGAATCAGACGCTCCAACATCCAGTTGCACACCACATTCAGGCGATGGGTGTAGACGCTGCGGTACATCAGATTTCGCACCACCAGGTAGTGCTCCACAGCCATGAGTCCTTTGGGGTCGATGGCCAGGTCTCCATCCGGGGCCAGGGTGAGGGCCGCGATGATGCGCTCCAGATCCAGTTGGCCGTAGCGGGTGCCGGTGCTGTGGCTGTCGCGCATCAAATAGTCCAGCCGATCGCAGTCCAGCTGGCTGCTGACCAGGGCCTTGATCACCGGGCGCTCAGCGCGTCCATGCTCCAGCAAGGATGCGACTCCCTCCGCCGTGCCTGGGGCCAGCTGTTCCAGCAATGGGTTGATCTCTGGATGTTCGCGCACGAGGCGGGCTGACCAGCTCTCGTGATGGAGCCCGAACATCTCCTCACCGGTATGGCTCAGGGGGCCATGGCCGAGATCGTGAAGCAGGGCCGCGGCGTACAGCACCCTTTTCTGTTCGTTCAAGCTCGGATCGAGTTGCACCAGCCTGCGGAAGGCGAGACGTGCCAGATGAAACACCCCCAGCGAGTGGGTGAAGCGACTCGACTCCGCGCCATGAAAGGTGAGGAAGGCGGGCCCCAACTGCCTGATCCGCCGCAGTCGCTGGAAAGGGCGGCTGTCCACCAGCCCCATCACCATGGCTTCAGCGGGATCCTCGCCAGCAAGCTGGATGCTGCGATGCAGTGGATCGTGATACGTGCGTGACGCCATCACGGATCAAATCGCATCCGGATCGGCTGCATCCGCTGAGGTTGCCTCCTCCGGGCTTGGATTTTGTTCTGCGTTGCTCTCGAGCAGGGGCTCAAGGACCCGTTGGGCATCGATCAGCCAGCTGTCTCCGTCCCCGCCAGGATTGAGGGGTTCGGGTTGATCGAGTCGCCTGTCAGGCTCCAGGCCCTGTCCCTGGATGTCGCGCCCACTGGGAGTCAGATACCCCGCCACGGTCACTGCGAGGCCACTGCCGTCACTGAGATTGGTGAGGGTCTGGATGAGCCCTTTCCCGAAGGTTCGACTCCCCAGCAGTTGTGAGCGGCCATCGTCCTGGAGTGCTCCGGCGAGAATCTCGCTTGCGCTGGCGGTGCCTCCATTCACCAGTGTCACCATCGGCCCGTCGTAGAGGGTGAGGGCACTGGCCTGGATTGGATCGGCGATCCCTTCGCGATTCCTGGTTTCAACAATGGGATCGTTGCTGATGAAAGCGTCCGCCACTGCCAGCCCAGCGCTCACCAGGCCACCGGAGTTGTTGCGCAGATCGAGAACAAGTCCTTCGATTCCCTTTTCAGACAGTTCGGCGATGGCTTCCTGCACTTGCTGGGGCACCCCCTCGCTGAACTGGGTAATGCGCAGATAACCGAGGGTGTGGTCGTTCTGACGCAGGCGTCGGGTGCGGACTGGGCGCAGATCCACGCTGCGTCGCTCCAGGGTCACTTCATCTGTGGTGCCATCTGGGGCTTGCAGATTCAGCACCACCTGGGTTCCCACATCACCACGCAAGCGTGCTGCGGTTGCTTCCAGCCCGAGGCCGTCGGTGGGTTCACCATTCACAGCTAAAACTGCAGTCCCGCTTACCACCCCTGCTTCTGCGGCAGGTGAACCCTCCAGAGGGGCAATCACGACCACGCGGCCATCGTCACTGCCGTGGGCCAGTTGCAGGCCGACACCACTGAGGCTGCCTTGATTGCTGGCCTTCATGACGGTGTAGTCATCCGGGCGCAGCAGCCGGGTGTAGGGATCGCCCAAAGGGCTGAGCATGGTCTCGATGGCGCTGTAGGCCTGCTCACTGCTGGTGATCGTTCCCTCTAAAGCCTTCTGGCGCAACCGCTTCCAGTGCACCTCCTCGAAGCGATCAGGATTGACGTAGCTCTGGTTGACCAGCTTCCAGCTCTCCACCACCAGCTGCTGGGCGTCGTTCAGCGCGATGGCTGGGCTGGCGACCAGCACCGTGCTCAGCACCAAGGACACCAGTGCTGTGGCCACTTGTCGCCAGGTGGTCCATTGGCGATTAACAGTCGGCAACATCGACTTCATACCTGGCGCGATCGCTGGGATGTGTTCAGTAGACTCTCGCAATCCAAGCCCACTTCTGCATGGCGAACTCCTCACCTGTCTACGACTGGTTCCAGGAACGTCTTGAAATTCAGGACATCGCTGACGACATCAGCAGCAAGTACGTGCCCCCCCACGTCAACATCTTTTATTGCCTTGGCGGGATCACCCTGGTCTGCTTCCTGATCCAGTTCGCGACTGGATTCGCGATGACCTTCTATTACAAGCCGACTGTGGCTGAGGCCTATTCCTCGGTTCAGTACCTGATGACCGATGTCAGCTTCGGCTGGCTGATCCGCTCCATCCACCGCTGGAGCGCCTCGATGATGGTGCTGATGCTGATCCTGCACGTGTTCCGCGTGTATCTGACTGGAGGTTTCAAGCGTCCTCGTGAGCTCACCTGGGTCACCGGCGTCACCATGGCAGTGATCACCGTTTCCTTCGGCGTGACCGGCTATTCCCTTCCTTGGGACCAGGTTGGTTATTGGGCTGTGAAGATCGTGTCCGGCGTGCCCGCAGCTATTCCTGTTGTTGGTGACTTCATGGTCGAATTGCTTCGGGGCGGCGAGAGCGTGGGTCAGTCCACCCTCACCCGCTTCTACAGCCTTCACACCTTTGTGATGCCCTGGCTGCTGGCCGTGTTCATGCTCATGCACTTCCTGATGATCCGGAAGCAGGGCATCTCCGGTCCCTTGTGATCCAGCCACATCCGTTCAGTTTCAAGCGAACACGTACTGGTCATTCCAATGCACATTCTCAAGAAGCCTGATCTCGCCGATCCCAAGCTGCGCGCCAAGTTGGCCAAGGGCATGGGTCACAACTATTACGGTGAGCCTGCGTGGCCTAACGATCTCCTCTACATCTTCCCAGTGGTGATCCTTGGCACCATTGCTTGTGTGGTGGGCCTCGCCGTGCTTGACCCTGCCATGCTTGGGGACAAGGCTGATCCGTTTGCCACTCCTCTGGAAATTCTTCCCGAGTGGTACCTCTACCCCGTCTTCCAAATTCTGCGCGTCGTTCCCAATAAGCTCCTCGGGATCGCTCTGCAGACCCTCGTTCCTTTGGGTCTGATGTTGGTTCCGTTCATCGAGAGCTTCAACAAGTTCCAAAACCCTTTCCGCCGTCCTGTGGCGATGGCAGTCTTCCTTTTCGGAACTGTCACCACCATTTATCTCGGCATCGGTGCTGCTCTTCCGATCGACAAGTCCCTGACCCTGGGTCTTTTCTGATTCATTGTTACGAACACCGTTTTCAAAGCCCGGTCGACGACCGGGCTTTTTTATGGCTGGGATTCGGAGGCTGATGCCTCATCGTTGTCTGCGCCGGTCCCAAAAAGCTCCTCAAGATCGAGGATCTCCACATCTTCTGGACGGGTGCGAAGAAAGTGGTGGAGCAGCAAGAAACCAACGATGGTCCAGGTCTGATACGTGCGTGATTGCTGTCCGACCCACGTTCCTGTGGGGCCGTCGAAATATTCCGCCCATTGTTGGCGTGGCAGTTGATTGAGCTGACTCCAGTAGCTTTCTTCCAGCAGGGCTTTCATTTGCCCCATCAGCAGCACATCAGCATGGGGGTGTCGGCGCTCATGCAGCAAGATCGATGCCCCAAAAAACCAGAGCAAGCTCGGCCAATGGCCACCGTTGTGGTAGCTCCACGGCCAGTTTTTGGGATCTGATCCAGTTTTGTTCTGCCATTCGAGTCCATCCATGGGCGGGTGGCAGATGCGCATGGGCATCTGGGCCATCAGATGATCGCGGTTATGGAGCACAAGCCGAAACAAGGCTCGTTGTTGGGGGCTGGTCAGTAGCCCGAAGAGACAGCCCAAGGAATTTCCGAGGCTGTAAAAGCGGAAGTCCGGACGACCTGTCCGCATGTTCCCTATCAAGTAGCCACCTCGGTTTTCCAGCCAGTCCTGTAACCAATCCGGAATCACCTGGGGTTGAACGTTGAATTCGTTCTGGTGCTGGTTGTCTCCGTATTGCTCGGTTGGTCTTCGCCTCAGCACCTGCATGGTCTTACTGGTGACCCAGTAGTGCTTAAGCAGAAATTGCCTCAGGTCATGGACCCACTGACGTGTGAGCACCAAGCGTTGATCCAGCAGACGACTGTCGTGGTGGCGCCGGCTCAGTTCCATCAGCTTGATGCAGCTGCGCAGTGATCCGTACAGCAGCACTTCCACTTCCAGCGGAGCACCCCACACATCCATGGGGCGATCAATCATGAACGCGCAGTCGGGAACGAACAGCACTGGCGTGCCTTCGAAGGTGGGATGCAGAACCAGATCCAGTAACAGTTGGATGCCGCGTTGCACCTTCTGGCTTGAACCGAACTCCTCGTCGCCGCTGTGCTTGACGTAAAGCCAGCAGAGCACAGGCCACCAGAGACTGGCATCGACAGAGGTAATCCGACCGATCGAGCGTTGGCCGTAATCCGCTAGGAGTGCATCGCCCTCCTCGACAAAGCTCGTGGGGAAAACACCGCGGGTCTGATAGGTGGTGCTCTGCAGATCAAGGCAGACCGTGAGGAAATGCCGGACGATGTCGTACCTCCGTTGGGTCAGGAGATAGACCATCACCGGCACGTTGTCGCGCAGGAAGATTTCTCCGTAATTCAGGGCTTCGTCATGGCTTGGATGTTCCAAGGCCGCAACCGACCCAGCGACAGACCCGGCGATCTGGATCAAGGTGCGTTCGAAGTGTTCCTTCGCTTTCTCAACAACCTGGTCTTCCTTGGAGCTCGGCCGCACGCGCTGGTTCTGTTGGCTGAAGCGTCCTGCCATGGCGCTTGAAGGGGCGTCCTAGGTAAACGCTAGTAATGCCAAAGGATTTGGGCAGTGGAAGACAGTCTGGAGAAGTGATGAGCTCGCTGGATGTTGCGCACAGCCCAGTGATGGGTTATGTTTTTGGACTGCGCAGGAGCCGAGAGGCGAGAGCGCAGGTCACGGTCTGATGAGGCGAGAGCTTTGTTGTGTCTGTGGCGCTTGCAACAGATGAGGGAGCGATCCCACGGTGTTGTAAGTTCATTAGGCGGTCGCGAGGCCGCAGCGCAGAACCACTCCTGAGAGGGAGTAGGGAAGCGAGAACCTGGACAATTGAAAAGTTTAGGAACTGACGCTTTTATCGCGTTTGGTTTTGAGCCGAACTGAAAGGTGAGGTGAGGAGCTGAATGGAATTGCGATAAAGGTGTGAGGTCCCGTCAAAAATTTTCGTTGCGTTGAAGTCATTCGCTGCAACGGGGAGGTTTTCACGAGCCTCTTTGTTGCCGGTGTGCGAAGTGACGGAGCAACAACCGGATCTGAGATTCTGGAAAGTCATGGATAGAGAGATCTAGAAGTGCACTCTTAAGAACCCTTTTTGTGTCAGCTGAAAGGAGGCAACAACTGCGGAGAGCATTTTTGCTGCTTTGCGGGTGAAGCAAATCATTTTGAGGATGTGAAAAACGTCTAAGAGGAAATGATCTACAACGGAGAGTTTGATCCTGGCTCAGGATGAACGCTGGCGGCGTGCTTAACACATGCAAGTCGAACGAACCTTCGGGTTAGTGGCGGACGGGTGAGTAACGCGTGAGAATCTGCCCTCAGGAGGGGGACAACAGCTGGAAACGGCTGCTAATACCCCATATGCCGCGAGGTGAAATGAATTTCGCCTGAGGATGAGCTCGCGTCTGATTAGCTAGTTGGTGAGGTAATGGCTCACCAAGGCATCGATCAGTAGCTGGTCTGAGAGGATGATCAGCCACACTGGGACTGAGACACGGCCCAGACTCCTACGGGAGGCAGCAGTGGGGAATTTTCCGCAATGGGCGAAAGCCTGACGGAGCAACGCCGCGTGAGGGATGAAGGCCTCTGGGCTGTAAACCTCTTTTATCAAGGAAGAAGATCTGACGGTACTTGATGAATAAGCCACGGCTAATTCCGTGCCAGCAGCCGCGGTAATACGGGAGTGGCAAGCGTTATCCGGAATTATTGGGCGTAAAGCGTCCGCAGGCGGTCCAGAAAGTCTGCTGTTAAAAAGTGGAGCTTAACTCCATCATGGCAGTGGAAACTTCTGGACTAGAGTGTGGTAGGGGCAGAGGGAATTCCCGGTGTAGCGGTGAAATGCGTAGATATCGGGAAGAACACCAGTGGCGAAGGCGCTCTGCTGGGCCATAACTGACGCTCATGGACGAAAGCCAGGGGAGCGAAAGGGATTAGATACCCCTGTAGTCCTGGCCGTAAACGATGAACACTAGGTGTCGGGGGAATCGACCCCTCCGGTGTCGTAGCCAACGCGTTAAGTGTTCCGCCTGGGGAGTACGCACGCAAGTGTGAAACTCAAAGGAATGACGG